>CAZVES010000031.1:14491-17313 GCA_964625835.1 uncultured Hyphomonadaceae bacterium
CACGGGTTCGAGAAAAACCCGGTTGCGACCCGGCCTGAGCCGAGCCCGATTGGATCCAGTGTCAGGTGAAACCGGACGGAGGCCGACCTCGCGGACTGTTCTGGCCGAAGGGGCTCTGAAACCGCGGCGGTGACGCGTGCAGGCCCGGCGTGTCTCGGCCCAGGGACGGCGGCGCTTGCGGACCTGAACGGTGCAGCCCGCGGAACGGATGTTGTGGAGTTGCCTCGTCCTGGCGCCGGGTCCTGTTTCCCGGCCCACCGCTGACACAGACCTCAGTTGGACCTGGCGCAACGCGATGGGCTTCGGGCGGGGACTCATCAGGCACTTCGAGCGGTTGTAATAGTACATCAGTATACGGACGGTTCAGCGCTTTCAGGGCAAGGCGTTCGGCCTCGCCATAGGCGCTGGATTCCAGCGACAGGCCGCGCGCGCGGGCCAGTGCAGGGGCCTGGCCGAGCCGAAGCGGCGTCACGCGCAGGGCATGGCCGTTGGCAGCGAGGGCGCGACGTGTGTCCATGATCCGGGCCAGTCGCCGGGCCTGGCGATCGGGATGGGCCAGCGCCTGCGCAAGGGCCGCAAACCTGGCCAGCAGGCGACCGGCCGCCACCACGGGCGTGCCGGCGGCGGGCTCGGCCCGGACGGCGACGGCGGGCGCCCTGCCCGGATTGCTGGCCGCCAACATGCGCGCCAGGATGGCATTCGGGCTGTCCAACGGGTCGAAAAGGCCAAATCCCTGCGCCCTGGCGGCGGGTTTCACAGGCTTTGGCGCGCATCTCGCGGCCGGCCCGCGCGCGGGCCCAGACGGCGGACGCACGGGTTCGACCTGTGCGGCCAGGCAAACGATCAGGCGGCGCACCAACATTTCCAGGTACAGCAGCTCCCGACAGGCCGCGCGCCAGACCCCGCGCAGCATGAACGCCACCGAGCCAGTGTCGCGCGTGGCGAGGGCCAGCGCGCCCTCCAGCCGCCGCGCGGCAAAATCAAGGCTCCAGGCCAGGCTGTCTGCATCCCTTTGGTCCATGCCCGCCAGTCTAGGTCGCAAGGATACCCCGTCGGATAGAGCTTTCGTTATTGTGTTGCACGATTGCAATGTGAGCTTAGGATGGTGGGCACGACACACCCAGACCTTTTGAGGGAAACATGCTCAGATATGCCTACGCCGCATCCGTTGCGGCGCTTCTCGCGGCCACGGCCGACGCTGACACCAATCTCCTGCGCTTCCCGGACATTCACGGCAATGACGTTGCGTTTTCCTATGGCGGGGACATCTGGATCGCCAGCACTGAGGGCGGCGGCGCGCGGCGGGTGACATCCCACCCCGGCGTGGAGCTTTTCCCGAAATTCTCCCCCGATGGCCAGTACATCGCCTTCACCGGACAGTATGGCGGGGATGAGCAAGTCTTTGTCGTGCCCTCGGGCGGGGGCGAGGCGCGGCAGTTGACCTACTACCCCGCATCCGGGCCCCTGCCCGCGCGCTGGGGCTATGACAACCAGGTCCAGGGCTGGTCCCCGGATGGTGAGAGCATCGTCTTCCGCTCCCTGCGCGACGCGTACGGCCTCACCGATGGCCGGCTTTACACCGTGCCCGTTGAAGGCGGCCTGCCCGAAGCCCTGCCCATGACCATCTCAGGCGCGGGCATCCTCTCACCGGATGGCACCCAGGCGCTGTTCTCCCCGCTCATGCGCGATTTCCGGACCTGGAAACGCTATGAGGGTGGCTGGGCCCAGGACCTCTTCATCTTCGACCTGGACGGATCGGGCTCGATCAACATCACAGACCATCCGCGTACGGATAGAGACCCCATGTGGATCGGCGACACGATCTATTATGTCTCCGACCGGGACGATTTCCTCAACATCTACTCGTATGATCCGGAGACCGAGGAAACCAGCCAGGTCACCCGCCATGCAGGGTCTGACGTGCGCTGGCCCGGCGATGATGGCGAGGGCCGGATCGTTTACGAACTCGACGGGTCACTCCGTTTACTGAACGTCGAGACCGGAGAGGACACACCGATCGAGATTTTTGTCGGTGACGATGACAGCCTGACCCGCCCCCGCATGATGGATGCTTCCGGCGATGTGCGCGGCTATTCCCTCAGCCCCGACGGTGTGCGCTTGGCCGTGGCGGCGCGCGGGGACGTGTTCTCCGTGCCCGTGGAAGATGGCATCACGCGGAACCTGACGGACACGAGCGCCGCCCATGAGCGCGAGGTGGCCTGGTCGCCGAAGGGCGATCGCATCGCCTACATCTCCGACAAGACCGGTGAGGAACAGCTCTGGGTGCGCGATGCGACGGGCGAGACACCGCCCCGCCAGGTGACCGAAAACCTCGATCGGCGGATCTACAATCCGGTCTGGTCGCCGGACGGCTCGAAGATCGCTGTCGGCGACACCGAGGCCCGGATCCTGGTGGTTGACGTCGACAGCGGCGGAGTGAGCGAGGCGTTTGACGATGCCGGCTTCCACCAGCACGATTATGACTGGTCGCCCGACAGCCGCTATCTTGCCTTCTCCGCCCAGGAGCCTGATGCGCGGGGCCTGTCCTTCCGCTCCCTGCACATCTGGGACAGCGAGGAGGGCGATGCCCGCCGGGTCACCGGGCCGATGTTCTCCGAATACAATCCCCGCTGGTCGGGCGATGGCGAGCATCTCTTCTTCCTGTCGCGCCGCGAATTTGCGCCCATGATCGACACGCTGGAATGGAACTATGCCCAGAACCGGGGCGTGGGCGTCTTCGCTCTCGCGCTTAACGAAGACAGCCCCAACCCTTTCCTGCCGAAGAACACCGAAGTGAAGGTCGAGAACGAAGACGAGGGCGA
>CAZVES010000031.1:17413-20814 GCA_964625835.1 uncultured Hyphomonadaceae bacterium
TCACGGTCGAGATCGACTTTGACGGCCTGTCGGACCGGCTGATCCGCGCGCCCATCGAGGCCGACAACATCTACTCGCTCGCCCTCACCGAAGGCCATGTGCTGACCTACCATGGCGGGGCGTTCCACTATGGCCGCTCCTCGGGCGTTGAGAATGTGCTGCGCGCCTACAGCCTTGAGAAACGCGAGAGCTTTGACGTGGCCGAGGGCCTTTCGGGCTACAGCATCGCGGCCGGTGAGCCGCTTGTGGCGATCTGGAAGAATGGCGCGATCCAGCGCCTCAAGATCGCCGACGGCGACAAGGACGAGAAGACCATCTCCCTGTCGGACGTGGAAACGCGCATGGTGCCGCGCGATGAGTATCACCAGATCTTCGACGAGACCTGGCGCCGCTTCCGCGACTATTTCTATGTGGCGAACATGCACGGCTATGACTGGGAAGCCCTGCGCGAGCAGTATCGCCCTCTGGTGGCCGATGTCGCCCATCGCGATGACCTCAATTATGTGATCGGCGAGATGATCGGCGAGCTGAATGCCGGCCATGCCTACAAGGCGGGCGGGCAGACCGACGCGCCGGAACGGCCCATGACCGCCCTCTTGGGCGCGCGCCTGGAGCTGGACGATGTCAGCGGGCGCTACCGGTTTGCCGAGATATTCGACGGCGAGGCGGGCGAGCCGAAATACCGCTCGCCGCTGAATGAAGTGGGCGTGGATGTGGAGGTGGGCGACTATCTCCTCGCCGTGAACGGGCGCGCGCTGGGCCGCAATGACAATGTCTACGCCCTGCTCCAGGGGCTGGGCGACGGGCTGGTGGAGCTGACGGTCTCCGACAATGGCGATGGCGAGGCGCCGCGCCGCGTCATCATCGACCCGCTCACCAGCGAGGACAGCCTCCTCTACCACCGCTGGGTGGAGCGCAATCGCGCCAGGGTGGACGAGGCCAGTGGCGGCCGGCTCGGCTATATGCACATCCCCGACATGGGCGCGAGTGGCATCTACGAGTTCAACCGCCAGTATTACGGCCAGATCGCGAAGGAAGGCCTCGTCATCGATGTGCGCCAGAATGGCGGGGGCAATGTCTCCCAAATGCTGATCAACCGGCTGGACCGGGAACTGATCTTCACCGGCTATGCCCGCGGCATCGACGTCACCGACACCTATCCCAATGCGGTTTTCGTCGGTCCCATGGCGGCCATACTGGACGAGGATTCCGCCTCCGATGGCGACATCTTCCCGGCCGCCTTCAAGGCGCGCGGCCTCGGCCCACTGATCGGAAAGCGGTCCTGGGGCGGAGTGATCGGCATCACCAGCCATGGCCCGCTCATGGATGGCGGATCGGTCTTCGTGCCCCAGTTCGGCTTTGCCGATGCCGAGGGCAACTGGACGATCGAGGGCGTCGGCGTGGAGCCGGACATCGAGGTGGACAATCCGCCTGAGGCCCTGCTGGCCGGCGAGGATCCGCAACTGGACCGCGCCATCGCCGAGGTCGAGCGCCAGCTTGAGGCCGTCAGTCCCTTCCTGCCCCCGCGCCCCGCCGACCCGGACAAGACCCCGACGCGATAGGGCGTTTTACGGGCCTGCCCTGTCCGCCCGCTTGGGTGCCCAATCTTTCAGCCTTATGTGAGGCTCCGGCCAGCGCGTCGCAGTGCGGCATTTCCAATTTACCATGATGCGCGCTAGGGAGGGCTCTGGCTCCCCTGCGGCGCGCAGGGCGGATTGGAAGTCGCAAAGTTGCGGGAAAGGACCCTCCCATGAAGATTGCAGTTCTCGGAGGAGATGGTTTCGTCGGATGGCCCACCAGCCTGCACCTGTCTGACTTGGGTCATGAGGTGCACATCCTCGACAACCTTTCGAGGCGCTGGATCGACACCGAGTTGGGCGTCCAGTCCCTCACGCCGATGGACTCGATCCAGGAACGCACCCGCGTCTGGCACCAGGAAACCGGCCGGCGCATCCATTTCCAGCTCATCGACATCGCCCGGGAATATGATGTCCTGAAACAATGGCTTGGCGACCATCGCCCCGATGCCATCATCCACTTCGCCGAGCAGCGCGCCGCGCCCTATTCCATGCTGTCGGACAAGCACAAGAACTACACCGTCAACAACAATGTCAGCGCGAGCCACCACCTCCTGAATGCCATGGTCGAGACCGGCATTGATGCCCATCTCATCCATCTCGGCACGATGGGGGTCTATGGCTATTCCTCCGTCGGGGCGGCCATCCCCGAGGGCTACCTCACCGTGGGCGTGGAAACGCTTCAGGGCGAGACGGCCGGCCAGGAAATCCTCTACCCGGCCAATCCCGGCTCGATCTATCACATGACCAAGTGCCTGGATCAGCTCCTGTTCCAGTTCTACGCCAGGAATGACGGCCTGCGGATCACCGACCTGCACCAAGGCATCGTCTGGGGCACCCACACAGACCAGACTCGCCTGCACGAACAGCTGATCAACCGGTTCGACTATGACGGCGATTACGGCACGGTGCTCAACCGGTTCCTCATCCAGGCCGCAATCGGATATCCGCTCACCGTGCACGGCACAGGCGGGCAGACCCGGGCCTTCATCCACATCCGCGACTCCGTGCGCTGCATCGAACTGGCGCTGAACGCCCCGCCCAAAGCGGGCGACCGGGTCGAGATTTTCAACCAGATGACCGAGACGCACCGGGTGCGCGACCTGGCCGAGATGATCAGTCGCATGACCGGGGCCGAGATTGCC
Source organism: uncultured Hyphomonadaceae bacterium (assembly GCA_964625835.1). GTDB lineage: Bacteria > Pseudomonadota > Alphaproteobacteria > Caulobacterales > Hyphomonadaceae > UBA5336. The sequence goes on from CAZVES010000031.1 coordinate 20,136, forward strand.
TACCTGCCCAATCCGCGCAAGGAAGCGGCCGAGAACGACCTTGTGGTGAAGAATGACAAGTTTCTCTCCCTGGGCCTGAACCCCACAACGCTGGAAGAAGGCCTGATGGAAGAAGTGGTCGAAGTGGCCCGGCGCTATGAGTATCGCCTGGACCGCTCGCGAATTCCGGCCCGTTCGGCCTGGACAAAGGACATCGCGCCGCGCCTGAACGTGGACCCGGAGGGCAAGGCCCTGAAATCCATTTCCTGACGCGGAGGGCGCAGGGTCCATGTCGAAGCTGGAATCCAGCCGGGAGGCACGCGCCAGGGCGGCCTATGTCACGCTGCTGGCCAATGATGACTACCTGCCGGGCGCGGTGGCCCTCTTGAGATCGATCCGCCATGCCGGCTGCGAGGCCGATGTGGTGGTGCTGCACACCGATGGCGTCTCGGCCGCGGCGCTGGAGCGGCTGGACGAGTTTGATGCGCGGCGGGTGCGCGCGCCGTTGCTGGAGGTGTCAGAAGCGTTCCAGGCGCGCCATGCCCGCGGCGCGCTGCATGCGGCTGCGCCATTTGCCAAGGGCCGCAAGCCGGTTTTCCACAGCCCGCTGGCCAATTTCTGCAAGCTGCGGCTCTGGCAACTGGTGGAATATGATGCCTGCGTCTTCCTGGATGCCGACACGATCATGCTGCGCAGCATG
>CAZVES010000032.1:0-17189 GCA_964625835.1 uncultured Hyphomonadaceae bacterium
TGGTGAAGAAGCTGAACACGGCCAGCCCCAGAAAGGTGCGCCGGGAGGCCGCGATCGCTCTGGAGGGCAGCTGGGCCGTTTCGCTTGGTCCGTTCGGCTTCAATGCAGTGCTCCGGGCTGAGGACTTCGTGACCGCGGGGCATTCCGACGCGTCGCAGTTCACCGGCTGTGCAACTCCAATGCCACCGGAGAGTTCTACAGTCAAAACCCTAGGGGATTGGGCTGGCGGTGCAGCAAATTGCCCCTATCGCGGGAATTCTTGGTGGGGTGTTCGCCCCAAAGGTTAATCTGATTGCGCAACTTTCGGGCGTGTCCTTAACTTTCACAATCCACGGAAAGAGGCTGCGCGTCAGAAAGCAGTGAACCCCTGTGGATGTGGAGGATGGGGTGTTTTCATTGCAGCTGACGAGACCGGAGACCGGCGCAAAACTTGGCGTCTGCTTCGCGATTGAATGCTCACAGTCGCCATCCCGAACCACCCGTCATCTTCATCACAACAGCGTGCGGCCTGAAGGGGCCACCCTCCACGCTCAACCAGATACATGGGGACATCATGCCTGATTTCGGTCTCGACATTCTTCGCACCGGCTACAACAACGCCACGTCACTGCAGTTTGTCCAAACAGATGATGGAACAGTCTATCTCATCTCGACACAGCAGAACGGGAACATCACGGTCTCTGAAGTGACGTTCACCGGAACGGGTGAGAACAAGACCTACAGCGAGACGATTGTCTTCCAGACGGGAATCATCAACACGATCCTCAACCACGATGATGACGGAACTCTGGCGACGGGCGTGAATGGGCGCCAGGTCACGGGCTTCCATGCCGGTCTCGACGAGAATGGCGACCTGGAACTTTACGTCACCTCAAGCGACCCGCGCATCGGCGGCGGCGGCGAGGCCAATGTGGACGAGAAAAACCTCGACACCAACTCCGGCGTTCTTTCGAAGGTGACGATCGACATTCCCAACAGCGGTTCGGAAGCCTGGAGCGCAACCAAGATTGATCTGTTGCGCGGCCTTCCCCGTTCGGAGGAGAACCATTCCGTCAACGGGGTCGATTTCACTCCCGACGGCAAGCTCCTGCTGATGGTCGGCGGCTTCGCCAATGCCGGAGCGCCCTCGCAGAATCTCGGATACACGCCGGAGTACTTCCTGTCGGGGACCCTGCTTGAAATCGATGTGGATACGCTTGAGGCCTTGCCGACCCTCACTGACAGTGAAGGCCAGGAATACAAGTATGACCTGCCGACTCTCGGCATTCAGCGCGGCGAGGCCGGCGACGGTCGCCCGAATGCGGGTTTCAGCTCGCGCGCCGACGGACTGCCCTGGGGCGGCAATGACGGATACAATCAGGCCTATCTGGAATCGGGCGGTCCCGTGGAGATCTTCGCCACGGGCTTCCGCAATGGATACGATGTCGAAGTCGTGACGCTGGAGCCCGGCGACATCGGCTACTCAACCGAGGAGGGTGCGGACAATTTCCGCGTCTATGTCTGGGACAATGGTGCCAACAATGGCTGGGGCGAGGCACCGGCCAATGCGCAAGGTCAGGTCTTTGCAACTCACCCTGCCACCGGCGAGCTCGCAATCCACGACGGCGGCCAGTGGAAGGACATCGTGGTCCAGCCCGATGGAGAGATTTTCATCGAGGAGAACGGGATCACCGGCGTTCAGGTGGATACAGGCAACGGACCGGAATTCCTCGCCGCCGAGCGCCCGGACAACATCCCACTTTTGGAAAACAATAATCCCATCGCCCCGGGCGCCCAGGACAACCTGCACTTTGTCGAACGTGGCGGTTATTACGGCAGCCCGAACCTCTTCCACGCCAATCCCGACGCGATCTTGTACCTCAAACCGGAGCTGGAAGGCGGCGGGCTCGATGGCGCAGCGGTGCCTGCGCCCGAGTTCACCGATGAAAACGGGGAGATCATTCTTTCGCTGCGTGATTTCCTGCCGCCGGAACTGAATGGTGATCCCCTCAACGGATTCGAACCGTCACCTCTGTCCGGCTTCTACATCAAGCCGCAAGTCGGCGGCGGGCCAGTCGACGACGCGCTGGTGCTGAACAATGGCTCGACCAATGGCATCGTGATCTATGAGTACCTCGAAGGGATCCACCCCGAGGACATGGAGATCTATGATGGCGATCTTTTCGCTGTCGGCTTCGATGAGCAGATCATCCATGTGGACCTGTCCGAGGATGGCCGCACGGCGCTCAACCGGGCCGACATCGAAAGCAACAACGCATTCCAGACCTCTCCCGGTGCCAACCCGCTGGACATCACGATCGGTCCTGACGGGACAATCTGGGTCGCGGCCCATGGCGCGGGCAACATCTTCGCCTTCGTGCCCGGCGGAGAGCCGGTTCAGGAAACCGAGAACGACGATGCGGACCTGCTGTTCGACGCCTTTGATCCGTTCCAGCTGGACCCTGAGAACGGCCTCGGGGAAAACAGCAAGGTGAGCGCGGGCGAGGTGTTTGAGTTCACCATGGAGAACGAAGTCGGCTCGCCCAACGGGCTGGACGGTTTCGTGCTCGGCCTGACAGGGCATATGGTCAACTACACCACTGAGTATTTCACCAATGAGTCGGGCGTTTTCTCAGGCGGCGTGCTGGATGGCGGCATTGCCGGGCGCTTGCAGATCGAGTTTGACGCTGTGGGCGATGGCACGGCCGAAGGCGCATCGAATGATGTGACCTACGCCCTCCAGGCCGGCGTGAACTTCGATGATAGCTCCAAGCGCGTTTTGCTGGAGTCCAAGATCACCAATGTCTGGACGGGCCTGAATAACGAGCCGGGCCAATCCCAGGGCATTTATTTCGGCACCGGAACCCAGTTCGACTTCGCCTCCTTCAGCTTCGCCATCAATGATGCGGGCGAGGAAGTCGTGCGTGTCTATATTGAGCTGAATGACCAGCAGGTGTTCCTTGAGGAATACGACGCGACCGGCATGACCGATAATGTCGACGAAAACCTCGTCATGCGGGTGGTGATCGATCGCGAAGCGCTGACGGTGCAGGCGGTCTGGGAGTACATCTCCAACGACGGCCCGGTCACCGGACAATCGGCCGTGGTGGACCTGTCCTCCTTCGGCGATAACAACCTGACCGAGGCGATCGTCGGTGCGGGGCAGGGCGGTTTCCTTGCCCGAGGTGCGCCGGAAAACGGCGAGCGCGCCAACCCGATCTTCTCCAACCTCCAGACCGATGTCTTCGTCAACATGGGCCTGGCAGTCGGTGTCACGGGACGGGTCGAGGAGACAAATGCCGAGGGCGGCAACCTCTTCACCCCGGAATTCGACAATCTCCTGATCACCGCCTCCGATGACCAGGGCGATTTTGCCCCGGATGCGCGCGATGAGATCGCCGGCTCGGTGGAGTTCGGTGAAACACTGGTGGTGGATGTGGCAGACCTGCTGGCCAATGATTCCAGTTTCGAGGGCGGGACCCTGTCGATCACGGCGGTCGAGGCCGACGGGGCAGGCACGGCAGAGCTGATCAACGGCGACACCCAAGTGTCCTACACGCCGGCCTCAGCGAATGATACGGGCTTTAACTATACGGTGACCGACAGCGCCAATGGCGCAACCTCGACCGCCACGGCCGATGTCAATGTGACGGTTCCAAGCATTGGCGGCACGGTGGTTTATCGCGTCAATGCGGGCGCCGGCACAATCGCCGCGGTCGATGGTGGCCCGGACTGGATCGGCGACACAACGCCTGAAGGCGCAGACTTCCTGACAGGTGATCCCGCCAGCACGTTCTCCAGCGCGCTGACCAATCAAGAAGCGGAGATGGACCTGACCAACCTGCCGGATCCGGACGCGATCCCCTGGCAGCTCTTCATCAATGAACGCAGTGACCCGCCCGGCAACCCTGCCTCAATGGAATATACGTTTGATGTCGATCCGGGCGCGACTTATGCCGTCACGGTCTATTATGTCGAAAACTGGCCTGGCATCTTTACCAGTCCAGACCCGCGCGTGTTCGACATTGCTGTAAACGGCGAGGTCCAGCCAGAATTCGATGATATTCACCCCCTCGCAGACGCAGCGGCCGCGCTGGGCGTTTCAACCCCCGGCGGCGCACTGACCAACGCTGAGAAGCAGCCTTTCCTCGGAACGGCCTTCGCGCGCACCGTGCTTGTGACGCCGGAAACCGGTGACCTGGTGCTCAGCTTCATCACCCAGACCCAGCAGCCCAAGGTCAACGCCATCGAGATCCGCGAGCTGGCACCGCCAAGCGTTGACGGTCCGCTGGTGAGCATCAGTGACGGCGTTGCAGTGGAAGGCGACGGCGTCTTCTTCACGCTCGACCTGTCAGACACGCCCGACGAGCTGGTTGAGGTGACCTACGAAATCGTCCCGGGCACGGCCATTCCCGGTGTCGATTATGACATTGGCAGTGCAACGCCCGACGAAAATGGTGTGATCACGGGGACGGCCACTTTTGCGGCCACATCCACCGACAGCTCCATCGTGGTCAACACGATCGGCAACGAGACGTTTGAGGGCGACCGCACCTTCACGGTGAACCTGCTCAGTGTAAGCGGTGCGAACGCGCTCATCGACACGACCACTGCAACCGGAACAATCCTCGAAGATGACCCCGCACCCGAGGGCACGGTCCTGTTCGCCATCAATGCCGGCGGCACCGCGCCCGTCGATGGCGCGCTCTATGGCTTGCCAGGCGTCATTTTCGACCCCGACAATGCGGCTAACCTGCATCCCACGCTCGACCTGACCGGCGCAACGAGCGGCAATAGCGGCAATAACACCAATGCGGGCGGGGCAGGCGAGACGTTTGTGAACCCGGATGGAACCCCCTTCACAGGTGATACGACGCTGTTTCAAACTGAGCGCTGGAGCAACAATTTCGGTTACAATTTCGACGTCCCCAATGGCGAATACACCGTTGATCTGTACTTTGCGGAAATATTCCAGGGCGTCCAGAACGCCTCTGGCGTCGGCGCGCGCAAATTCGATGTTTCTCTGGAAGGCCAATTGGTTGAAGACGATCTCGACCTGTTCGATGAGGGCGATGGCGTGGTCGGCAACCTGGCCGGCTTGCCGCTGGTGCCAATCATCAAATCCTTCACCGTTACGGTTACTGACGGCCAGCTGAACCTCAACCTGAATTCGCTGGTTGCCAATGGCGGCGCCGACAATGCCAAGATCAGCGCAATTGTGGTGCGCTCGGTCGGTGAACCGACACCGGTGCCCGCGGAAATCTCCATCGCCGCGCCGGCCGACAGCGTAGAGGTCGGTGACACGGGCAACACCACGCTCGACTTCACAGTCAGCTTCGACAAGGCCCCGAGTGAGGCCGTCACGGTAGACTACAGCGTCGCCGTGAATGGCGTGACCACCATCGCCTTTGCCGACATCGACCTTGGCACGACTGGCGGTGTGATCTCCATCGATGTGGCCAATGATGATCTCGACAACGGGCCCGAAAGCGTTGAGGTGACGCTGGTCTCGACCACGGCGGACCCAGCCGTTGCTGTGATCAACTCTGCCGCCGCATCTGCGACAGGCACAGTGACAGAGGACGATGCCCCTGTTGGCCCATCGCCAGAAGACATTGATGGCGACGGCATCCTGAACACCGATGACCCGTTTGCCTTCGACGGCACCAATGGCGACGCCAAGGTGCTGACGGCGGGCGGCGAGTTCGTGCAGGATTTCAACACCGACGCCACGAATCCGTTTTCTGCTGAGGTCGGCTTCAGCGGTATCATCGTGAACCAGCTTGTTGACCAGGTCGGCAGTTCGCAGACCGACCCCTATGGCGATCGCACGACGGAAGCGGGCGTGACGATTTCCGGTGGCACGCTCCAGGTCAATTCGTCTAACACGGACCTCTTCCAGACCGGGGTTGGAACCGGCAGTGGTGCGAACAACCAGATCCAGAACAATTACCAGTCCGCGGCCGATGTGACGGGTGTTGACAGTTTCGAGATTGTCTCGCGGACTCAGAATCCTTTTGCCGGACCTGAAGCACCAGCGCTGGTGAAGTTTGCCTCCTTCGGCATCACGCTGGGCGCAGGCGGAGTGGACGATTACATCAAGTTTGTTCTTGGCGGCTCGGGCGATGGCCCGCGGATCCAGATGGCCCACGAAAACAGCCTCACAGGTGACAAAGAGGAAAACCTCGTGGCCTTGGCTGACGCGCCGCCAGCCAATCCACTCATTGACATCACCCAGGCCCCGGAGATCGAGTTCAAGCTGGTCGTCGACAAGGTGGCCGGTACGGTTCAGGGGATCGCGACATTCTTTGCCGAAGACGGAAGCGAACTCGGCGAGATTTCGACGTCTGTTCGCACCATTGACCCCGCCGGCTCATTTGCAGCCGCCCTGAACGGGGAAAATCCGCTGACAGGCGGTGAGGGCGGCATCGCCTATGGCATCTCGATCACCGATTGGAGCAATGCGACGCAATTCACGGGAATCTGGGACAGCCTCGCCATCCGCGCGCTGGACCCGGTCGCTGGCGACACGCTGCTTTCCCTGTCTGACGCGCCAGCAGCCGTGGAAGCGGGCGATGCCGGCACGACGGGCCTCGTCTTCGCCATCACCGCCGACAGCGTGGTCAGCGGCGATGTCGAGGTGACCTATGACGTCACCGATGCGTCGGGCACCAACTCTGTCACCGAAACGGTGACCCTGATCGACGGCGCCGGCACAATTACTGTCCCCGTGACAAATGACGATATCGACAATGGTGCGGACGCGGTTTCCGTGACGCTCACGGCAATCACGACGCCCGGCTTTGGCATCGGCGCAGCACCGACCGCCGCGGGCTCCGTGACCGAAGACGAGTTCAACACGCCCTTCGATGAGGCCATCTCCGGCGACCTGTCGGGCGAAAATCTCAGCCCCACCGACATCAAGGTGGCGCTTGGCGACAATCTCGTCACGGCCTCCCAGCAGGGCAATCCCGATCCGACCCCGGACGATCGCGACTTCTTCACGATCACCATCGAGGAAGACCAGGTGCTCGAAGCGATCATCCTGGAAAGCGTTTCGCTGCAGGATACCCAGGGCTTCATCGGCCTCTTTGAGGGTGCAACCTTCAATGCCGACATTGAGGCGCTGGAGACCGATCCGAGCATCGACCCTGCTGCTGAAGGTGTGCTCGGTGGCTATCTCTATGAGGCGACCGACCAGGGAACCAACATTCTCGACGACATGACGGGAATCGGACTCGGATTCCCTCTTCCGCTGCCGGCCGGCACCTACACCTTCTGGCTCAACCAGAATGGCCCGGCGAGCGACGTGACCCTCAACCTGCAGATTGCCGAAGTGGGCAGCCTCGCCATCGCCGATGCGCCGACCCTTGTTGAGGGCGGAGACGACGGCATCGACCAGCTGGCCTTCGCCATCACCACGACGCCGCCAAAGGAAGGCGATGTCGAGCTGACCTTCGACAAGACCGTGAACGGCGTCACCACGTCTGAAACCGCCATTGTCACGCTGGACGCAGCCGGGCAGGGCACCCTGCTCGTCGATGTCGCCCAGGACGATGCCGACACGGGCGACACAGTCGTCTCCATCACGCTGACGGGCACAACCAGCACGGCCGTGACGCTTGACGCCGCTGCCTCAAACGCGACCGGAACGGTCACCGAGGATGATGGAGGCCTTGCGCCTGTGGGCTTCGCGCCGGGCGATGACCTCGACCAGGACGGCACCATCAACAGCGAGGATGACGACATTGACGGTGACGGCGCGCTCAATGGCCTGGAAACCTTCCGCTATGACGCCACCAATGCCGGCACGGCACTGGCCCCCGGCGAAAGTGTTCGCCTCGAGTTCGACACGGACGGCACGCCGTTCGAGAATGGCCTGACCGGCGCCCTTGTGCGCCCGAACGAACTGCCTGCCGATGGCGGGGCCGAAGAAGTCAACCTGAACAATGCGAATGTGTCGGGTGGCGCGCTCAACATCACCGTCACAACGGGCGATCATTTTGGCAATGGAAACGCACAGCAGAACGCCTTTGTTTCCGCTTACTCGGCGGAGAACGGCCTCAGCGTTGAGACCCGTTTTGCGATACCCGATTATAATCCGGCGACCGCAGGCGACCAGGATCCGGGCAACTTCCAGTCCTCCGGTGTCGTCATCGGCCTTGATCAGAACACGCTGGTCAAGGCGGTCTATGGTCGGCTCGGATCGCAATTCGAACTCGCGCAGGACGCCACCAACTCGGCCAATGGCAATGGATCAGGCATCAAGACGCCCGGCAGCGCCACGACTCCTGAAGGGGCAGAGGAAGTGTCGATCCGCCTTGAGGTCTACACCGACCCTGACACGGGTGAGGCCATGGCCACGGCCTACTACACCTTCTTCGACATCAATGGCGATGTGATCGGCGAGCCTGAACAGGCAATCGGCACGATCACGATCGTGGATGTCCCGACCCAGGGCAACACCCTGAAAACACTGGTGGAATCCGGAGCGCCGCTCGGCGCGGGCGTGATCCAGACATCCACGGGTGGAGGCTCGCCATCGACCTTCGACGTCTCCTACCAGTATCTTGAAGTGACGGCCCTCACCCCGCCAGCCGACGAAGCCCCCACGCTCGATCAGGGCATTGCGGCGCAGGCGACGGACGAAGATGCAGCCTTCACCTTCGCCGTGCCCTCCGATGCCTTTGCAGACGATGGCGGGGTGGAGAACCTGACGCTTGCCGCGACGCAGGCCGATGACACCGCCCTGCCGGCCTGGCTCGCCTTTGACCCTGAGACAGGCACTTTCTCCGGCACGCCTGAGAATGGCGATGTGGGCACCGTGTCGGTCAAGGTGACCGCCACGGATGCGGCGGGCCAGAGCGTCGATGCGCTGTTCGACCTGACGGTGAACAACACCAATGATGCGCCGGAGATTGCGGCGGTCGGCGGCACCGATCTTGTAGCGGTTGCAGGCGAAGAGACCGTCATCGATCTCGCCCCGCTGGTCAGCGTCACCGATGTCGATCTCGGCGATGTGACCCAGCTGGTGATCACGCCGTCCAACGCGGAAATTACGGCGGACGGCACGAGTATCACAATCCCTGCCTCACTGGCGGCTGAGAACTACACGATCAGCGTGACCGCCACCGACCTTGCAGGCGCGGCTGCGCCAACGCCTGTGGTCTTCAACCTGGCCGTCGATCCGGCTCCGCCCGTACTTGTGTCGATCGCAAATGCTGTCGATGCGACCGAGGCCGGAGACACAGGCGTCAGCTTCGTTCTGTTCGAGGTCACGCTTTCGGAGGCCGCCGAAGCGACGGTAAACCTCGGGTTTGATTTCACCATTGATGGCGGGGACGCGATACAGGCGTTCCAGCAGGTCATCTTCGATGAAAATGGCGTTGGTGTGCTCGGGGTCGCCGTTCCCAATGATGATGAGGACAATGGGCCGGAGCTCGTGACCCTCAACCTGACGAGCGTCAACACGCCCGGATTCTCACTTGACCCTGGTGTCACGACGGTCATTGGCTCGCTGCTGGAAGACGATCAGGATGTCACCGCGCCTACGGGCGTCATCCAGCCGGCTGGCGACGTGCCGAGCCCAACGGATGTGGCAGTTATAAATGTCGTGTTCGAGGACGAGACGGAACTGGACGTTTCGTCCGTTGATGGCGATGAGCTTTCGCTTAGCGATGGCACCAACACTGTAGTAGCGACGTTGCTGGACTTCGACGTGGACTCGGGCGTGGCGGCGTATCTTGCTGAGGCTCCGGCAGGCGGTTGGGCAGCCGAAACTCTTGATGTCACCCTGCTCGCCGGCACGGTCTTCGATGTGGCTGGCAACGCCAATGAGCAGGACACATCAACGGTAACAGTTATCCCGGCTCCGATTACCGTCTCCCTCCTGGAAGCTGGCGCGCTGACGATTTCCGAAGCTGACGAAGACGCCTTCACGCTCACCGTGCACCTTTCCGATGAAGCCACGCAAGAGACCACTGTCACCTTCGCCATCACTGGCGATGTCACCGCGGATGTGGACTATCGGGCCATTCCGAGCACCCAGGTTGTCTTCGATGTGGGCGAGGATACCGCCACGATCCTGCTCGAAATCTTCAATGATGACGATTTCGAAGCCGATGAGGCGCTGAACCTGACCCTGCTATCCACAACGGACGGTGAGATTGATCCCACCGCCAACACACTCGCTTTGACAATCACCAGCGAAGACCCGGAGACGCCCGTCACGAGCGATCCCATCGTGCTGGAAGCCGAAGACTTTACCGGCCTCGGCGACAGCCCGTTCTTTGCCCAGGGGGCAGGCGATGCGTCGGGCAATGCGCTGATACGCCTGAACGAGCGGGACGAAAGCACGGTCTCGACCGAGCTTCCCGACGGCGTCACGCCCGGGGTCTATACGATCGCGGTCACCTATTTCGACGAGAGCGATGGCCAGTCCACCGCCTCGGTCGCCGTGGGCGGCGAGACGGTCGGCAGCTGGATCTGGAACAATGACGGTCCTGGCAATGCCGCCCAGGGCGAGAATTTGCGGACCATTGAGTTCCGGAACGTCGTGATCGAGGAGGGAGACGACTTCTCCCTCACGGGCCTGCGCGGCGATGGCGAATTCGTCCGTGTGGACCTTGTGACGTTTACCCGGACGGGCGATGCACCGACGAACCTGCCGCCCGAGGGCACCGACATTCCCGACCTTGTGGAAGTCGATGCCGGTGGCGTCTTCACCATCCCGCTCAGCTATACCGATCCCGAGGGTGGACTTGTCACGGTCACGGCAACCTTGTCGGACGGATCACCGCTGCCGGACTGGATCACGCTGGATGCCAATGGCCTTTCAGGCGATGCGCCGCTGGAGGAAACCTACAGCTCGTTCGAGATCACGGTGACGGCAACCGACCCTGAAGGCGAGAGCCTGGAGGATACGTTCACCCTGCAGCTGAACGATGTGACGCCGCCAGAGGTTGTGCTCGTGCCCACGGGCCCTGCCGATCCCGACAGTGAAATCCGCGTGATCGTGGACTTCCAGGATGCAGGTCTCCTCGACATCACCACCGCCCAGCCGGAAGACTTCTCCCTGACGGGCCCGGGTGGCACCTTTGCGCCTGTTGAACTGGTCCTCAATTCGCTGACCCTGCAGATCGAAGCCATCTTCGACGCACCGCTCGACGGCTGGACCAGCGGCGAGTATACAGCCGCCCTCGTCGATGGCGGGCTCTCCGACCTGGGCGGAAATGCCTCCCTTCCGAGCACGCCGGTCACGTTCGCCGTGACAGGCAACGAGACCGATGGGCCGACCGCTGACATCTCCACCGGGGGTGTGGCAGGCAATCAGGAAGACCTGCTGATTACGGTGACCCTTGCCGACGAGACGGGTATCGACGCCGGCACCATTCAGCCGGGCGACCTTGTGATTGAAGACCAGAATGGCGTGGTCACGCCGGCCACCAGCGTTGTCTTTGATGATACGACCAACACAGCGACCTTCACCGTTTCTGTCCCCAGTGGCGGCTTTGCTCCAGGCGAGTATGGCGTGTCGCTGGTCGAGGGGGCCATCCTCGACACGCTCGGGAATGCGTCGGCGGCGACGTTGCCCGTGCTGCTGCTTATCAACGATACCTCGGCGCCATTGGGTGCAAACCTTGACGAGGATCTCGATGAGGATGGCTTAATCAACTCCGCAGATGCGGACATTGACGAAGACGGCACGCCCAATGAGCTGGACCGCTTCGCCTATGACGAAACCGATGGCGATGTGGCCCTTTCCGATCTCGGGTCGATCAACATCGACCTTGAGGGCCTGGTCGCCGGAGATTCGCCGTTCAAGGCCGGGTTTACCGGTGTCATGCCGGCCTTCAGCGCGACCACTGTGGAACTCGATTACGCCACGAACAATGACGCGCAGATTGTCGAGACCGACAATGGCAACCGCCTTGTGGTGGAAAGCTCCCCGACCGACACCAATGAGGGCGAGGCGGCCTTCACCTTCGGTGCCAAGGTCGATGACGACTTCACCCTTTCAGGCACCTTCGACAATCCGTACTTCAGCGGTCTCGAAACTCCCGAAACCCCGGCCAATTTCGAGCAGTATGGCCTGATCATCGGCATTGATGGCGGCACGTTCGTGAAGTTCGTGACCGGCTCACCGGGCGCGGATTTCGAACTGTCCGGCAAGACGGGCAATGTGACCGATGCGGGCCCGCCCAAGACCAGCCCGCTTGCAGATGCGGTGTCCCATGCGGCCACGAAGCTGGACCTGTCGGCAGACGTGACCCCTACGGCCGTCGTCTTCACTGGCACCTGGACGACGCTGGATGTGGACGGGAATGTCCTGCAGACCGGCTCGCTCCAGCCCATGACGCTCACCTCCGGTCCGATCTTCGATGCGATCCAGGCCGGCGACACGGCCCTGGCCTTCGGCATGACCCACACCCAGTTCGGTGGTCCCGCTGATGCGTTCAATGTCAGCTTGTCGGAGCTCTCGCTAACCGATGGCGTCCTTGACATCACCGGGCCAGAGGCTGCGATCACCAGCGACGGACCGGCTGACGCCGACTCCCCGATCGTCGTCTCGGTGACCTATTCGGATGAAACGGGTCTGGACGCCGCAACAATCAATGGTGACGAGCTGTTGCTCACCTCCAATGGTGTCGGCGACACGTTCGGCGCGCCCGTGGTGACGCCTCTCGGCGACGGCAACTACACCTACACTTACGCAGCGCCTGCAGGTGGCTGGAGCGGCACGGTCTTCTCGGCTTCGCTTGTGGCCGGCACGATTGCAGATGAGCTTGGCAATGTGAACGAGGCCGGTGCGCCGGTTGAGTTCACCCGCCAGGACGTCGATCCGGTCCAGGAGATCCTCGCCAACCTTGATGGCGTCGACAGTGATGGCGTCTACACAGAAGGCGAGACGGGTTCGGTCATTCTCACCATCATGGATGGGGTAAACAATGTCCGCGCCTCCAATTTCGGAGCCAATTCCTTCGAGCTGACCAATACCGGTGACAAGCAGGTTGCGGCCGTATTCATCGATGTGCGCGGTGCGCTGTACGGCGACAGCGTGTTCGACTTTGACGGCTCGGGCGGCGACACCATTTCGAAAGCGTTCGTGGTCAACACCGAAACCGGGGACGGCACAGGAGCGTTCTTCGAAGGCGCGGCCAGCTACTTCCTGCCGGGCGAGGACCCGGGCGACAACACGACCGGGTTCACCAGCCCGTCCGTTGGCACCGACGCCTCGGGCGGATTCCGCGGACTGCTTATCAAGTTTGACGGCTCCGAAGGCGGCTTCTCGGCCGGTGAACTGGTCGGCTTCTCCGGCGATATGGACCCCAACTCCCTTGCGGCGATCACCAAGGCGGCAATCGATGCCGGTGCCATTGATGGTTGGGATGTCGGTGGCATCTCCGGTGCCGAACTGATCGGTTCCAGCTTCACTGTTGTCTTCGACGATGGCACCACGGCTGAGGGTTACCTACACTCTGACGGTTCACTCGCCGGCAGCGTCGGCGAGGCCGTCCAGGGTCGGGTCACGAGCGAGGTCACTGTGACCGTCAACGGCTTTGCCAGCGACGACACAAACGCGACCTATGGCGGCACCGAGCCCGTGATTGAGGTCACCGGCACGCCCGGCGAAACAGTGCGCGTGGTCATGTCACAGGGCTTCAACCCCGTGATCAATCCCAATGGGTCTCCTGACAGTGTGGCAGACCTCGTGGCCGACCGGCTCGAAGCCAGTCAGCCAGAGAGCTTCCAGGTCAACAATGCCTTCAATGTCCAGACGGTCGATGTGGTTATTGGCGAGGACGGCAAAGCCATCGTTCCAATCAATGCATTCGACTACAACGCCCAGCCCGGCAATGTGGACAATCCCGACCTTGGCATCTCACCCATTGCGGTCACGGCGGCTGTCATCACCGACAGCACCGACACGAGCGTGACGGACAAGGTGGCTGTCGGGCCGGTGGCCGAGCCGGTCTACCTGACCAATCCGACGGCCACTCCGGTTACGCCGGCCGAGCCGCCTACAGAGCCCCAGAAGGTGTTCATCGCCGAGAACGGTACGGTGGTCTTCGAGGCTGAAAATGCTGACCGCACAGGCACCAGCGGCTGGGTCTTCGAGACCACAGAGGAAGCCTCCAACGAGAGCCCCGCACCCAGCGGTGATGGCTACATCATTTGGGAAGGCGGCAATTCCTTTGGCGATCCTGCGGCCAACTCCACACTCAGCTACACCTTCGTGACCGACGAGGGCGGCAACTGGGTGGTCAAGGGCAAGTTCGGCCGGCGCAATGAGCCGGACACGACCGAGGCCAATGACATCTTCCTCCGCCTGGTCGACAGTGAGGGCAATCCTGTGGATCCCGTGCCGCAGACCCAGGGCGGCGAGACCGTCTATCACGTGAAGACGGGCGAAGTGGTCACTGAGGATGAATTGGCCTCTGCCGGTTCACGCGCCGTGGTCAACAATCCCGAGAAGTGGATGAAGTTCTACATTGGCGGCGTTGGGCTTGATGAGCTCAATGGCGGCGGTCAGAATGGTGACAATGGCGGCATCAATGTTGTCTATGACCTCGACCCCAATGAAACCTACACACTGCAGATCGCGGGACGATCGAATGACTTCGAGGTCGACAAGCTGGCGATCAGCAACAATGGCGCGGGTGCGGCGACAAGTGCAGCCAACAATGCTCCGGAATCGGCCTTCTTCATCACGGGCCCAACTGAGCCGGAAGTCGATGTGCCAATCGACGACCTCAATGTCGTTCAGGGCAATGGCGTCTCTTTCACCATCCCGGACAATGCCTTCGACGATGCCGATGGCGACGCCCTGACGCTGACCGCGCCGGGCCTGCCGGCGGGCTTTACCTTCGAGAACGGTGTGCTCAGCGCCTCGGATGACCTGCCGATCGGCAGCTATCCGATCACGATTGTGGCAACCGATAACGACAACAACTCGGTCAGCCAGACCTTCAATGTCGTGATCGCAGAGCAGGGCGTCCAGCAGGACTTCCAGGCCGTTACCCTGGTCTCGACTGACGACATCGAGCTGGGCAGCGCGCTCAACTCCAACGACCTTGAGACCAATTTGAACGTCCAGGTCCGCCTGACGATCGAGGATGGCGTCTCCAACGTGACCAGCGTGGACAGCGCCCTCATCAGCTGGGTGTCCGACCGGACCCATTCCGGCGATGCAACCCTCACCTTCCAGGTGGAGGACACGCTGGAGCCAGGCGACTTCCAGCCCAACAAGGACTACCTGCCAGTCACCGTCGACGCCGAGGTTTCCGGCACCTGGCAGGACGAAGCGACCATCGAGAATGTCGCCGACATTGCCGACCTCATCAATGCGCTCATCGCGAGCCAGGGTCCGCTGAATGGCGGCGACGTGATCAATCTGCAGTTCACGGGCGAGGGGGCAACCCGCTTCATCGTACAGCAGTCGGTTGTGCTGGACATCTCCACCAGCGGCGGTTCCGGCAGTGGAGGCAACACGCCGCCCGTCGTGGACAACGCCCTGCCGGACCTCGATGTACAAGACGGCGATGGCGTCAGCATCGACCTGTCAAACGTCTTCAGCGATGCCGATAATGACGCGCTGAGCTTCTCGGTCTCGGGCCTGCCGAACGGGGTAAGCCTCGACAATGGAGTGATCTCCGGCACGCCGACCCAGACGGGCACCTTCACGGTCTCCGTGACGGCCAATGACGGCCAGGCCACAGCCACCGATGTCTTTGAGCTGACGGTTCTTCCCGAGGGCACCGACACGGTGCCGACAGTGGCCAACCCGATCGCCGACCAGTCGATCGAGACCGGCGAGGCCTTCAGCTTCACGGTCCCGGGCAATGTCTTCGACGATGCCGATGGCGACACGCTGTCGGTGTCGATCTCGGCGCCGGCCGGTTTCACCGTCAGTGGCACGACTGTGTCAGCCCCGGCCAGCCTGGCTGCAGGCGTCTACCCGATCAGCGTCTCGGCGCTCGACGAGGACGGCAACACAGTCAGTGACACGTTCAATCTGACCGTGAGCGAGGTGCAAGACACAGTGCCTACGGTTGCCAACCCGATCGCTGACCAGGAAATCGAGACCGGTCAGGGATTCAGCTTTACGGTGCCGGGCGATGTGTTCGAGGATGCGGACGGTGACACGCTAAACGTTTCGATCGCTGCACCGGCCGGTTTCGCCGTGAATGGCACAACCGTATCGGCGCCATCAGGGCTCTCGGCTGGGGTTTATCCCATCACGGTCTTTGCCCTCGACGAGGACGAAAACACCGTGAGCGACACCTTCAATCTGACGGTGACCGAGCCCGTCGAGACCGGTGACATTACTCTCTGGCTGGTGGATGCCGAAACCGACCAGCGTATCCGGCCGCTCGAAGGCAGTGATTTTGTGCTGTCGTCGGAATTTGAGGCGGGCGTCTACAATCTGGAGGCGGTCTATAATCCAGGCGGCCAGGGTTCGGTGGTCTTCAAGCTGAATGGCAGCACCATCCGCACCGAAAACGGCGCGCCCTATGTGATGTATTCCCACAACGGTCCCGATTACAATGAAGTCCCGCTTCCCGCTGACGGCACCCAGCAGGTTGTCACTGTGGAGGTCTACAGTTCGGGCGGCGGCGGCGGCATTTTGCTGGGCTCCTCGAGTTTCGCCCTGACATTCTCTGAGGGCGAGGTCCCCAACAGGGCGCCAGTTGTCAGCAATCTTGTCGCCGACGATGAGGTTGCACTGGGGGCCCAGGTGGCCATCGATGTCTCGAACGTCTTCAGCGATCCGGACAATGATAGCCTGACGCTTGAGGCGAGTGGGCTGCCGGCAGGGCTCTCCTTCGACGGCACATCGATAACGGGTACGCCGACAACACCCGGCACATCCGATATCACCGTCACGGCCAGCGATGGCGAGTTGACCGCGTCCGACACCTTCACCCTGACGGTTCTGCCTGATTCCAGCACGGTTCCGGTGGTGAATGCAGTGATCGAGGATCAGGTGATCACGGATGCCGAAGCCTTCAGCCTCACGGTGCCCGGCAATGCCTTCGACGATGCCGACGGCGATGCGCTCACCGTCTCGATCGCTGCGCCCGCTGGCTTCTCGGTGAATGGTTCGACCGTGTCTGCACCGGCAGGCCTGGCACCCGGCACCTATGACATCACGGTGACGGCAAGCGATGACGACCTGAATTCCGTCAGTCAGACCTTCACGCTGACGG
>CAZVES010000032.1:17289-19764 GCA_964625835.1 uncultured Hyphomonadaceae bacterium
GTGACGGCAAGCGATGACGACCTGAATTCCGTCAGTCAGACCTTCACGCTGACGGTTGAAGAGCAACCCCCGCAGACCGTCTTCAGCGCGGTCACTCTTGTGAAATCTGACGACAAGGAACTGAGCCAGGGCCTGAATTCGGGAGACCTTGAAACAAACTACAATGTCCAGGTGCGCCTGACGATTGAGGACGGTGTTTCTAACGTCACCAGCGTTGAAAGTGCCCTCATCAGTTGGGTGACAGAACGGACCCATTCGGGGACAGGCACGCTCGTCTTCCAGGTGGAGGACAACAAGGACCCGGGCGATTTCGTCGCGAACAAGTCCTACGTCCCCGGCTCTGTCGAGGTGCCAGTCAGCGGGACCTGGCAAGAGGGCCAGTTGATCGAGAACGTCGTCGATATTGCCGATCTCGTGAACGCGCTGATCGCAAGTCAGGGTCCGCTCAACAGCGGAGATGTGATCAATCTCCAGTTCACAACCGGACAAGGGGCCACGCGCTTTATCGAACAGCTCTCTGTCAAACTGGACCTGACCACGTCGAGCGAGGCTGATCCGGTTGGCGCCACCGCCAAGATGGCGGCGCTCGCGCCGACGATAACGGAAACGATGCTGGCCATGTCATTGGACGAATTCGAGTCCGGCTCTGAGGCCAGTCGGGCAGTGTTCGACGTGCCGGTCTTTGAAATCCCGGTTCAGCTGACCAACGGTCTGGAAATGCAGCCGGTCGGCGCACTGTCAGCAGCCATGCTGACGGCCGCACCGGGAAGTCCGGGTATGCTGGTCGATCTTGGGGGAGGAATGGTCCAGGCCGTTGCACCCACTCCCACTCTGCTTGAATCCTTCGATTTCGCAGCCCTGGATGCCGTTACGGCGGACGCTTCGGTCAATGGCCTGTCCGGCAGGGCTGACGTGGGCAGCATCATAGAGACCCAGCCCTTCGACTTTGGTGCACTGCCTCAACAGCCAGTGGACAGCGTTCTCGACGCTTTCATGGAGCAGCCGAAGGCCGGTCCTTTCAAAATCGGCTTCGACGACGGTACGTTTACCAGCGTCGACAGCGGGCCTGCAATCCCGGCCTTCGAGGACTTCGCGCTCATAAACATGAACGAGGAGGCCTGGAGCACGGTGGGCTAGATCTGGCGAAATCCAGACAAGACAAGCGCCCCGGGACCTGTTCCGGGGCGTTTCGATTGCCAAATCCGTCGCGCCAAATTGACGCTAACGTCAACGGAAAGCTTGCCTTCCACCCGCTTCAAAGCTACCACTCGCTTTACATTGCGGGGGCGTAGAAATCTGCTCTCGCGACATACAGATTAGCATTTCCAGCCAGGAGCCAGCCCATGAAGGTGCTTGTCCCCGTCAAGCGGGTCATCGACTACAATGTCAAAGTCCGTGTGAAGCCGGACCAGACCGGGGTCGACCTGGCAAACGTCAAGATGTCCATGAACCCCTTCGATGAGATTTCCGTCGAAGAAGCCGTCCGGATGAAGGAAGCCGGCACGGCGACAGAGATCATTGCCGTCTCCATCGGGCCGCAACAGGCCCAGGAAACGATCCGCACAGCGCTGGCTATGGGCGCCGACCGGGGCATCCTGATCAAGACTGACGAGACCGTCGAGCCGCTCGCGGTTGCCAAGCTGCTCGTGAAGGTGGTCGAGGAAGAGACGCCTGACCTGGTGATCCTTGGCAAGCAGGCCATCGACGATGACTGCAACCAGACAGGTCAGATGCTTGGCGCCCTGCTGGGCTGGCCCCAGGGCACGTTCGCCTCTGAAGTGACGAAAGACGGCGAAACGCTGCATGTCACCCGCGAAGTCGATGGCGGTCTTCAGACTGTCGCGCTGGAAACACCGGCCATCGTGACCACGGACCTGCGCCTGAACGAGCCGCGCTATGCGTCCCTGCCCAACATCATGAAGGCCAAGAAAAAGCCGATCGACATGAAGGAGCCAGGGGATTACGGGGTCGATATCTCGCCGCGCCTGACTGTGGTGAAAGTGACGGAGCCGCCGGTGCGCGAGGCTGGTGAGATCGTCGATGATATCCCAAGCCTGGTTGAGAAACTCAAATCCAAGGGAGCAGTATAATGGCCGTTCTGGTAATTGCCGAGCATGACAATGACACACTTTCCGATGCCACTCACAAGGTGGTGACGGCGGCTCAGAAATTTGGCGGTGATGTCGACGTGCTCGTTGCTGGCGAAGGCGCTGGGGCGGTCGCGGAAGCGGCCAGGTCGATCGCTGGCGTGCGGAAAGTGCTCCACGCTGATGGTGTGCCCTATGCCAAGCAGCTCGCCGAGGCCATGGAGGCGCTGATCGTGCCCCTCATGGATGACTATGATGCCATGTTCGCGCCGGCAACGACCACGGGCAAGAACATCGCCCCACGCATTGCGGCAAGGCTGGACGTGATGCAGCTGTCCGACATCACCGATGTCATGGATGCCAACACGTTCGAGCGCCCGATCTATGC
>CAZVES010000033.1:0-19592 GCA_964625835.1 uncultured Hyphomonadaceae bacterium
GCCGCGCCTGTCACACCAATTTCACTTGACGTTCGGGTAGGTCTGTGTGCCTATTTGCGTCATCGGATACGGTCGGTTCGAACGCCAAGACCCGTCGAACCGGCGGCCCTGACTTCTACTCCCTTCCGTAAGCGAGACCCTCGTGACCGCCTGCATGGTGTGGGCATCATGGCGCGAGACACCTACGGAAGGGTCCCATCATGGCGACCGGCAAAGTCAAGTGGTTCAACGATCAGAAGGGCTATGGATTCATCAAGCCCGATGATGGTGGTGCTGACATCTTCGTTCATATTTCGGCTGTGGAGCGCTCAGGCCTTCGCTCACTGCAGGAAGATCAGGCGATCCAGTACGACCTCTACACAGATGAGCGTCGCAACAAGACGTCGGCCGTTGAGCTGAAAGTTCTCTAGAAAGCGGTGCTGGCGCGGCGGGGGGTGACAAAACTCCGCGCCCGGCCTATATCACTGCCAAGTCGAAACATATCGGCGGCGGTTCCGGGTACGGGGCCGCCGCTTTTGTTTATCCAAAGGTCAGACCGTTCGCCATGATTGCCCAGTCCCAGCAGGAAAAACGCATCCTGAGCCTGGCAGAGCCGGTCGCTGCGAGCCTCGGCTTGGAGGTGGTGCGGGTGCGGATCACGGGTGGACGCCGCCCGGGCTTGCAGATCATGATCGACCGGGCTGGTGGAGGCCTTGCGGATGTGGAGGACTGCACGGACCTTTCACGCGCCCTTTCGCCAGTGTTTGACGTGGAGGACCCGGTGTCTGGCGCCTACATGCTGGAAGTGTCGACCCCTGGAATTGACCGCCCGCTCACGCGGCCAGGCGATTTTGCCGCCTGGGAAGGCCACCTGGCCAAGGTCGAACTCGCCATGCCACTTGACGGCCAGAGGCGGTTTCGCGGCATCATTCTCGGCGAAGATGAAAATGGTGTGCACCTGGAGCTTGAGGGCGAGGTCGAACTGGCAGCCCATATCCACGAAATGACGAAGGCGAGCCTCGTTCTTACCGACGAGCTGATCGAGACGGCGCGCGAGCGTGGCGGCCTGCCCCCGCAACCCGATGAAGACGGTTTTGATGCCCTTGAGGTGGATGAAGCCGAAGATGAAACAGAAGACAGCGAGCAGAACGGAGCCGCAGAATGAGTACCGTCGGCGTATCAGCCAACAGGCTGGAAATCCTACAGATTGCCAAGGCCGTGGCCGAGGAAAAGGCCATCGACAAGGCCATCGTGATCGAGGCGATGCAGGAGGCCATCGAAAAGGCGGCCAAGTCCCGCTACGGCCAGGAGCTCGACATCCGGGCCATGATCGATCCGGAAACCGGCGAACAGACCCTCACCCGGGTCCAGACCGTTGTGACTGATGCCGAGATCGAGGATGAGTCCCAGCAGATCACCCTGACCGACGCCCGCAAGATCGATGCCGAACTTGAGATCGGCGATGAAATCTCCGAAGAACTCCCGCCTTTCGACTTTGGCCGTGTCGCCGCACAGACGGCCAAGCAGGTGATCATGCAGAAGGTGCGCGATGCCGAGCGCGAGCGCCAGTTCAATGAATTCAAGGACCGCGAGGGCGAGGTCATCAATGGCATCGTCAAGCGCGTCGAGTATGGCCATGTGATTGTGGACCTGGGGCGCGCGGAAGGGATCATCCGGCGCAATGACGGCATCCCGCGGGAAAATTTCCAGACCAATGACCGCGTTCGCGCCTATCTCTACAAGGTCAGTCGCGAGCTGAAGGGGCCCCAGATTTTCCTTTCACGGGCCCATCCGGACTTCATGGTCAAGCTGTTCGCCCAGGAAGTGCCTGAAGTTTATGAGGGCGTCATAGAGATCAAGTCGTGCGCGCGCGATCCCGGCTCACGGGCCAAGATCGGCGTCGTTTCGAATGACAATTCGATTGATCCCGTCGGTGCGTGTGTTGGTATGCGCGGGGCGCGTGTCCAGGCCGTGGTGTCGGAACTGTCGGGTGAGAAGATCGACATCATCCCTTGGAGCTATGACGACGCCACCTTCATCGTGAACGCGTTGCAGCCGGCCGAGGTGTCCAAGGTGGTCCTCGACGAGGAAGAACAACGCGTCGAGGTCGTGGTGGCCGACGATCAGTTCCCCCTCGCGATTGGCCGACGCGGCCAGAATGTCCGGCTCGCATCACAGCTGACGGGCTGGCAGATCGACCTGGTCACGGAGACCGCTGATTCCGAGCGCTACCAGAAGGACTTCCAGGAGCGCACCGACCTGTTCATGCAGGCCCTCGATGCCGATGAGACGCTGGCACAGCTCCTGGCCTCGGAAGGGTTCGAGACGGTTGAGGAAATCGCGTTTGTCGCGCCGGAGGATTTCATCCAGATTGAAGGCTTTGATGAAGACGTGGCCGCGGAAATTCAGGAGCGGGCCCGCGAATACCTCGACAAGCTGGCCAAGGAGCAGGATGCCCGCCGGCGTGAACTTGGCGTCGAAGACGAGGTCATGACGCTGGAAAGCATGACGCCAGCCTTCGCTGTCAAACTGGGCGAAGAGGGCATCAAGACCGTCGATGACGTGGCTGGCCTGGTCCCCGACGACATCACCGGCTATCGAGAGCCGGGACCGGACGGCAAACCAATGTGGGTCGACGGCATCCTGAAAAAGGGCGAAATGCGCAAGGATGACGCCCAGCTCTTCATCATGAAGACCCGCGTGAAGGCGGGCTGGATCGAGCAGGCCGCGCTCGATGAGTTGCAGGCGCAGATGGTCGCAGACCAGTTGGGCGAGGAAATGAACCTCACGGAAGAGGAGAGGGCGCTCCTCGCGCTCGGCGAATTGGGGTCGGCGCCAAGCGGGAATGACACCGGTGCGGAGGCCGTCGAGGAGGAGATCGAGGTCAGCGAGGCCGACCTGGAGGCGGCAGCCGAAGCGCTCGACCTGGACCTGGACGCTTTGGCAGAACTGGGGGAGGCGGACGATTCCGAAAAGCCCCAATGATCGCCGCGACCTTGTAGGCACCCGAGCCGCCGCAAAGTCATTGCCCGAGCGCGAATGCGCGGTCGGCAAGCGGACCCGCCCGCAAGCGGAGATGATCCGCTTCGTGCGCGGACCGGACGGTGCCGTATTGGCCGACATATCGAGCAAGCTTCCCGGTCGGGGCGTATGGATTACTGCGCGCCGGGAGTGCGTTGATGAGGCCATTGCCAAAGGCGTGTTCCCGCGCCGGTTCAAGGCTGCGGCCATGGCGCCTGAAGACCTGTCTGACCAGGTCGAGGCGCTTCTGGCACAACGTTGCATTTCCCTGCTGGGCCTTGCGCGCAAGGCAGGACACCTTGTGTCCGGCTTCGACCAGGTCCGCGCGAGCGTGCGAAAGGGCCGTCCGGCCTGGCTGATCGAGGCCAGCGACGGCGCGCCTGACGGTCGCGCTAAGGTGTATTCGCTGGCGAAAGCCCTATATGACGATGTGAAATTGGCTGGCGCACTGACGTCAGCTGAATTGGGCATGGCCTTGGGGCGTGAGGGTGTGATACACGCCTTGCTCCAACCCACACCCTTGGTGAACAGCTGGACTGTCGCCTATGGGCGATTAAAAGGGTTTCGGCTTTCGCCTGAAGATCACTGGTTCTCGACTGGCGATCCTTGATGGCAATCCGGTGCGCATGGTGCGGACTGGGCAAAACAGTTATTGGTGCGGATGAGCGACACGAAAGACACAGGCGGGCGCAAACCCCTTACGACCTCCCGCGGTTCGGGTACGGTAAAGCAGAGCTTCAGCCATGGCCGATCCAAGCAAGTGGAAGTGGTCAAGAAGAAGAAGCGCGTGGTGACTCCAGGCGGATCAGGCGGTGGAAACCGTTCTGGTGGTGGCTCAGGGAATGCGGGTGCGTCCTCTCAAAAAGGGTCTGGCGGGAACGCGCAGTCCAAGCTGGCCGCGATGGCCAGAAAGCTCGGCATCACCGAGGCGGAGTTGCTTGCGCGTCAGAGGGTCCTCTTGCAGCGCAAAGCTCAGGAAGAGGCACGCAAGGCCGAGGCAAACAAGACCCATGAGGCCCAGGCCAGGCTGCGTGAAGAGCAGAACAAGAAAGTCCAGGAAGAGAAAGAACGCGAAGAAGCAGAGGCCCGGCGCAAGGCAGACGAGGAGCGCAAGCGGGTCGAGGAATTGGAGGCCAAGAAACGTGAGGCAGAGACCGGGCGCAGCGAGGGCCGCGGGAAAGCTGCTGTCGCGCACAACCCCGATCCCGTTGCGCCTCCGGATCAGGCCGACCTCGAGGCTGCTGGCGGACGCGTCAAACGCGGAAAGGGCGGTGGCCGCGAGGAAAATCGCGAGCGCCAGTCTGGCGGCCGCGGGCGTGGCGGATCGGAGCGCCGGCGCGGAAAGCTGACAATCGCAGCCGCCTTGGGCGATGATGGCGACCGCCAGCGGTCGCTTGCCTCTGTCAAGCGTGCGCGCGAACGTGAACGCGAGCGGCGCCAGTCGGGCGGCAGTGAGAGTGGCGAAAAGGTCTCTGTCGAAGTCACTCTGCCCGAGACGATCACGCTTCAGGAGCTTGCGGGCCGCATGAGGGAGCGCGTCGGCGACGTTGTGAAGTTCATGATGCAGCAGGGCGAGATGATGCGGGGCAACGACATCATCGATGCCGACATGGCCGAACTGATCGCCACAGAATTTGGACACACTGTGAAACGTGTGGCTGAGTCCGATGTCGAAATCGGACTGGCAGGCGACGATGACCAGGAAGAGGACCTCAAACCTCGCGCCCCGGTCGTGACCATCATGGGTCATGTCGATCACGGAAAGACGTCCCTGCTCGACGCCATGCGGAAAACCGATGTGGTGTCCGGGGAGGCCGGTGGCATCACCCAGCACATCGGCGCCTATCAGGTGGCCGACGGCGGCGGCAACAAGATCACCTTCATTGACACGCCCGGCCACGCGGCGTTTTCGGCCATGCGTGCGCGCGGGGCGGACATCACGGATATCGTGATCCTGGTCGTGGCTGCCGATGACGGGGTCATGCCCCAGACGATTGAGGCCATCAACCACGCCAAGGCGGCTGATGTGCCCCTGATCGTGGCGGTCAACAAGATCGACAAGCCCGATGCAAAGTCTAAGGATGTTCTTACCGAACTGCTCCAGCACGACATTCAGGTTGAGGCTATGGGTGGCGAGGTGCAGGCCGTGGAAGTGTCGGCCCTGGAAAAAACCAATCTTGACGGCCTGTCAGAGGCCATCACTCTTCAGGCCGAACTGCTTGAACTGAAAGCAAACCCCGACCGCCATGCAGATGGCAGTGTGGTGGAGAGCCAGCTCGACAAGGGCCGCGGTTCCGTCGCCACGGTGCTGGTCAAGCGCGGCACGCTGAAACGCGGCGACATTGTCGTTGCGGGCACCCAGTGGGGCAAGGTTCGCGCCCTCGTCAATGAACGCGGCGAACAGCTGGATACGGCGGGGCCGTCTGTCCCGGTCGAGATCCTCGGCCTAGACGGTGCGCCCGAGCCGGGTGAGCCTTTCTATGTCGTCGACAGCGAGGCGCGTGCGCGCGAAGTGACCGAGTATCGCATTCGCCAGAAGCGCCAGGTGGCTGGCAAGGCGTCCGTTGCGGCCCGTGCCTCGCTCGACCAGCTGATGAACAAACTGAAGGATGGCGCCGTCGAGACGCAGGAACTGCCCCTCGTCGTGAAGGCCGACACCCAGGGTTCGGTCGAGGCCATCGGCCAGTCCGTGGAGAAAATCTCCACTGACGAGGTCCGGGCCACAGCGATCCACGGCGCTGTGGGCGGTATCTCCGAATCTGATGTGTTGCTTGCCCAGTCCTCGGGCGCTCCGATCATCGCTTTCAATGTTCGCGCCAACAAACAGGCGCGCGACCTGGCCGAACGCGAAGGCGTGGAGATCCGCTACTATTCGATCATCTACAACCTGATCGACGATGTGAAAGACGCCCTGTCGGGCATGCTGGCACCTGAGCAGCGCGAATCCTTCATCGGCTATGCGGAGATCCTGGAAGTCTTCAACATCACCCGCGTGGGCAAGGTGGCCGGCTGCCGGGTGACGGAAGGCGTTGTGAAGCGCGGCTGTGGCGTGCGCCTTCTGCGTGATGATGTGGTCATCCATGAAGGCAAGCTGAAGACGCTGAAGCGGTTCAAGGATGAGGTCGCCGAGGTCTCTTCCGGCATGGAATGCGGCATGGCATTCGAGAAGTACGAAGACATTCGCGAAGGTGACCGGATCGAGTGCTTCACCGTCGAAGAGGTCGCGCGGACTCTCGATTAGAGTTCTCTAGACCTGAAACACCCGCGTCGGCTTGAATTGGCCGGCGCGGACTTCTCCGAGCGCGAGCGCCATTTCTCCATCCATGGCCACGGCGAGCCGGTCTTCACGGGCTGAGCGGCTGTCTGCGCGCCAGGCTTCGACCACATGGGGCATCAGTTTCACGGTGCGGCCCTGTTTGAGAAGGCTGGCATCGCCTGCAGCAAGGTCGACCGGTGGCAGGTCATCCAGCGCGGTTTCCAATGGCAGGAGCACCTGCCGGCGTGCCTCGATGCTCTCAATCGTCTCAAGCGAAACGGGACTCCGGGCGTCCTCCAGCGTGAATTCACCCACACGCGTGCGCCGCAGGGCGCTGATATGGCCCTCGCAGCTGAGGTCAAAGGCCAGGTCGCGCGCCAGGGCGCGGACATAGAACCCCTTTCCCGTCACCACATGGATTTCGGTGTGATCGGCGTCGGGCATGTCGGTGACCCTCGCCTCGTGGATCTGGACCGGCCGGCTTTCCAGTTCGAACGTCTCTCCATCACGCGCCAGGTCGTAGGCGCGCTCGCCATTCACCTTGATGGCCGAGAATTTCGGCGGGACCTGTTCGATTTCGCCCCGATAAGTCTCTAGCGCGGCTTCGATCTGATCGATCCTGGGCCTCGCCGGCGATCTGGCGATCACGGCGCCTTCCTTGTCCTGGCTGTCGGTCGACGTGCCCCACTCTATGGTAAAAACGTATTCCTTTTCGGCGTCCATCGCCCATGCGGAGGTCTTCGTCGCTTCGCCAAACGCAATCGGGAGAATGCCTGAAGCAAGCGGATCGAGCGTTCCGCCATGGCCGGCTTTCTGGGCGTCCAGCAGCCGCTTGGTCAGGCCCACCGCCTGGGTGGAGGTCATGTCCACGGGCTTGTCGAGCACCAGCCAGCCATGGACGGGATCACCTTTGCGCTTGCGCTGACGGGACATGGAAAAACCTTTCGGGCGACGCCGACGGATCGAACGCAGACGCCGTATTGACGGGCCGCCGGTATCGCGCGGCAGATCGACTTATGCAAGGGAGCACGCCCCGCAGAAGCAGGTGCCCGGGCGCCATGTAGCTGTCTCGCCAGACAGGCGTGATTGAAGCCGGCCTAAGCGTAGACCTTTTCCTTCCCGAAATGCTTGGTCAGCATGTAGTAGATCGCGGCGCGGTACTTGTTGCGGTCGGACTTGCCGTACTGATCTATCACTGCATCGAGCCCCTCATCCAGCTTCGCGCCTTCCGTCAGGCCGAGTTTCTTGACGAGGAAGTTTTTCTTCACACGGTCCATTTCAGCCGGGTCATTGGCGGAAATCGTGGAACTGTCGCGGTTGTAGATGGATGGGCCGCATCCGATCGTGACCTTTTTCAGCAGGTCCATGTCCACCGAAACGCCCTTTTCCTTCAGGACCTTGGCATACTTTTCGATGAGCTCATCGCGTTTCGACATCGTCTTCTCCTTGCGGGGTCTTGGCTAGTCTCGAACAAGGGGCGCAACTTTCAACCCTGCCCCAGACAACCCGCCTAGCCTGAGTCCATCTCTTTTGAAATCGTTGTAACTGTATTTGCTGCAAGAAGTTTGATCAGTGAGGCGTTGAAAGCACTGTGGTCGAGTTGGGCATTCTGGCGGACCCATGGGCCGATCCGGGCGCGTGTGCGCGCCGCGTCGAACGTGTCACCGGCGATCAGGCCCCGCTTGTGCAGCGCTCTTGCTGCCCCACCGGTGAGGATGAAAGCCGGGTCCCATGAGAGCCCTGCCGCCTTGGCCAGCTCATTGGTGCAATTGCTGTGCAGTGTGTTGTAGAAACGCGGTTTCTCGGCCAGCGCGGCCGTGCGCTGCAGCACGGACAACACAAACGCAGCGGCCTGGTCCCGCGAAAGGTCAAGCGGGTAGAGTTCCAGCTCCCGGTCCAGCATCACCGCGCGCCTACTGAGCAGGTCACGCGGGCTGGCCCAGACATAGATCAGCTCAAAGCGGCGCAGGGCGCCCCGCAGCGGAGCGAACTTTTCATCGGTTTCCTTGCGCGCCTCAATGGTCAATCCGACCAGTTGCCCGGTGTCTTCTTCCAGGAGCACCAGCGTGTGCGCCATGGCCGGCAGTCCGGGATGGGGCTCGACCAGCAGCCAGACCCGTCTCACCGCGGCCGGGTTGACCTTCACAGGCGCAGTCCAGTCCTTGCTGGCCGGGCCGTCTGGCCGGTAACTCCAGTCCCGAACCGGGCCCACGGTCCAAACGCCGTCAAGCTCGTCCGCCGCGGGCGCGACCGACAGGTGGGGCTGCCAGTTCCTGTCGTCACGCGGTGCCTTGGTGGCGATGGCGATGGCGAAAACGCCAAGGCCGGTCAGCAATCCCAGAAGAACCGGCTTCAGCAACACGTCCGCATCACCTAGGCGGCTTTCATCGCATCAATTGCGCGATCGATCACCCGTGTGGCCTCGCGCACGTCTTCATCCGTGATAACGAGCGGCGGGGCCAGGCGCAGCACATTGTTACCTGCAATACCGACCAGCAGCTTGTGTTCGCGGCAGAGATTCTGGAGGGGCTTTGGCGCGTCTTTCATCTTCAATCCAGTGAGCAGGCCCTTTCCCGTCACGCCGTCGCAGGCATCCGGGTGGCTCTCGGCAATGCCGGCCAGGGACTGTGCCAGTGTGCCCGACACCCGGCGCACGCCGGCCAGGAAATCCTCATCGCTGATGATGTCCCAGACCGCGTTGCCCACCGCCATGGCGAGTGGATTGCCGCCATAGGTCGATCCGTGGGAGCCCGGTTGCATGACAATGCCTGTCTCTTCCGTGGTGAGGCATGCGCCGAAGGGAAATCCACCGCCCACACCCTTGGCAACGCACATGATGTCAGGCTCTGCGGCTTCGGCCCATTCATGAGCAAACAGCTGGCCCGTGCGCCCCATGCCGCACTGGACTTCGTCATAGATCAGAAGTGCACCGCGCTCATCGCAGAGCTTTCGCAGCCCCGTCAGGCACGGCTCGGGCATGGCCCGGACACCGCCTTCGCCTTGGACTGGCTCGATAAATACGGCGGCGGTCCTGTCGGTCACGGCGCGGTCGAGCGCGTCATGGTCCGCCCATTCGATCTGCGTGAAGCCCGGCAGGGGCGGGCCGAAACCCTCAAGGTACTTGGGATTGCCACCGGCATTGATTGCGCCGAGCGAGCGGCCATGGAATGCGCCGGTGAATGTGACGATCTCGAACCGGTCTTCACGGCCATTAGCCCAGTGGAACTTGCGGGCCGTCTTGATCGCGCACTCGACCGCCTCGGTGCCTGAATTTGTAAAGAAAACCCGATCGGCAAAGGTCCGGGCACAGATTTTATTGGCGAGTTCCTCACCGGCTGGCACGCGGAACATGTTCGATGTGTGCCAGAGCTGGTCAGCCTGGGCCTTGAGCGCCTCGACCATGGCCGGGTGACCGTGGCCAAGGGCGCTGACCGCGATCCCGGCAATGAAGTCCAGATAGGGGGTATTGTCCTCGGTGAAGAGACGGGCACCGTCCCCGCGGACGAAAACCTCTTCAGGCGGGCGGTAGACCGGCAGGATGTGTTGGCGCGGGTCGCTCACGAAAGGCTCCTTGGCAGTGGAAACTCAGCGGTGTGGGTGCGCCAGGTGGCCAGTCCTGTCAACGCCGTCAGAGCCGGCCCGAATGACACAGGGACATAAGCAAGAGGGCTGGAGAACGGATTTTTGTCGAATTTCGATAAAAACACTTGACGACACCCGACAATTCCATATTGTTTATCGGTAAGTCAGCTGGGCTTGGTGCTGGAACCGCAATGCCCCTACCTCACCCCTGAGCTTCCGGTGCCGGGCCTGCTGACGGACTTCCAGACTGCCAACTGGGCATCAGGCGCTCGCGCCAGGTGCTCATTTTTTGTTCAGGAAAAAGAAAGGCGCGGGCAGCCCTTCAGCTTCCGCGCCTCTCACACTCGCAGCATTTCCTCCCAGAAACTGCAATTGTGATAAGAGCCCTCCGCACACGATCTGTCAACGCATTTGTATGAACTCTTTTTCATCATTCGTTGAGGACGGGGGAAGGGCCAGAATGCTGGTTTGTGTTGCTGTTTCGGTGTTACCAGTCTGGTCCGGGCGGCTCTCCGGAGCCTTAACGCGGGTGGGCGCGCCGGGAGTTTGCCCGCATGGGGGGTGGAAGCGGTGGATGCGTTTCGCTCTTTCGGCGATCGGCATGCGCCTTGCTTCACCTCAAGCGCGAATAGGGAGGCCGTCTCATGCTGAAACCGATCTTGCTGGTCTGCGCGCTACATCTGTGCCCTACATTTGCCGGGGCTGAAACACAGTTGGCAACCGACTGGTCTCGCGCGGCGTCCATGCTGTCGGCGGAGGTCCATTTGGCCCTTGACGGTGACCCCCTCAGCCCGGCTGCAGAACACGATCTCGCCCGTTTTGCCGTTAACGCCGAGCGTCTGGCCAATGAAATGTCTGCCAAAGCGGGCGCTGAGGACCTTGGCTGCATTTTCAGGGGCATGGCCGAGGAGGCCGACCTCCAGCTCAGGCTTCTGCATATGCCTGGCCAGCGACAGCAGGCCCTGCGCCGGCTCGCAACCCTTTTACACGATGCCGAAGCCATTGGACTGGCGGCGTCACACCTGTCTGGCCGGCAAGCTGTTTTGGATACTCATTCCGGAGATCCGGCCTCATGCCCGGCCAATCCCGAAGCGGCGCGTCAGTACTTGACCGAACAACCATAGGGCTTAGTGGCCCCGGGCGAGGGGTCTTCTGCTCCATACACGGCTGCAAGCGCCATGGTCACATAGGGGTCTGCCTCTGGAATGTCGCTGACGCGGGCCGACGGAATGGAATCTATGGCCCCATTGTAGGCCAACTCGCCATCAGGCTCGATGACGTACATGTGCGGCGTCGTCTTTGCGCCATACAGACGGCCTATCTCGCCGCTTTCATCCAGAATGACGTGGCTGGGCGCTGCGCCGCGCATGGCCGTCAGCTCATCGGCCTGTTGCGCGCTGACATGGCCCTGCTTGCCCGGCGCTGATGAGATGACCGACAACCAGACCACATCCCCCTTGGCCGCTTCAGCCTGCAGGCCCTGCATATTGGAGAGCGTGTCATTGTAGTGTTTCATCACGAAGGGGCAGTCATGGTTGGTCCATTCGAGGACGACAGTCTTGCCTTCGAAGTCAGACAGCGAAACGCGCTCGCCTGTGCTGGTGATCCCGGTGAAGTCCGGCGCGGCGATGCCGGGCTCGAGGTTGGCATTCTCGGCGGTCGCCGTAGAGGCCACGAGAGCGCCGACAGTGAGAAAAACGGCCGCGGCCATACCGCCAACGAGGAAGATATTTCGAACATTCATGGGCAAGCCTCCAGAACATGACCATCCCAAATATGACGGGCGCGCTCAACTGCTAGAGACTGCGGCGATTTCGCGTTGCATCAGCGCCGGGGTCAGGGTCTGGGGCAGGATTTTCGGTTCACTGTTGCCGGGCGCGAACATCAGGTACATCGGCACGCCCGGGCGGCCGCGTCGCTGGAGTTCCTCGGCGATGACCGGGTCCTTGTTCGTGAAATCGGCGACGAGGAAGGCCATGTTCGCCTTGTCCATAGCTCGAAGCACCTCGGGCCGTGTGAGGGTCGTGCGTTTGTTCGCCTGGCAGATCATGCACCATGTCGCCGTGAAATCGACGAAGACGGGCCGTCCTGTCGCGGTCAGCTCTGCCACGCGTTCGGGGCTCCAGGCTTCGGTCTCTACATTCGAGGCGTAGTTCGCCGCGCCATTCCCGGCGACCGCTTGCGTCTGCGCGGTCGTGAAGGGCAGGGCGATGCCGGCGACAATAGCAAGGGCGCCAAGGGCCAGACCGACGGGCCTCAGCTGGCCGCCGGCGGCCTTCAGGGCCCAGATGCCAAAGGCGATAAGGGTTGCCCCCATAACGAGCCATGCGACCGCGCCGGTCCCGGCCTGGTCGCCCAGAACGAAAAGCAGGGCCGCGGCGGTCAGGAACATCGGGAAGGCAAAGAACTGCTTGACGCGCTCCATCCAGGCGCCCGGTTTCGGCAGGAAGCGCGCCAGGCCGGGAATGAAGCTCAGCACGAAAAACGGCAGGGCGAGGCCGAGGCCAAGCATCAGATAGATGAAGAACACTTCGACCGCCGGTCGCTCGAGGACCGCGCCGAGGGAGGCGCCCACAAAAGGGCCCACACAGGGTGCACCGGCCGTGGCGGCCAGGGCCCCGGTGGCGAACGCCCCGAAACCGCCACCGCGTCCGGCCGCGCCTGATCCCAGGTTCTGGATCGACGTGCCCGCTTCGAACATGCCAAGAAGCCAAAGTCCCAGGACGAAGGCGCCAAGCGCCAGGGCCGCCACCACCGCTGGATACTGCAGTAGCGAGCCAAGCGCCCAAAATTCTCCGACCGAGCGCAGGGCAACAAATGCGAAAGCGAGCGCAGCAAAAGATAAGAGGACCCCGCCCGTGTACCAAAAGCCGTGGGCGCGAAGATGGCTGCCACCGCCCGTGCTTGCAGCTGAAACCATGCCCATTGCCTTGATCGACAAGACCGGCAGGACACAGGGCATGAGGTTGAGGACAAGTCCGCCGAGGATAGCGAGGCCAGCCAGGGCAAACAGGTTCAGCCCGCCCGACGCCGCCGCGCCGCTGCCGGCCCTCCGGGCAACCGGCGTGCCGCTGGTTCCGGCCAGGACCGCATCGCCGACCGGCGCGCTCACCTGATATCCCACCCGGGTGCCATCGGGGCGATCGGCCACCACCACGCCGTCGAGTGTTTCGCCCAGCGTTTCACGGCTGGCCTTTCGCATCTCAAGGCTGGCACCCTCCGGGCCGCGCGACTGGACCTGTTCGGCCGCGTGGACGATTTCATTCTGATAGGGAAAAAAGCGCAGCCAGCTTTCACCGAGCGCACCGGCCTCGGCGGGAGCCAGGCTCAGTTGCAGAGTTTCATCGGACGCCTTGACGCGAGTTTGACCGTCAAACGGCTGGGGCGTTGCGGCAAGGGCGGCGGCAATCTTTGCAGCATCGGCCTCATCGGGCACCTGGCTGTCGCCGATGAACAGTGTGAACGACACCGGCGCGCTTTCGGGAATGCAGACATCCTTGCAGATCAGATAATCGGCCACGCCGCTGAATATGATCGAGCCGACCGCCTCGTCCGGCACTGTGACCGCAAAGGGAAGCGTCACGGCGCGGTCATAGCCGTAATCCATGATCTCGCCTTCGACCACGGGCAGGAGTTTCGGAATGGGCCAGGCAAAGTCACCGGCCTCGGTTTTTTCGCCAAGGGGGCCTTCGTCCCAGAAGATTTCCGGCGGAAGCCCTGCATCTCCCGCATTGCGCCAATAGACGTGCCAGCCATCGTCCAGCGTCTTGTCGAGAGCGAGATAGACGGTCTCGCCGGGCAGGGCCGTTGTGCGCTCGGAGATCAACTCCACCTCAGCATGGCCCGCATCATAGGGCTCGGCGGCGGCCAGCAGGGCGAATGTCGTCAAGGCTCCCAGCGCGCATGAAAAAAGTCGAAACATCGTCAAGGCTTTCCGGGGATTCGCAAGACACTCACGAATGATATGTATGTGCATGATATGAAGAGAAAGCCCCTCTCGAAATCTTGACAGCGACGTGTTCCGGGGGAGCGGCCATAAAAAGGGCGGCTTCCTTCGAAACCGCCCCTTGAAATCCAGATTGGAAGAGCTGCGTCAGGCCTGGGCCGGCTGCCCGGAATTTGCGCGGATCGCGCGCTGGATGATGCGCGACCAGTTCAGAAGCGAGATCAGGTGGGCGTAGATCGCGCCCACGGCGCCATTGTTCTTCAGTTCCATGAACTGCTCGGGCGGGAGCGCATTGAGCTTCTCCTCCGAAACGGCCCAGTAGTCGGCGATCTTCTGCTGTTCGCCGGCGGGATTGCCCTGTGCATCGCGCGGCTGGAAGGCCACCGATTTCTGCTCAAACAGGTCGAACTTTTTCAGGATGTCGGCAAATTCGGAGGTCGCGCGGCGCTGGCGCTCGAATTCCTTGCAGAATTCGATCGCGTCATTGGTGAACTTCGACGGTTGCCCGTTCTCGAAGAATGCCACTTCCGGCTGGTCGGAAACCATGGGTGCGCCACGGTCGACACACAGCAACAGCCTGTCAGAATTGTTGTCAGCGGCAAACACGAACGGGTAGCGACGCACAAAGGCGGGGACATAATAGTCCTGTTCGGTGAAGCCTTCGTTCGTGACGAACAGGTTCTGCCCCTGGCGAACGCCCATGACAGCGACGGGCACGCGCTCCTCGCCAACAAAGATCACGGGATAAGCCGAAGCGGCCATGCCGAACTCTGTGACGGTGACGGGAACCGCGTGGGCCTCGCGCAGGAAGCCGAAGGGCTGCTGGATCTGGCGCACGCCAAGGTTGCCGTGGGATTCCGGGGACAGCGGCTCGGGTTTCTTGTAGAACAGCACATTGCCGGTCAGCTGGGCTCCGCCGGCCGGGGCGCCGGGATTGCCCTGCGGCATGGCCTGGCCCGGCTGGGCGGCCATCGGGCCACCGGGTTGGCCAGGCTGTCCGGGTTGGCCCGGCTGCATCGGAGCGCCGGGCTGGCCAGGAGGTTGGTTCGGTGGCGTGTTCGGGTTGTTGTCCACGGGTCTGCTCCTCGTCTCGTGCGGCGGACGCTTAGCGGATTAGGCGGCCTCCTACAACCGCCGCTCCGCAGAGTCAGGCGGTTAAATTCCCTTTACGGGACCTGCGGCACAATTCACCCTGCCCTCCATGCTTGGAAAGTGTGTTTGTCAATTCACATCGGCCTTCGCCATGCTCGCCCTTGTCGTCGCGACACCGGCCTGCAGCGGGGACCCGAGCCAGCCGTCTCGCCGCGTGGAGGCCGAGGCGACCGGGCTCTTCGAAACGCTTGCCCTCATGGAGATTTCCGGATCGCCGGAAACCCTGACCCGGCTTGGTCTCCCAAGGAACCTTCTGGATGTCGACACCAACGCCCTGATCGGAGACCGGTCCCAGGCGGCCTTCGAGCGACAGCGGCTCAGGCGTATCGAGGCGCTGAGACTTCTGGAGGAAATGCCCCTGGCACCTCTGGGCAGCCGGCTTCGCGGTCACCAGGAGATGGTGTTGCGCACCTATGACCGCGCCGTGCGCGTCGGCGAATTCGGCCATGGCCGGGTCCTGCTCGGCAATGCTTACCCCTACATCGTCGACCATCGCAGCGGGGCGTGGGTGGATCTGGTGGACCTGCTGGTGACCCGCCAGCGCGTGTCGGATGCCGATGATGCGGGCGACTACCTGCTCAGGCTGGCCCAGCTGGCCAGCGCCATGGAAGACGAGCGCCTCCGGCTGCTGGCCGATGCCAGGGCCGGGGTGCAGCCGCCGCGCTTTGTCCTCGAAAAGCTGACGGAGCGCCTGCAGGCCGACATGGCGGTCCCGATCGACGAGGATCCGATCATCCTTGCCTATGAAGACCAGCTGACCGGCCTGATTGGCGAGCCGCCGGAAACCCGCCGGGCCTTCCGCAAGGAAGCCGTGGACCTGATGCGCGAACGGGTGCGCCCGGCCTATGGCAACCTCATCGAAACAATCGATGAGATCAAAGACGACGCGACGGACGTACCGGGCGTTTGGACCCTGCCAGAGGGCGACAGTTATTACGACGCCGTGCTTGCCGTGCACACAAGGGGGACCGTGTCGGCTGAAAGCCTTCATCGTGAGGCGCGCGCCCGCGTGGACGATCTCAGCGCCGAGCTGGTGGCAAGGCTGAGCGAACTGGACGCGGAAACGCCTGCCGTAGACGTCGCCGCTGCCACTGAGGGCGCAGAGCCGCAGGACGAGGCTGGCGAAGACAATTCCGGGCCGTCGACCCTGGGCGAAAGGCTGGCCGCCTTGGGTATGCGCGAGGATCAGGCCTATCCGAACACGCCGGAAGGGCGCGATGAGCTGGCCGGTAACCTGCGCGCAAGTCTCGGCCGGGCGAAAGTGGCCATGGAGAACTGGATCGCCCGGCAACCGGATATGGACGTCACGGTGAGGATCACCTCGCCGCGCAAGCGCCTGCCGGCGGCCGCCCTCTACACGCCGCCCACGCCCGACGGGGCCGACCCGGGCATCTTGTTTGTGGATGGTCGGAACTTGTCGCGATGGCCCCGCTATGCCATCCCCGCGCTGGTGTTGCACGAGACTGTTCCGGGCCACCACACCGAAGCGACCTTCGCCATGGAGACCGCCGAACTGCCGCTGATCCGCCAGCTGATGTGGCACACGGGTTATGGAGAAGGCTGGGCGACCTATGCCGAGCGACTTGGCCTGGAGGCCGGCGTCTTTGCCGACGACCCGCTGGCCGAAATCGGCATCCTGCAGAGCCAGTTGTTCAGCGCGGCGCGTCAAGTGGTTGATACGGGAATCCATCGAATGCGCTGGGAGCGCCAGGAGGCGATCGACTATCTGGTCCAGACAACCGGCCTGCCTGAGGAGGCCATGATCGAAGAGGTCGACAGGATCGTGGTCTGGCCGGGGCAGGCGTGCGCCTACACTGCTGGCGCGAACGAAATCTCGGCGATCCGGGCCCGCGCCAGGGCCGTTGTGGGGCCGGCTTTCGATCCGGCCGCCTTTCACTACACGCTGCTGGCGGGCGGCCCGCGGCCGCTGGAACAGGTGGAGGCAGACATGGAGCGCTGGTACGAGGCCCAGATGGCCGTTCGCTGAACCGGGACAGGCCCGTTTCGCCCGCAGATGGGCCCGCGGGCGCCGCAAAGATGACAGATTGGAGAGGCTCAATTGAGGCCACTCGAAAACAAGATTGGGGAAGACCATGACAAAGAAAATCGCGTTCCTGCTGGCCGGTGCCGCGAGCCTTGCCGTGCTGAGTGCCTGCGAAGACCCTGGCGAGGTCTATGAGGGCGAACCGGGCGAGGTCACCGATGCGGTCGCGCCACCGGCGCCGCCACCTCCACCGCCCCCGCCGTCTCCGCAGCCGATGGCGGAAATGTCGGCGGGCCTGCATTCCAGAGCGGCTCCGACGGCCGGCATGGCACCGCCCCAGATGCAGCCACAGCCCATGCCCGGCGACATCGACCGGGAACGCTTCGAGGATGTGGAGCCCAACCCTGTGAAGCTGGTGTCGGAGGAGCCGGTGAGCACATTTTCCATCGATGTGGACACCGCCAGCTATGCGGTCGCGCGGCGCTACCTGAACAATGGAACGCTGCCCCCGAAGGATGCGGTGCGCATTGAGGAGATGATCAACTATTTCGATTATAGCTATCCCGTGCCGGATGGCTCGGGATCGCCTTTCTCGACCAATGTGAATGTCGCGCCGAGCCCGTGGGCCGAGGGCCGCCACCTGATGCAGGTCGGTATTCAGGGCTTTGATATCGAGCCTGACGAGCGCCCACCGCTCAATCTCACCCTGCTTATCGACGTGTCCGGGTCCATGGGCCAGCAAAACAAGCTGCCCCTCGCCAAGAACGCGCTGGGTCTGCTGATCGACGAAATGACCGCGGACGACACGATCTCGATCGCAGTCTATGCCGGCGCAGCGGGCCAGGTGCTCGAGCCCACGGCGGCGAGCGAGGCCAACAAGGGCAAGATCCTGGCGGCGTTCGAGAACCTGAATGCGGGCGGCTCGACCGCTGGCGGGGAGGGCCTGCGCCTGGCCTACAGCCTGGCAGAGCAGAACTTCAACGCCGAGGGCGTCAATCGCGTGATGCTGCTGACCGATGGCGATTTCAATGTCGGCATAGCCGATCCCGAACGGCTGGAGGATTTCGTCTCCCGCAAGCGCGAGACGGGCATTTATCTCTCCGTGCTCGGTTTCGGTGAAGGCAATTACAATGACGCGCTGATGCAGAAGATCGCCCAGACCGGCAACGGGATGGCCAGCTATGTGGACACGCTGAATGAGGCACGGAAGGTCCTCAATGACGACCTGACAGGAAACCTGTTTCCGATCGCCGATGACGTGAAGATCCAGGTCGAGTTCAATCCGGCCCGCGTCGCCGAGTATCGCCTGATCGGTTATGAGACGCGGATGCTGAACCGGGAAGACTTCAACAATGACGCCGTCGATGCCGGTGATATTGGCGCGGGCGCTTCGGTCACGGCGATCTATGAGATCGTCCAGGTCGGCTCCGATGCGCGCATGATCGACGAGAGCCGTTACCAGCCGAGCGAGCCGCCGGCGGCCAACTCCAATGAACTGGCCTTTCTGAAGCTGCGCCAGAAGCTTCCGGGCGCAGAGACATCGACCTTGTCGACGCGACCCATCACGCTCGACGATGTTCGCGAAAGCATCGAGGAGAGCCCCCAATGGGCGCGCTTTGCGACCGCCGTTGCCGGATATGGCCAGCTCCTGCGCGGGGACCCCTATGTCGGCGACTGGAGCTTTGACGAAGTGATCGCGCTCGCCCAGTCGGCGAAGGGAGAGGACCCCTTCGGCTATCGCGCCGAATTCATCAATCTCGCCCGGCTGGCCGGGACCGCTGCGGCCCAGGCCCGGCTGGAGACGGAAGGTTCCGGCGGCCCCGACTGAGCCAGGCCCTTCGCCAAACTCAAGGCCCCGCGCGCTTTCCCGGCCCGCGGGGCCGTTCATTTGCGCCGGGCAGGTCGCTTTCGCCGGGTGCGGCACTATGTCAAAGCCACCCCGCTGTTCCCGAAACCCCGAAAGGAATTTCCATGAAAATCAAGGACCGTCCCGAATACGCCTCCAAGCCAAATCCCCTGACTGCGGCGCCGACTGACACGATCCGCGCTGCCGTAGCGCGCATGTCGGAGATGAATTACGGCGCGGTCGTTGTGGTCGACGCCTCGCGCAAGGTGCTGGGAATGGTCACCGAGCGCGACATCATGAAACGCGTAGTGAATGCGGGCATCGACGCGGACAACACGCCAGTCAGCGAGATCATGACGTCCGATGTGCGCGTCGCGCGCGAGGAAGATGACCTGCTGGTGTGGATGCGCATGATGTCCAATGAGCGCTTCCGGCGCCTTCCCGTGGTCGATGACAACGGCAAGCTGGTCTCGATCGTCACCCAGGGCGATTTTGTGTCCTACACCTGGCCCGACCTGATGAGCCAGGCGATGACCTTCGCCCGATCCACCGTGTCGACCAATTATCCGATTTTCCTGATCCTCGGCGCGGGCCTCCTCTACTCGATCATCATTGCCGCTGCGGTCGTCGCCGCATTCAGCTGATCCCTGGCCGTCCCGGGGGCTTGGGTGAGGCCCGGTCCGTCGGGGTGCGTCCCCGCAAGGCGGTCGGGGCCCTCGGGGTGTCTCATGGAAGGTCTGCTCGGTGGCTCCCTTAGCCTGCAAGCGCGGGCGCCCCCGGCGGATCAGCCGTGCCTGGCGGCGGCCAGCCGTGATTGAGCACGGTG
>CAZVES010000034.1:0-4458 GCA_964625835.1 uncultured Hyphomonadaceae bacterium
GGCGGGCATTTTTCCGCACCCCCACCACCTCAACACAAGCTGAGTGTGGCGGGCCAGCGGCCCGCCGCCAGTGCCTTGATTGGGAGTCCGCTGGCCCGCCAGATGACCCCCTCGCCGCCTCCCGCCGGGAGCGCGGACGCTGGTGCTTCAGCTCGTGGCTTCGGAGACGCGGGCAAACAGGTTCTGGCCGTGGCCGGAGCCCGACGGGAAGGGCGATTGCTCGCTCGTGTCGGTGATCTCGTCCCACTTCGCGGCTACAGCCTCGGCCGTCAGCGCGTCGCCAACGCCGACATAGGCGCCCTTGGTCTCCACGATCTGGGACATGGAGAAGGCCCCCGCAGCCGCCGACAGCACCATGCCCGTGGGCGCGTCTTCCTTCACCAGGTTGATCACGCCGGGGGTGATGTATTCGGGCTTGAGCTGGGCGAGCACGGCCTCCGGCATCAGACCTTCCGTCATGCGTGTCGCGGCGACCGGGCAAACGGCGTTGATCTTGATGTCGTATTTCGCGCCTTCCTGTTTCAGGGAGTTCATCAGCCCCACAAGGCCGAGCTTGGCGGCACCGTAATTGGCCTGGCCGAAATTGCCATAGAGGCCGGTCGAGGAGGTGGTCACGACGAGGCGGCCATAGCCGGCCTCCTTCATGATGTCCCAGGCGGCCTTGAAGGGTTTCACCGTGCCCATGAGGTGGACATCCATGACCAGCTGGAAGTCCTCCAGGGTCATCTTGGAGAAGGACTTGTCGCGCAGGATGCCCGCATTGGCGATGATGATGTCGATCCGGCCGAAGGCGGACATGGTGTCTTCTATCATCTTCGCGACGCCGGCATCATCGGTGACCGACGAGCCGTTGGCCATGGCGTCGCCGCCAGCCGCCTTGATCTCTGCGACCACCGATTCGGCGGCTTCGGAATTGCCACCCGTGCCGTCGACCGATCCGCCAAGGTCATTGACGATGACCTTCGCTCCGCGCCGGGCCAGTTCCAGCGCATGGGCGCGGCCCACACCGCCACCTGCGCCGGTCACAATGGCCACGCGGCCGTCAAAACGGATATCGGTCATGGAAAATGCCTCCGGGTTGTTTGCTCTTGCGTCCTTGAAGCCTCCGCTGACGTCAACGTCAAGAAGAAGCGCTTGGCGGGAGAGGTGCGCTCGTGCAACGTAACAAAAGAGCCAACAAGACAGGGAGGTCCCGATGCTCGCCTACGTCACCCTCGGATCCAACGACACAGCCAGGGCGCTGGAATTCTACGATGCGCTGATGCCGACCCTCGGCGCCAGCCGCGTCTTCGACAATGGCCGACTGTATTTCTACAGCGCCGGCCAGGGCCAGCCCATGCTGGCGGTTGGCGGCACATATGACGAAAAGGAAGCCACCTGCGGAAACGGCGTGATGGTCTCCCTCGGCGCGCCGGACAGGGAGACGGTGGACAAGGTCTACGCCAAGGCGATCGAGCTGGGCGCCACCGATGATGGTGAGCCCGGGGAGCGCGTGCCGAATTTCTTCTACGGCGCCTATTTCCGTGACCCGGACGGCCACAAGATCTGCGTCTGCAAGATGGGCGCCTGAGGCCCGCGCCTCGAACAATTTGAAACAAGGCTGGCCCGCGCGTGAGTCGCGGGCTAGTCCGTTTCCGGAGCTTTTTTCTTGGGGAGCGGCTTATGGAATGGGGCCTGGACAATGCGCGCGCGCTGGTCGGCATCGCGGTGATCTTCGCCCTGGCATGGGCGCTGTCTGAGAATCGCCGCGCCTTTCCCTGGCGCATCGTTCTGGGGGCGGTGGGTATTCAGTTCGGGTTTGCATTTCTGCTGTTTGGTGTCCCGCCTGTGCGAGACGTGTTGTTTCAAGCCAGCGTTATCGTCGATGCGCTCGAGAATGCTACGCGGGCTGGGACGGGCTTTGTCTTCGGGTATATTGGGGACAATCAAAGCCTGCGTGAGCCCATTACGGTCTTTTCTGCTGTGGACCCCGAAACGGGCGACGAGTACACCGCCCCCGCTTTCTTCTTCCAGATCCTGCCCATCGTCATTGTCGTCGCCGCACTCAGCGCCATGCTCTGGCACTGGCGTATCCTGCGCTGGATCACCAAGGGATTCGCCATCATCTTCCGGCGCGGCATGGGGATTGGCGGGGCGACCTCGCTGGCCGTCTCCGCCAATGTCTTCATGGGCATGACCGAAGCGCCCGTGCTGGTAAAGCCCTACCTGAAGGGCATGACCCGGTCGGAGCTTTTCATCCTCATGACGACGGGCTTTGCGACAATCGCTGGCAGCGTCCTCATCATCTACGTCACCTTCCTTGAAGGCGTGATGGCCAATCCGCTGGCCCAGCTCCTGACCGCGTCGATCATCGCCGCGCCGGCCGCCGTGGCCCTGGCGCTGACCATGGTGCCGGAAACCGCCGCCAAGGAAGAGCGCGCCCATGAGCCGGACTTCGAATATGAGTCCACCATGGACGCCTTCGCGACCGGCGCGTCAGACGGGCTGAAGATCGTCCTGAACATTGCCACCATGCTGATCGCGGCGCTGGCGCTGCTCTACCTCGCCAATTCCATGCTCGGCGCACTGCCAGGGTTTCGCGGCGAGGCGCTGTCGATCCAGCGCGTGCTCGGCTGGATTTTCGCACCGCTCATGTATTTGATCGGCGTGCCTTGGGAGGAAGCGGCGCAGTCGGGCTCGCTCATGGGCATCAAGACGGTACTGACCGAGTTCGTGGCTTTCCTCGAGCTCGCGCAAATCCCGCCCGAGGAGATGAGCGACCGCACGCGGATCATCACCGCCCACGCCATTTGCGGCTTCGCCAATTTCGGCTCAATGGGCATATTGATCGGCGGCTTAACGATTATTGAACCCGCCAGGCGCGACACATTCCTCAGCCTGGCCTGGAAGACATTGATCGCGGGAACCCTTGCGACATGTCTTTCTGGCGCCGTCGTTGGAGCGATGCCGGTCGATTTGTTCGTGAGGAATTAGTTTTGCGAAATGTTGTGGTTTTTGGCGCGCTGTGCGCCGGGATTGCCGGGGCCGCGTCTGCCGAGACAGCGCCCGAAATCCTTGAGCCTGTGTTTGTCTATACCGACCGGGCTCAATCGGACCCGGGCAGCTATTCCGTGCTGGACGAGACCGAAATCGCATCGACCTTCGCCGACCACCCTGCTGAAATCCTGAATCTGCTTCCCGGCGTCAACATCCACACCAATTCCGGCCAGGAACACCTCATTGCGATCCGCTCTCCCGTGCTGACGGGCGGGGCAGGGCAGGGCAGTTTCCTGATCCTCGAAAATGGCGTGCCGGTGCGCTCGCCTGCCTTCGGCAATGCCAACGGCCTGCTGGAGCTGCACCACGAAACCGCTGGCGCGATCGAAGTCGTACGCGGGCCGGGGTCGGCGCGCTATGGCTCGAATGCGGTGCATGGCCTGATCAACGCAATCCAGGCCGAGCCGCAAGGCACGCGCGCCCTCGACCTGACGGCCTCCTATTCCTCGCTCAATCGCTATCGCGGTGATCTGGCGGCCAATACAGAGAATGGGCTGCGCGCCGCACTGAGCCTGCAGGACGAGGTGGGCTGGCGCGACAATACTGGCCTGCAGCAACAGAAGCTGACCCTGACCAGCACCCATGATCTCGGTGGCTGGCGCGTCGAGCCGTTCCTCTCAGTGTCGAACCTCAACCAGGAAACGGCCGGCTTCCTCCAGGGCGACGATGCCTATGAGGACGCCGACTTTTCCACCACCAACGCCAATCCCGAAGCCTATCGCGACGCCTTCAGTGCGCGCGCGCACCTGCGCATCACAGGCAGTCTCGGCAATGGCGAGCTCACCGTTATCCCCTTCGCGCGCACCCAGGAGATGGAGTTCAACCTCCACTTCCTGCCCTATCCGGGGATCGAGGAAAACGGCCACGACGCGGGCGGTGTGTTTCTGCGCTACGACCCACTCGAACAGGGCAATGTGGATGTCCGCTTTGGCCTCGATACAGATTTCGCTTCGGGCTACCTGATTGAAACCCAGACCGGGCCGTTTGGCTTTTTCCCGGGGGACTCGCGCTTCCCGGAAGGTCTCCACTATGACTATGACGTCGACACGCGCATGGCCGCTATTTGGGGCGAGGCGGAATGGGACTTCGGTCGCGCCCGCATCCTGGCGGGACTTCGCACCGAGACCCATCACTACGATTATACCACGAACATCCCCTCGGGCATCAACGGCCGTTTCAATGTCGCGCCGGACCGGACCGACAGTTTCGATCTTTTCACGCCCAAGCTCGGCGTCATTTATGATGCAACCGACCGGGTGAGCCTTTACGCCAATTATGCCCGCGGCGAACGCGCGCCCCAGGCCAGCGATCTCTATCGCCTCCAGTCCCTGCAGGTGCCGGGCGAAGTGGACGTGGAAACACTCGACTCGGTCGAGATTGGCGCGCGCGGATCGGCGCTTGAAGGCGCGCTGGTCTTCGACG
>CAZVES010000034.1:4558-19555 GCA_964625835.1 uncultured Hyphomonadaceae bacterium
ATGGAGAAAGAGAATTTTTTCTTTCGCGATGGCGATGGGCTGAACGTACCCTTCGGTGCCACCGACCATATGGGATTGGAGGCCGCCTTCGACTGGATGCTGTTCGCGGATGCCCTTTCGCTTTCGGGCCAGGCCAGCTGGTCAGACCAGACCTATGCC
Organism: uncultured Hyphomonadaceae bacterium; assembly: GCA_964625835.1. Classification (GTDB taxonomy): domain Bacteria; phylum Pseudomonadota; class Alphaproteobacteria; order Caulobacterales; family Hyphomonadaceae; genus UBA5336. The sequence continues at coordinate 4,718 of CAZVES010000034.1, forward strand.
TTTGACCGGATCGTGGGTAGCGCGTCAAACTCGATCAAGGAGGGCGACCCCATCGACACAGCACCTGAATGGCTTGCCGATCTCACCCTGACCTGGACTCCGACGGACGCGCTCATCGCGAGCCTCAGTCTCGACCATGTCGGTGAGTATGTGACCGATCCCGGCGGGACCAATGACTATCCCGGCCACACCGTGCTCAGCGCGCGGACATCCTATGCGCTGGGCAAGGACCTTGAAGCCTTCCTGATCGTACGCAACCTGACCGATGAGCGCTATGCCGATCGCGCCGATTTCGCTTTTGGCAATGAACGCTACTTCCCCGGCGAGCCGCTGAATGCCACGGTGGGGGTCAGGGCGCGTTTTGAATAGGATTTGGGAGGACCAGGATGAAACTCTACCAGACGCCAAAGGCGCCGAACCCCGATCGCGTGGTGTTTTTCCTGCGCGCGAAGGGCAAGCTGGACGAGGTGGAACTTGTCGACGTGAACATCATGGCCCAGGAACACCGAACGCCCGAATATCTGGCCCTGAGCCCGTTTGCCAAAGTGCCCGTCCTCGTCCTGGATGATGGCGCGACGCTGACCGAGAGCCGGGCGATCTGCACCTATTTCGAGGGGCTCTTCCCAGAGCCGAACCTGATGGGGGCAACGCCGCTGGAGAAGGCCCAGATCGAGATGTGGGATCGCCAGATCGAGCTGATGTTCTTCATCCAGTTCGCGGGCTGGTTCCGCAACGCCCACCCGATGATGGAACCCCTTGAAAACCCCCAGTCTCCGGAGACGGCCGAAAAGAGCGAGCGCAACGCCCGCAAGTTCGTCGGGCGGCTTGATGAACACCTTGCCGACCATGAATTTGTGGCTGCAGGACGTTTTTCGATTGCGGACATCACCCTGTTCGTCACCTGCGGTTTTTGCCGCGTCATGCAATGGGCGCCCCACAAGGAGCACTCACATCTTGGTGCCTGGTACGACCGGATGAAGTCCCGGGGTTTTGCCGGGTAAGCCAATGGCTCAGATGGCACGCAGGCGGGCGGCCCGCCCGCTGGCGCTGTCTTGCATGGCTTCGGCAATCATCCGGTAGGAGGCGATACGGGTCTTCAGGCTCTCTGCGATCGTGAGAATGAAAACCTCGTCAGCCCGGGCAGACTGGCAGCGCGCGGTGATCGCCTCCGCCACCTGGCCCGGATCGCCGACGATGGCGCGGTTTCGCGCCGCTGCCACGGACGCATCGTCGATGCGGTCAAGGATGGCCTCGGCCAGCACGGTGCCCGGAAAGGGCGCGAACCGGCCGGAGGCCCGCAATATGTTCCAGGCCGCCGCCGGAGCCGATTCGCGCCGGGCGTCAGCCTCGCTCGCCGCGGCCAGGGCCACATAGGCAATCGCGGCATGGGGCGCTTCGGTAAACTGCGAGGGATTGAAGGCGCTGCGATAAGCGGCGATGGCGGCTTCGCCCCCGCCGGGCGACAGGAAGTCGGCATAGGCCATGCGCAATCCCATGGCGCCGGCAAAAGCCGCGGTTTCCGGCGAAGACACAAGGGCCCAGAGGGGAAACCGCGGCGCGCCGGGCCTGGCGTGTATCCCGTGGGCGCGGTGGTTATCTGGCAAGTCCACATCGCCGCATGCATCCAGCAGCCAGTCCAGCAGCATGCGCAGCATCTTCGGAAAGCTGTCGGGCCCGGGGCCCAGAAGCGCCGCCGATGTCCTCGGATCGGCCCCGGTGGCGCGGCCAAGGCCCAGCTCGATCCGGCCCGGATGCAGGGCTGAGAGCGTTAAGAACTGCTCGGCGATCTTCAGTGGAGAGTAATTGGGCAGCATGACACCGCCCGCGCCCAGGCGGATACGCCGTGTGCGCGCGGCCAGGTCAGCGATGAGCACTTCCGGGGCAACGGATGCAAAACAGGGCGTGTTGTGGTGCTCCTGCACCCAATAGCTCGAATAACCGAGGTCATCACACGCAACGGCCAGCTTGCGCGTATCCCCAAGCGCCTGGCGGGCATCGCGGCCTTCAAAAATCGGTGCCGGGTCAAGGACAGAGAGGATGGGACCCAAGGCTCAGCCCTCTCCCAGCAGCTCTCGGACATGGTTGTCCAGGTGACGCTGGCGCAGCCGTTTCATACGTTCGGTCAGCAGGATGCGACGCAGCACCGCGTAGGCCTCATCAAAGCTGTCATTCACGATGCAATAATCGTAACGGCGCCAGTGCCGGATTTCCTTCTCAGCGTCGGCCATGCGACGGTCAACATTCTCCGCTGTCGACCCCTCCCGCCGCAAAAGCCGCTCACGCAAGGCCCCGATGGATGGAGGCAGGACAAAGACCGAGACCACGTCATTGGGCATCTGGTCGTGCAGGGCATCGGCGCCCTGCCAGTCGACATCGAAGATCAGGTCCTGTCCGGCATCGAGCTTGGATTCGGTGTCGGCGCGCGGGGTTCCGTAATACTTGTCGAACACGTGGGCCCATTCGAGAAAGGCGCCTTCGTCGATCATGTTCCGGAATTCAGCCTTCGACTTGAAGAAGTAGTCCACGCCATCCGTTTCATTCGGGCGCGGGTCGCGCGTCGTGGCCGAGACCGATAGGACGACGTCCTCGAACTCGCCCATCAGTGCGCGTGACAGGGACGTCTTGCCCGCGCCGGAGGGCGATGAGATCACGAGCATCAGTCCACGCCGGGTCTTTGATCTATTCGACATTGGCCGCCTGCTCCTTGAACTGGTCATTCAGGGCTTTGAGCGCGAGGCCGGCATTCGTCAATTTGATGGATGCCGATTTCGAGCAGAGCGTGTTGGCTTCGCGGCCGATTTCCTGGCTGAGAAACTCGAGTTTGCGCCCCACCGGTGCGCCGCTGTCCAGCAGGGACTGGCCTGAGTCAAAGTGGGCTCCCAGCCGGTCGAGTTCCTCGCGCACGTCGGCCTTTGCCGCGCTCAGCGCGACCTCTGCGGCAAGCCGGTCTGCATCGACCTTGTCGGCTGCACCCAACTCGGCAAGTTGGCTCTCCAGCCGGGCCTTGAGCCGCGCCGGCTGGTCGCTGGCGGCAGACTGAGCCGTCTTCAACACGGCGCGGAACTCTTCGATCAGGCTCTCGAACAAGGCGCGCTGCGCCGCGCCTTCGCTCAAACGGGCGGTTCTTAGGGCATTCAATGCGCCGTCTACCCCGCGTTCCAGCTGCGCCACGATGCTGGCATCGCTGCCAAGGGCACGGGTGTCCATCGCTCCGATCTCCACGACGCCGCGCACGTTCAAAAGCTGCGCGATCGTATCATGGGTGGCTGCGCCCATCAGGCTGTCTTCGCGCTCTTCAATCACGCGAATGAGCTGGTCCAGCAGGGCCTCATTGACCTGCGCGTGACCCTCGCTCTGGGCGGGCTCCACACGCACGGCCACCTGGATGTGTCCGCGCTTGAAAAGCCTGGCCGCCTGCGTCTTTGCATACCGCTCCAGCGCGTCGAAACCCGGCGGTGTGTTGACGCGCACATCCAGGCTTTTGCCATTGACGGACTTCGCCTCGACGCTCCAGCTGCCCCAATCGGCCTCACCCCGGGCTGCGCCGAAGCCGGTCATTGAAGAGAGTGGCCGCGCCATCAGTTGGCCCGCTCGCGCGCAATCTCGGCACGCTCATAGGCGCGATAGTCGGCTACGGCGCGCTGGTGATCGCTGTAGTTGGTGGTGAAGATGGACCCGCCGGTCCCACTCGCCACGAAGAACAGGTAGTCGGTCTCCGGCGGGTTCAGCGTGGCGCGGATCGCGCCTTCACCGGGATTGGCAATCGGCGTCGGCGGGAGCCCTTCGCGCGTGTAGGTGTTGTAGGGCGTGTCGCGGTCAAGCTCGGAACGGTAAAGTGTGCGGCGCTGGCCATCCCGGTTCATTAGGGGCTCACCGCCATTGACGCCATAGTGCACGGTCACGTCCGTTTCCAGTTTCATGCCGCGTTCCAGCCGGTTGATGAACACACTGGCGACTTTGCCATACTCGCCAGCATCGGCTGATTCTTTCTGAACGATGCTGGCAAGGGTCAAAGCCTCGGCGCGATCATTCAGGGGCAGGGAGGCTGTCCGCGACTCCCACAGCTGGTCCAAGAGAGAGTTCTGGGCGGTGGACATGCGCTGTAAAAGCTCGGCTTTCGTGGTGCCCCGTGCAAATGCATAGGTCTCTGGCAGGAGTGTGCCTTCGCCGGGCAGGGGATCGGGCAAGGCGCCCTGCAGCCTGTCATCGGCATCGATGCGGCTGGCGATCTGTGCCGTGGTCAGCCCTTCCGGCAGCGTGATCGTGTACTGGATCACCACGCCCGAAATCAGGAGGTCCAGAAAGCCGGTGGTCGAGATGCCGGCCTCTACGGCAAACTCACCGGTCTTGATGGCTGTTTCCTGGTCTCTGACCCTCGCCTGAAGCCGCAGTAAACGGTCATCGGAGATGATGCCCTGCGCTTCGGCGCGCGCAGCCACGCCGATAAGCGTTTCACCCGGCGACACCGCAAATACAGTGTCCTCGGCCAACGGGCCCGGCCTTGACACCGTGTCCTGGAACCAGAAATAGGCCCCGACCGCTCCGGCGATGGCAAGAAGCAGTAGAATGGTGAAGAGAGATCCGAGGGCCTTGAGCATGGTCGCGTCCTGATCTGTCCCGACCGGCGAGCGCTATTCGTCAACAGCCTTCATGACCAGAGAGGCATTCGTTCCGCCGAAACCGAAGGAATTGGAGACAGCCCCGCGAACCCGGGCCCGTTTCGCTTTTTTCGGTATCAGGTCTATCCTGGTCTGTACGCTCGGATTGTCGAGGTTCAGGGTCGGCGGCATCACCTGGTCACGGATGGCGAGGGCGCAGAAGGCCGCTTCGGCAGCGCCGGCGGCGCCCAGTAGGTGGCCGATTGCGGACTTGGTCGATGACAGGGACAGGTTTTTCGAGTGGTCTCCGAACAGGCGCTCAACGGCCGCGACTTCGCCCTCATCACCCTTCGGCGTGGACGTACCGTGCGCGTTGACATAGTCGATCTCTTCGAGCGGGATTCCGGCATGGCCCATGGCCATTTTCATGGCCCGGTAACCGCCTTCGCTGCCTTCTGCCGGCGCGGTGATATGATAGGCATCGCCAGTCAGGCCATAGCCGATCACTTCGCAGTAGATCGTCGCACCGCGCGCGCGGGCGTGTTCGTATTCTTCCAGGACGAGGACACCGGCGCCTTCGCCCATGACGAATCCATCCCGGTCACGGTCATAGGGACGCGAAGCCTTTTCAGGCGTGTCATTGAAATTCGTCGACATGGCCTTGGCGGCGCAAAAGCCTGCAATGCCCAGTTCACAAATCACTGCTTCGGCTCCGCCTGCGAGCATGACGTCGGCGTCGCCCGCCTGGATCAGTCTCGCCGAATCTCCGATCGCATGGGCACCCGTGGCACAAGCGGTCACGACTGCGTGGTTTGGACCCTTGAAGCCGTGGCGGATCGACACCTGGCCCGATGCCAGGTTGATGAGCGCCGAGGGAATGAAGAAGGGGCTGACCTTGCGCGCACCTTTTTCGTGCAGCGTGATCGAGGTGTCGTAAATCGATTGCAGGCCGCCAATGCCGGAACCGATCATGACGCCTGTGCGCTCGCGCGCCTCGGTGTCTTCGGGTGACCAGCCGGAATCCGCAACCGCTTCATCGGCCGCCGCCATGGCATAGAGAATGAACTCATCAATGCGGCGACGTTCCTTGGCGCTGGCCACGCTGTCAGGGTCGAACGCGTGGGGGTCACCCTCTCCGCCGCCGCGCCCGGTGTTCCAGGGCACTTGGAAGGCGATCTTGCAGGGCACATTGGCTGTGTCGAACAGGTCGATCGGGCCAGCGCCTGAGCGCCCCTCGATAAGCCTCGACCAACTCGCCTCTCGGCCGTTCGCCAGGGGTGTGACCAGCCCGATTCCAGTTACAACGACGCGCCGCATACCGCCTCCCAGGTGTTTGTTCTTGCCGGCTCAGGAGACGTGTTCGTTGATGTGCTTCACCGCGTCTCCGACCGTGCGGATGTTTTCCTGGATTTCGTCCGGGATCTCGATGTTGAACTCTTCCTCGAAAGCCATGACCAATTCCACAAGGTCGAGGCTGTCTGCGCCGAGGTCATCGATGAAGCTGGCGGATTCGGCCACCTTGTCGGCCTCAACGTCGAGATTGTCGACAACGATCTTTTTCACACGCTCGAAAACGTCAGACATGGTGCACCTCTTGTTCTGATGTCTGATTGGGGCCTGAAACTAAGCCTTGGTGTTGCGGTTAGCACACACTTCTCCGCTGCGACAAGCGATGAAACCTGCTGCGCTGCAATGGCGGCGGCGTCAGATCATCGCCATTCCGCCATTCACATGCAGCGTCTGGCCCGTCACGTAACTCGCCGCATCGCTCGCGAGGTACACGCAGGCGGCGGCAATATCTGAACCCTGGCCAAGGCGTCCTGTCGGGATCTGGCCCATCAGCGACTCTTTCTGGGCGTCGGGGAGCATCTCGGTCATGGGCGATTCGATGAATCCCGGTGCGACGCAATTGGCGGTGATCCCCCGGCTCGCGACCTCCTGGGCCAGGGACTTGGTGAAGCCGATCATGCCAGCCTTGGAGGCGCAATAATTGGCCTGTCCCGGATTGCCGGTCACACCAACGATCGAGGTGATGCCGATTATTCGGCCGTGGCGCCGTTTCATCATGCCCTTGATCGCGGTCTTGCAAAGCCGGAAGTAGGACGCGAGATTCACGGTCAGCACGTCGTCGAAATCCTTGTCCTTCATCCTCAGAAGCAGGCCATCGCGGGTGATCCCGGCATTGGCGACAAGGATGTCGATTGGTCCGAGCGCCTCTTCGCTCTTGCCGACCAGCGCCATGACGCTGTCGCCGTCATAGAGATTGCAGGTGACAATGGCGGCGTCTCCCGGCAGTGCCGCCTTCACCTCTTCAAGCACGGCCTCGCGCGTGCCCGACAGCGCCACCCCGGCACCCGCTCCGGACAGGGCCATCGCGATTTCGCGCCCGATTCCGCCCGATGCGCCCGTGACGAGTGCGGTTCGACCTTCAAGTGAGAACATGTCGGCTATCCTTTTACTATGGCGGCGAAGGCTTCCAGGTCTGCCGGTGTCCCCAGCGTATGCCCCTGAAGGTTTTTTTCGATTCGTCTCTGCATGACGGTCAGGACCTTTCCGGCGCCGGCTTCACCGGTTGTGTCCACGCCTTGCCTTACCAGGAACTGGATGCTCTCGGTCCAGCGCACACGGCCCGTGACCTGGTCGATGAGGTTCTGGCGGATGGTTTCGGGCTCCGACGTTGGCGCGGCGGTCACATTCGCGACCAAAGGCACAGCGGGTGCACCGATATCGGTCTCGCTGAGGGCGCTGGCCATCGCGTCTGCAGCCGGTTGCATCATCGAACAGTGGAAGGGCGCCGAGACGGCCAGGGGCACGGCTTTTTTCACGCCGCTCGCCTTGGCATGCTCACAGGCTTGGTCGATCCCTGCCCGGGAGCCAGACAGGACCAGTTGGCCGGGTGCATTGTCGTTTGCGATTTCGCAGACTTGGCCGCCTTCGCGCCCGGCATGGCAGGCGGCTTCGGCCTGTTCCAGGCTGGCGCCGAGCAAGGCCGCCATGGCACCTTCACCTGCCGGCACGGCCGCTTGCATGGCATCGCCGCGAATGCGCAGGAGACGTGCCGTGTCGGCCAGCGACAATGCACCCGACGCGGCCAGTGCGCTATATTCACCAAGCGAATGGCCGGCCACATGGCTCGCCTCGGAGATGGCAAGATCGAAATGGGCCTCCAGCGCGCGGATCGCAGCCAGGGAATGTGCCATCAGGGCCGGCTGGGTGTTGGCTGTCAGGGTCAGGGTTTCCAACTCACCCGTCCACATCAGCCCCGACAGATCCTGGCCGAGCGTCTCATCGATCTCATCGAACACGGCCCTCGCGGCTGGAAATGCGTCGGCCAGGTCCTTGCCCATGCCAATGAACTGGCTGCCCTGACCTGGGAATATGAAAGCGAGGTTCGACACGTTCTGCCTCTTGGTGATCCTGCCCGTCGGCTATCGCCTCGCCAGGCAAAGCGCAAGGCGGTTGATTTTATCGACGCTTTGCGCTTTATGCCGCGTCTTGCAATGGAATGCGGTCCTGTCCGGAGAATGAGCTCCCATGGCAGGGGCCATCGCTGGGGAGGTGTCCCGCCCTCCAGCGCCGCTTTCCAAGATCGGGAAAGAGAGTATGCCATACTACGAACATGTCGTGATTTCACGACCGGACATTTCGCCGGCCCAGGCTGAGTCGCTGACTGAGGAGCTTGCCGAATTCCTGCGGGAGAAAGGTGCCAAGGTCTCGAAAACCGAGTACTGGGGCCTTCGCAACCTGTCCTATCCTATTCAGAAGCAGCGCAAGGGTCATTACAGTCTGCTCAACGTCAATGGGCCTGCAGACGCAATCCACGAAATCGAGCGCCGCCACCGCATCTCCGACGACGTGATGCGCTACCTGACGATCCGCGTCGACGAGCTCGACGAGGAACCATCGGCTATCGTGTCGCGCAAGGATCGCGGCGAGCGCCGCTAGGGGAGGACTGAAACATGGCCAGCAAGAACGCATCAGGCATGAACATCACCAATCTGCCGGCGCGCCGTCCATTCGGACGCCGGCGCAAGGTGGACCCGTTTTCCGGCGCCAAGGCCCCGAAGATCGACTACAAGGATGTAAAGCTCCTGCAACGCTACATTTCCGAGAAGGGCAAGATCGTGCCGTCCCGGATCACCGCCGTGAACATCAAGAACCAGCGCAAGCTCGCCAAGGCGATCAAGCGCGCGCGCATCCTCGCGCTTCTGCCCTTTGCCGTGAAATAGGAGGCCGGACCCATGCAAGTTATCCTCCTCGAGCGAGTGGACAAACTGGGCACCATCGGAGACGAAGTGTCCGTGAAGAACGGCTATGCCCGCAACTTCCTTATTCCGCGGGGAAAGGCGCTGCTGGCCACCGAGAAGAACCGCCGCCGCTTCGAGGCCGAGCGCGAAGTCATTGAACAGCGCAACGCAGATGCCCGCTCAGCCGCCGAAACCGAGTCCAGTAAACTGCAGGGCGAATCTTTCGTGCTGATCCGGCAGTCCGGTGAGACCGGCCAGCTTTACGGCTCGGTCAGTGCGCGCGACATTTCAGATGCCGCGCAGGAGGCCGGTCACGATGTGGCCCGGTCGGCTGTGCGGCTCGACCAGCCGATCAAGGCCATTGGTCTGCATGACGTCGAAATCCGGCTGCACCCTGAGGTCACCGTGAGCGTTCAGGTCAACGTGGCCCGTTCAGCCGACGAGGCCGAGCGCCAAGCGGCCGGTGAGAATGTGTTCGAGACGCTCCAGGCCGAGCAGCGTGCAATCGACGAAGAGCAGGCCGGCGAAATGGCCGAGGCCCAGGCTGAGATGGCCGATACACTGGCAGGTGGCGAGGACGACTGACCCCGCCTTTTCACCAGGCAAATTAAATACAGGAACCGCAGCCGTAGCTGCGGTTCCTTGCATTTCGGGCCCGTGACTTTTTCCACCCGAATCAGAGGTTGGGGAAGCCGCGCGAACCCTCAGGGAACGGATGAAAGTCAAGCCGCGAAATGCAATCGGCATGAGTGTAGAAAGTGCCATGGCGAAAGATCATGACACCACCTCAATTGACGTTCCCAACAATCTGGCCGCAGAAGCGGCTGTGCTTGGGGCGATCCTGTTCGACAACAACGCTTATCAGCGCGTCACGGAAATGCTGCAGCCAGGGGATTTCTATGCCCCGGCCCACCAGGAAATCTATGCCACGGCAGCGAGCCTGATTGAGCAGGGCCGGGTTGCCGACGGCGTCACCTTGCGCGAGCAATTCGAGCGCACCGATCAGCTGTCAGCCATTGGTGGTGCAGCTTACCTTGTCGATTTGCTTGAAAGCGCAGCCTTCGGGCCGGAGGTGACCGATTATGCGCGTATCATTCGCGACCTGGCCGTGCGCCGTGAGCTCCTGAACATAGGCTCGGGCATGACCAAGCGGGCCCTGCAGCCAGAGACCGGGCAGGGCGGCAGCGACCAGATCGAGGTGGCTGAACGGGAACTGTTCGCGTTGGCGGAAAAAGGGTCTTCGAATCGCGGTTTCACCGAGTTTGGCTCGGCGGTCAGGCTGTCTCTGGAAATGGCCGAAGCTGCCTTCAAGCGAGACGGCAAGATCGCAGGCATCGCCACCCATCTGGACGATCTCGACCACAAGCTTGGCGGCTTGCACAAATCCGACCTCGTCATTCTGGCCGGGCGACCGTCTATGGGGAAGACCTCTCTGGCGACAAACATCGCCTATAACGCCGCCTCAGCATGTCGCCGGGAAGTCCAGGAAGATGGATCGAAGAAGTCGGTCGAAGGCGCGGTCGTGGCCTTTTTCTCGCTGGAAATGTCGGCCGAGCAGCTCGCCACGCGCATCATCGCCGAACGTACGGGAATCAGCAGCCACAAATTCCGTTCCGGCGAACTGGAAGCCCAGGACTTCGACAAGATCCGTGATGCGGTTGCCGAATTGCAGAACCTGCCGCTTCACATTGACGATACAGGTGGCCTGTCGATCAGCCAGCTGGCGGCGCGTGCGCGGCGGCTGCATCGCACGTTGGGCCTGGACCTGATCATCATCGACTACTTGCAGCTGATCACGAGCGCCGGCGGCAAGTCGAGCGACAACCGTGTGCAGGAGATCACCCAAATATCCATGGCGCTGAAAGCCCTCGCCAAGGACCTCGATGTGCCGGTGATTGCCCTGTCGCAGCTCTCGCGCCAGGTCGAGCAGCGAGATGACAAGCGCCCGCAACTCTCGGACCTGCGCGAATCAGGCTCGATTGAACAGGATGCCGACGTGGTCATGTTCGTTTTTCGGGAAAGCTATTATCTGGAACGCACCGAGCCCCAGGCCGATCCCGGTGATCCGAATTCGAGCGAGAAATGGGTACGCTGGCGCGAGCGTATGGACCAAGTCTACGGCACTGCTGAGGTCATCATCGGCAAACAGCGACACGGGCCTATCGGCAAGGTGACACTGGCGTTCGACGCCAATGTGACCCGCTTTGGCAATCTCGACCGGAGTGGCCTCGACGACGATTTTTGACGCGGTGACGCCTTACCGGCAAGCCAGCCGGCACGGCCGTTCAGGGGCCGGGCGCTCAGGATTGCCCGGTCACCGTGAACCGCTCAAGCTGGCGCAGCGGCAACTGCCAGTCCGGCTTCAACTCGCTTGCGGCCTTGAAGTCGTAATAGGCGCCGGTGACATCGCCGGTGCGCTCGCGGGCCAGTGCCCGGTTATAGTGTGCCGCATGCAGGTCGTTTGTCTCAAGATTTATCGAGCGATCCAGCGCCGTCAGTGCTGAGGCATAGTCGCCCTTCAGGATCAGGGCTGCGCCGCGATTGAGATAGGCCGGGCCGAGTTCCGCCTCGAGATTGATCGCGCGCTCATAATCAATCAGCGCCGAATCATGATTGCCGGCGCGCATTCGGATGATTCCACGATTGACATATGTGGCCGCCCGGTTCGCCCGCGTCATCGTCTCTGACTCCAGGGCGCGCGTGCAGGTGCGCTCCACATCGACAAAGCGGCTGGACTGGGCCTGCACCTTCATGAAGCAGTCCTTGGCGAGGCCGCCGCCAATGATCACCGCCTGGCCCCAGGCCGGGATGGCCAGTGACACGCACGCTGCGCTCAAGAGTGAAAGTCGTTTCAGCATTCCGTCCTCCATTTGTTGGTAGGACGTTAACACAAACGGCGTCGGAAAACGCCTTGTGCGACAATAATGTGCGGGAATTGCGCTCGCCACGTATCGACAGCCGCGATACATGCCTGAGTGAACACAGGAGCCATTAGTTGATGCTTTTTCGCGGATTTTTCTGCGGCGTTGCTGGATTGACGAGCGCAGCCTCGGCGCACGCCATGGTCGGCGCCCCGACGCCTGGTGCCCTCGGCTTGCAGGAACCTGCAACACGGATCGCCGAACGGTTGCATTTTTTTGATGCATTCCTTCTCTGGATCATCACAGCCATCGTCATTTTTGTGACGGCGCTGCTTTTGTACGTGATGGCGAGATACAACCGGCGCTCCAATCCGGAGCCCCGCCGGTTCAGCCACAACACTCTGATCGAGGTGGTCTGGACTGCTGTGCCCGTGCTGATCCTTGTGGTGATTGCGCTGCCATCGTTTGCGAACCTGTTTTACATTGAGCAGGAACCCGACCTTGAGGCGATCGCCGCCTCCGGCAACCTGGACGACCCGAATGTCTATCCCGCTGCGGCCGAGCAGGGCTGGATCACCATCAAGGCGCAGGGCAATCAGTGGAACTGGACGTATGAATACATGGATGAACTGGACGAAGAGGGTTATCCGCTGTCATTCGTATCCAATCCTGTCCACAAGGGTCTGTCGACAGACGAGCAGGACTATGTGCGCAATACGGGCCGGTCAGACTACGCCCAAAAGCCTGTCAACCTGGCGACCGACTATCCCATGGTCATCCCTGTCAACCGCTACATTCGCTACCAGACAACGGCAGCCGACGTGATCCATTCCTGGACTGTTCCCGCCTTTGGCGTGAAGACCGACGCGATCCCTGGCAAGCTGAATCAGGGCTGGTTCCTTGTGGAGAAAGAGGGCGTCTTCTATGGCCAGTGCTCCGAGCTTTGCGGCGTGAACCACGCCTTCATGCCCATTGAGGTTCGTGCGGTCTCGCAGGACGCCTATGACCGCTGGATCGAGTTGAAGAAAGACGGCGACTTTGAAGGCGCTGTTCGCGTTGTGGACGCGGAACTGAACACTCTGGCGACCCGCTACGCCGACAACACCAATTCTGAGGAGCGCTGACCCATGCCCATGGACGAGATCGCACTCGACCCTTCCAAGGCCGGACACGATGACAAGCCCGGCTTTTTTGTTCGCTGGTTCTATTCCACGAACCACAAGGATATTGGTATCCTCTACCTGGTCTTCGCGCTGATCTTCGGCGTGATCGGCTATGGCATGTCGGGACTCATCCGCTGGGAACTGATGAACCCGGAAATCGGTCCGCTTCTCAACTTTGTTGCCGGCGAAGGCGACCAGGCGATCGAGAACGCAAAGCATTTCTACAATACGCTGATCACCTATCACGGCCTGATCATGATCTTCTTCATGGTGATGCCGGCTCTGATCGGCGGCTTTGGCAATTATTTCGTGCCCTTGATGATCGGTGCGCCGGACATGGCCTTCCCGCGGATGAACAACATCTCGCTGTGGCTCACCACGGTGGCGTTCATCCTGCTGATGATTTCCATGTTCGTTCCCGGCGGCTCTTCGGGCAATGGCTTTGGTGGGGGCTGGGTGCTCTACCCGCCACTGTCCGGACTGAAGGGTCATCCTGGGCCGGCCATGGACCTTGTGATCCTGGCGTTGCATACGGCGGGCATCGCTTCGATTCTCGGCGCGATCAACTACATCGTGACCATTCTGAACATGCGCGCGCCTGGCATGACCATGCACAAGATGCCGCTATTCGCTTGGGCGATCCTGATCACAGCCGTGCTTCTGCTCCTGTCACTGCCCGTGCTCGCCGGTGCGCTGACCATGCTTCTGACAGACCGCAATTTCGGCTCGCAATTCTTCGTGCCAGAGGGAGGCGGTGACCCGGTGATGTTCCAGCACCTGTTCTGGTTCTTCGGACACCCGGAAGTCTACATCATGATCCTGCCGGCGTTCGGTATCATCAGCCACATCGTGTCGACCTTCTCCAAGAAGCCGATCTTCGGCTATCTCGGCATGGCCTATGCCATGGTCTCCATTGGTGTGATCGGCTTCATCGTCTGGGCCCACCACATGTACACGGTCGGCATGAGCCTTGATCTCAAGGCTTACTTCGTGGCCGCGACCATGATCATCGCCGTGCCGACGGGCATCAAGATCTTCTCCTGGATTGCAACGATGTGGGGTGGCTCCATCGACTTCAAGGTGCCCATGCTTTGGGCCATCGGCTTCATCTTCCTCTTCACCGTTGGCGGTGTGACCGGCGTTGTGCTCGCCAATGCCGGCATCGACCACGTGCTGCACGACACCTACTATGTGGTAGCGCACTTCCACTATGTGCTCTCGCTCGGCGCCGTCTTCGGTCTGTTTGCGGGCTGGTACTACTGGTACGAGAAGATGTTCGGCGTGAAGTACAATCAGCTTCTGGCCCAGATTCACTTCTGGCTGATGTTCATCGGCTCGAACGTGATCTTCTTCCCGCAGCACTTCCTCGGCCTGAACGGCATGCCCCGGCGTTATGTCGACTATGCCGAGGCCTTCCACCAGTGGCACTATGTGTCGACCATCGGCTATGTGATCACCATGGTTGCCACGCTGGTCTTCTTTGTTCTGCTGGCCGAATCCATGCTGCGCCGCCGCAAGGCCGATGCCAACCCATGGGGTGAAGGCGCGACGACGCTGGAGTGGACCCTGTCCTCCCCGCCGCCCTACCACCAGTACAGCACCCTGCCTGTGGTAAAGGCCGAGTTGGGCCACTAGGCTCCGGTCGATGAGAAAGCCTGATCAGGCCCGCCGAGTGTGGGCCTGATTTTTTACTCAGGGCGGGCCATGTGAGGTCGCCGTCCAGAGACAGACTTCTTCAATCAGCAGCCCTCGGCTACTTTGCCACGCTGACTTCCCTGGTCGTCTTTGCCATTTGCGTTACTGAAAATCGGTTCAACGCCCGAAAACACGAAAAGCGAGCCGGCCAAATCCATGACCGACCAGACAGCCGCGCCCCTCGCCGCCCCGGTGGCCAGCGCGAAAGACTATATCAATCTCCTCAAGCCCCGCATCATGATGCTGGTGGTGTTCACGGGATTTGTGGGCATCG
>CAZVES010000035.1:0-19142 GCA_964625835.1 uncultured Hyphomonadaceae bacterium
TGCTCGTGAAATATGTCGAGGCCGGCTGGGTCGGGCGCAAGGCCGGACGCGGTTTTTACGACTATTCCGGCGATGCACCGGTGCCGACGCGCTAGAAAGGCGCCTGGTCCCAGTCCCAATGCCCGTCGCCGAAGTCCGGCAGGTCTGGATCGGGCAAGACATCCCACTCCATCACCGCCGCGTCCTCGCGGGTCGAGGCTGCAACCGGCAGGCGAGCGCCAAAGTCCATAAAGTCGAGAATTTCCGCCCGCGGCGTGTTGGTTGGGGGCGCGGCGCTGTCCAGGGCCGAGAAGTCGAACTGGTCGCTGCTGAGCACGTCTTCAACGGCCACGCGGGCCGTTACGGGGGGTAGCACCGCTTCTATGGGCAGCCACAGAAAGGAGCCATTGAACCAGAACCCGTCAATATCGGTCAGCGTATCGGTGCCGGTCTGGGCATTGACCACTGTCACGGTGCCATCGCCATTGCGGGTGAATGTGTAGTCCTCCAGACGCCCGAAATAATTCACCTGGCTGTAGACCCCGGCATCGCCGATGATCGTGTCATCGCCAAGGCTCTCCTGGAACTGGTCCGATCCGCCATTGCCGATCATGATGTCGTCTGCGATCGTCCCGTCTAGAATGTCATCGCCCGGAGTGCCCTCAATGGTCGAGCCGCCTGCTGGCGCAACAACCGCCTCGATGGGCAGCCACAGGGAGGCGCCGTTGAACCAGAACCCGTCAATATCGGTCAGCGTATCGGTGCCGGTCTGGGCATTGACCACTGTCACGGTGCCATCGCCATTGCGGGTGAATGTGTAGTCCTCCAGACGCCCGAAATAATTCACCTGGCTGTAGACCCCGGCATCGCCGATGATCGTGTCATCGCCAAGGCTCTCCTGGAACTGGTCCGATCCGCCATTGCCGATCATCGTGTCATCACGCGGGGTCCCGTTGAGGATATCATCCCCTGCGGTCCCGACAATTTGCCCGCCCGGCGCAACCAGCACCTGTTCGAGCGAGAACCATTCCAGGCTGCCCTGGAACCAGAAGCCGTCCACATCGATGAGAGTGTCGGTGCCATCCATGGCGCTGGTGACGGTGACGCTTCCATCGCCATTGCGCGTGAAGGTGTAGTCGCTGCGGTCGCCGCGATAGTCGACCTGATCGTAGAGCGCGCTGTCGCCGAGAATGGTGTCGTCGCCGAGGGAGCCAAAGAAGAAATCCCCGCCGCCAATGCCGTCCATAAAGTCGTCGGCATCGGTGCCGAAGATCAGTTCGGACCCTGGCGTGCCTTCGACGAGGTTCAGAACCGGCTCGTTCGGATCGATGATCTCCAGCCGTCCGATCTGGCCTGAGCGGATGTCGGCATAGTACATGAAACCATCCGGGCCCTGCTTGAAGTGAACGGGTCCGAAGCCGTTATTGTCCGTATAAAGATAAACCACATCTCGCTGGTCATTGCGGTTGACGGCGAAAACCTCGCCCTGGCTGACATCCGTGAAGATGTAGTAGCCTTGCAGGGCGTCGGGATAGAGGTCTGAATTGATCAGGTCGTCTGCCCCAGTGATCGCCTGGACCTGGAATCCCGGTGCGTTCGAATTGTGCGCAAACCCGCGGAACGGCGCGGTGATCTCGATCTCGCCGGCGTCGACAGCCGCATAGAAGGGCGCCGCTTCGGGCAGGTCGCGATAGCCCGGCGCGGGGAGGCTGTCGCCATTGTCGCCGCCCTCGAAGAAGGGCCAACCGAAATTGGCCCCCGGCGGGCCTGCGTTCAGCTCCTCCCAGGAGAACCACCCCGTATCGGTGATGATGAGCTGGCCTTCGCCGTCAAAGCTCATGGAGAAGGGATTGCGCAGGCCGAGCTGGTAGACTTTCGAGGCGTTCGCGTCGGGGTCGCCCGTGAAGAAGGGATTGTCCGGCAGGCCCTCGCCCGTGATGGGGTCCACACGGAGGATTTTGCCCGCCAGCGAGTTGACGTCCTGTACGCCCACGGAGCGTGGGTCCGTCGTGTTGAAGCTCGTGCCGTCGCCGGTGGAGATGTAGAGCGCCCCATCGGGGCCGAACTCGAGCGACCCGCCCGCATGGGAGCGGCTGTCGACCTTGATATAGTCCTCAATGAATTCCCCGGTCACAGGGTCGATGTCCGAGGCTGCGATGGTGATATTGGATGTGGAATCGATCGCGCCATTGCCTGAGATGTCGCTGAGTGACTGGCCTGCCCCGCCGAGGAGCACCACTTTCGAGCCCTCAACAATCGACTGGTAGCCGTCGCTTTCATCGAGGGTGAAGCGCAGGACATGGCTGTAGCGGTTGCCCCCGCCATCGGGTCCGGCATTCCCGGTCTGGCCAATCGTCTCAGGCGGATCGACCACCACGAACACGTAGATGTAGGGATTGTTCGCCAGGTCCGGGTGCAGTGCGATATCCAGCAGCCCGCGATCCTGGCGATTGTTCACCTCGGCGCTCAGGTCGATGAGATCACCCAGGTCGCTGCCGTCACTTGTGTCAAGAAGCCGGATACGACCGTCTTTCTGGGCCACGAACATCAGACTGTCATCGAAGGGTGACCATTCGAAAGCGATGGGCTGGGAAAAGCCGCCAAAAACATCATCGGCGCTGACATCGAAGCGCGACACCAGCGGTGGGTCCACCGGATCGCGCACCGGGTTTTCATCATCGAGTATGTCCACCTGAGTTGTGCGCGGCGCACTCAATGCGCCGCTCGAGACATTGATCAGCGAGACGGTGAAGCTCTCGGTGGCCTCTGACAGCGCATCATCGGTGATCGAAACGGGTATCAGCACGCGGGACTGGCCGGCGGCCATCGTCACCGTGCCCGATATACCCGCGAAATCGGCGCCTGACGCAGACCCTTCACTTGTCGCAAACTCGATCGTGACCGGCTCACTGAGATCGCCGTCCCGCACGATGGCGATGAACACTTCGCCTTCGCTTTCCAAGACGCTGACTTCATTCACCTCAAGTGAGATTCGCCCTGACATGGCCTGCCCTTCCATTACGCTAAACCAGGATGCGCGCCGGCAATCTTCAGTCTCGGCCCGTCTGAATTGGAGTTAACGATGTTGGTCGCGGCCCGCTCAAGGCTGTTCGCGGCTCAGGGGAATCGGCGGGCAAGGCCAGAACGCCCTAGAGAACGCGGTCAATGGAGCTTTGAACATCCTGCAAGGTCACCCAGTGCAGGCCGTGGAGCAGGTATTCCAGTTCGGGCCTGAGCAAGGCATCATCTGTCCGGACTGCAACGATCCTCTTGCTGTACTGATCGGCCAGCGACACCTCGCGCAAGACATGTGCGCTTGCATTTGATGTTTCCGAGAGAATGACGATGAAGTGCCCGCAAGACTTGATCCCTTCAAGTATCTCCGAGCGATAATCATAGCCTGAACGGACATCGCGTGGCGCGATCCAGCATGATTGTTTTACCCGCCGCTCCAGCCGCGCCAGAAGGTCATTTGCCAAGGCGGCATCGGCCGATGCGTGGCTGATGAAAATACGTCCCAGGGGCGGGTCTTCGACGTTTTGTTTCGCCTCGGCCTGTTGGCTTCGGCTGTCATCCATCTTGGTTTTCGGCTTGGGGCCGGTGCCGAAGATCTCCTTGAAGATGTCTGCAAAGCCTGCATCGCCGCCGTTGACAGACATCTTGCGATCCGACTTCAGGAGCCGGTCGCCAGGAGTGCCATTCTTGTCCCGGCGATGCAGCTCGAGCACCCCATCCTTGCTGATCGACAGTTCCATGTGCAGGGCCAGCTTTCGACCCGCAGATCCGTCTTGAGACTTGAAGCAACATCCCGGGCTTCAACCGAAAGATTGCCTGCGTCATCTATGTCGAAAACCACTTCGATCTGCGGAACGCCTTGGGGCGCCGTTGGAATGCCTGTCAGGTCAAACATCCCAAGCTGGCGGTTCCGGGATGCGGCCTGTCCGACGCCCTGGACCAGTTTCAGTGTCACCGCCGTCTGACCATCATTCGCCGTGGAGAAAATCTGCTTGGCAGAGCAGGGGATAGACGTCCCCTTGGTCAGGACGGGTGTGAACACGTCTCCGACGGTTTCGATCCCCACATCTTCGGCCAGCACCCACTTCTGCACGTCTCACCTGCTCTGTCTGGTCGCCTAACTTCCTAGATTGCCGGACCCTAAGATGAAAGGCCGGAAAACGCCCTATGAGCCATGGCTCCACGCCCTCAACAAGGACCGGTCCCCGGTCAGAAGAGGGTCGCCTTCACCCCCGGCGGCAGGCCCTTGCGGGCCGGGTTCGGCGCAAGCGCTTCGTGAATGGCCTTTCCGAGCGACACAAACGTGGCGCGCCAGAAAGCGTCGGGATCTGAATGGGTTTGGCGCTCGTGGATGAAGATCGATGCCTTCATTCCGCCGGCCAGCGCATCGATGAAGTCGTCCACGTCTTCGCTGCGCACATTGCCGGCAAGCGTCTGTCCAAGGATCAGCCGCCAGCGCATGTCTTCCATGGTGGTGGCGCTCACAATCTTCAGGAACTTGCGCCCTTCCACACTGACCGAGGCACTGACCGGGTCGCTGTGAAATTCCTCAGCCGTGCGCAGGCTTGAGCCGGCTCCATTGGTTCCCGTGCTCATCATCCGGTCGGTCAGCATCTGGAACAAGGCCGCCCCCAGGGTCAGCCCCACATCTTCCAGGACGACATGGCTGGATGACAGGCGCGTGGCCGAGAACTCCAGGTCCAGGTGGAGGTCGGCGGCACGGCATAGCTCTTCCAGGAGCCCGGGAAACCCCGACACGTCGATGGATGGGGCGACTTCAAAACTGGCCCTGGCCACGCCGCCCTGCCCGCGCATGATCTGCATGACCACCTGGCTTTCAGCGGTCTCGCGCGAGGCCCGCACAAGCCCTGCCTCGTCCTGGACGACGGTCAGGTGACCATGCTTTGATTTTTCATTCAGTGCGCTCAAGGCTCTGTCCTCAGGCGGTTGATCGTGATGCCAAGGGCGCGAAAGACGCCCTCCCAGCTGTGATGGGGGTCCTCAAAGGTGCACAGGCGTATTGTGATATGCCCGCCCAGACCCTCGGAGAGACCTTCCAGCAGACCCGTCAGCTGGCGGCCCTCTCCCACTTGCTCCACGCGCGTGGACAGGATGCGATCCAGATCGAGAGTGTGATGGGTCTGGAAGGAAAACGCAGGCGCGGCGGACAGGTCGACAAGGCATTCGGCTGCGCCATCGTCGATCATGCCGAGGCTGGCGGCGCTGGCCCTTTCAAGGCCGAGCCCATGCAGTGCCCGGCCAAGGTGGCGCCCCAGCGCGGTCCAGTCCGTGCTTGGCCAGGACAGGTCAATTCCCGTTCCGGTGCGCCACGCGATGTGTTCGACCATATGGCTGACGAAATCGTTCGGCGTCTCGATCGACTTGTCCGTGGGCGTGCCGTCAATCAAACGTGTATGCGGGGCCCGGAAGGCTGTGAAAGCACAGTCGGCCAGACCTGATGCCTGCAGGGCCTCTAGACCCGTCGCGCCCGTGGCGACGGCGATTGCGAAGCCGTATCCTGCCCTGCGCCCGGCGGTCAGGCCCGTGACGGAATCTTCGATGAATGCACACTTTTCCGTCGGCAGGCCCAGCTTGCGTGCCGCGTCGATGTAGATGTCGGGCGCGGGCTTTCCCGCAATGGTCTGCGTGATCCCTGCCACTGCCTCGAAACGCTCGCCCAGGCCGGTCTGGACCAGGATGGTTTCAACCACGTCAACATCATTGCTCGAGGCGACAGCGAGGCGCAGCCCGGCGTCGGCCGCGGCCCGGGCCAGTGCGACGGCTCCGGGAATCATTTCAAAATCGGCTTGTCCGCGCAGGCTGTTGTAATGCGCAACGAGGCTGGAAAGCTCTGTTTCTGTCAGGTCGCGCGGGGCATCCCGTGCCAGTTCCGCCCAGAAGGGTTCCGGGTGCAGTGCAAAGTTCTCGATGATCGCTTCGCGCCGGAGCCAGTCGCCTTCCCCAAGCACAGCCCTTGCGGCCTCACGGCAAATGGCATCGTCCAGGGCCACGCTGTCGATCAGCACGCCGTCCATATCAAATACCAGCGCCTCGATCCCTTCAGGCAGGCGCAGGAGGCCAGCGAGGTCCGTCATCAGGCCTTGTCCCCGAGGCGCGCCCGGACGGCTGCCGCGTGGGCCGGGAATCCCTCATATTCGGCAAGCGCAACGGCGGCGGGCGCGATGGCGTCGAACCCTTGCTGGTCGACATGGACAAAGGAGCTGCGCTTCTGGAAGTCAGGCACGCCAAGGCAGGATCGCGATCGCGCCATGCCGCCTGTGGGCAGAATGGCGTTGGAGCCGGCCACGAAGTTGCCAAGCGTGATCGGTGCAAGGCTGCCGAGCATGACCTCCCCGGCATTGGTGATGCGTGGCAGGACGTCCATCGGGGCCTCGGTCAGAATCTCCAGGTGCTCTGCAGCAAACTCATTCACGAAGTCGACCGCGGCGTCGAAGTCATCACTCCAGACAATGCAGGACCTCTCCCGGAAGTTCTCCCTGATGAAGTTTTGCCTCTGCTCTGGCAATTCCGCCACCAGCGTGTCGGCATGTCTGGCGATCGCTTCGGCCTGCGCCCGGGAGCTTGCCACCAGGAGGACGCAGGAATCGGGTCCATGTTCGGCCTCGATCAGCATGTCATGGGCCGCAAGGCGCGGGTCAGCTGCGCCATCAACAAGTATGGCCGCCTCGCTGGGGCCGGCCGGAATGCCGGGATCGATCACGGTTGAAAGCGCCCGCTTCGCGGCCGTCACATAGGAATTACCTGGGCCGAGGACCTTCAGCGCCCTGGGAATGCTCTCAGTGCCATGGGCGACGGCGGCCACACCCTGAACCCCGCCAACCCGGTACACCGCCGTCACACCGACGCGACGGGCGACAAACAGAGTGGCATCATCGACCTCTCCATCCGGCCCGGGCGGAGTGATGATCACGCTTCGCCCAACGCCGGCCACCATGGCGGGGATGGCCAGCATCATCACGACAGAGGGGAACGAGCCCTTGCCGCGGGGCACGTAAAGCGCAACGGATTCCAAGGGAAGGATGCGCTCACCCACGGTGACGCCCGGCATGACATCTGTCTTGATCACGGGCGCATGCAGCTGGTCGCGGTGCACCTTCGTGATGTTGGTGATGGCAAGGTCAATGGCCGCCTTGATCTCCGGTGCCAGCCGTTCCTCAGCTTGGTCGAATTCCGCCGCGGTGACTTCCATAGGCAGATCGCCGAGATCGACCTTGTCGAATTCCAGGGTCAGGGCCCTGACAGCCGCGTCGCCTTCGGTTCGCACACGTTCCGTCAGTGGAGTGACGTAGTCGATCAGGTCGGAAATGTCGGTTTCCGAGCGCGTCATCAGGTGTGCGCGCTGCTCGGTCGTGAGGTCTTCCAAGGCGATGATCCGGGTGAACATGGCGCGCAATCCTGAGCTTTTCTGAGCGAGTGAGGCGTGTTGCATCTTGAATTGTCGGGCGCAAGTGCGCCGCGCGGCGACTTGCTGACCCCTATGTAGGGTGTCTCTGCCCGCGAACACAGGCCTGCCACTCGGTCGCAGCCATGCCGGGGCCGTTCAGGGTCGGGCCGATCGCCGAAGTGCCTGCAAAACGGGCTTACCGCGCCAGCGGGTGGCTGGCTTCCAGCAACTCGGCCAGTTCCTCTGCCATGACGTGGGTGTAGATCTGCGTGGTGGAAATGTCGGCATGTCCCAGAAGGGTCTGGACACTGCGCAGGTCCGCGCCGCCCTGCAGCAAGTGGGTGGCATAGGCATGCCTGAGTGCATGTGGGTGGACCTTCTGGGGGGAAACCCCCGAAAGCACAGCGAGTTCGTCTAGCATCTGGCCCAGGCGGCGACGCGTCAGGTGGCCGGCCTTGCCGCGCGAGGGAAACAGGAAGGGAGCGGCGCGTTTCCGGGCGGTCTCACTTTTCGGCAGGTGGGCTTCGCGATACTCCAGCCAGGCCGACAGCGCTGCGAGGGCGGGCGGGCCGAGCGGACAGAGCCGGTCGCGGCCCCCCTTGCCACGCAGCGTGAGGCTGCGCGCTTCCCAGTCTCCATGCCTGCGCCTTGGCAGTGCGCCGAGCGGCAGGCTGACAAGCTCCGATGCGCGCAGCCCGGCACCGTACAGCAGTTCCACAAGGCAGACGAGCCGGACATCGT
Organism: uncultured Hyphomonadaceae bacterium; assembly: GCA_964625835.1. GTDB lineage: Bacteria > Pseudomonadota > Alphaproteobacteria > Caulobacterales > Hyphomonadaceae > UBA5336. The sequence goes on from CAZVES010000035.1 coordinate 8,141, forward strand.
CCTGGCAGGCCGCCAGCAGGCGCGCCATCTCCTCCCGCGTGAGCACGTCTGGAATGTCGCGGCGGCCATTTGGCGTCGCGATCAGGGCGGTCGGGTCGTCGCGGCGCTGGCCTTCGGTGAACTCGAACTTGAAGAAATGGCGCAGGGTGGAGAGTTTTCTCGAGGCGGTGCTCGCCGCGCGCCCCTGCCCTGAAAGGTGGGCAAGGTAGGACCGCAGATCGCCTTGAGTGGCCTGGGTCAACTGGCCTGAGAGGAATTTCGAGGCGTCCTGGAGGTCGCGCCCATAGGCGTCGATCGTATTGCGCGCGGCACCGCGGGATGCCAGCATCATCTCAAGGAAAGCCTCGATCCGAACGGAATCTCGGCTTGGGCTATTCAACAAATTTCAGTCCGGCGTCATGGTTTTCCTGCCAGACCACCGAGGCCTTTTTCACGCCGGAAATGCCGGTGATGCGCAGCTCGACCACTGGGGGAAGTTCCCCGCGCTGGGAAAAGCGCACGCGCGCGCCGGTTGGCGACAGGTCAACCACCACGCCCTTGCGCACATAGCCGGATGGATAGGCGACCGAAACGACCTTGTACGTCCCGGCGCGATCGCTGGCGCGATGCTCCTCGGGCTTTTCAGGCACTTTGGGATCTGCCTCTTCGGGGGCCTTTTGGCCGAGTATTTTTGAAATAATCGACACTTCAGAGCGACTTTCCTGGGACGACACCTGTCTGCTTGGTGCCAGAAAAGAGCGACCATTGCGTTAACGGTGGCGCTGAAGATTTGCCGGTCTTCAGCCAGCGTCCTTTCTGGGTGCGGGCGTCGCGCCGATCTCTTCGAGTTCCACATCAAAGCCCCACAGGTGCTCGACATGGCGCAACACAGAATCGCGATCCTTTTGCGCCAGCCGCGCGCCATCAGTCATTTGGCATTCCATGAACAATGACCGATCCCCGAGGAAATCGACATCCACCACCTGGATGTCCGGTTCGATGACGCTCAGGTCGTGGTTGCGCGCCAGGGTGTCGCGAACGGTGCGGAATCCGCGCTCGTCATGTATCCCGCTGACGGTGTAGAAGCGCGACTTCTCGCCACCCTCAAGGGCAAACATGTGGAAATCCCGCATCACTTTTGGGCTGAGGAACTGCTGGATGAAGCTTTCATCGCGGTAATTGGCCCAGACGTCTTTCAGCACGTCCTGCCACTGGCCCTTGCCAGCCATTCGCGGGAAGTATTCCCGGTCCTCATCGGTGGGCTCGGTGACGATGCGCTTGATGTCCATCATGATCGCAAAGCCAAGGGCGTAGGGATTGGTGCCGGAAAAGCGCGGATCATCGAAATCGGGTTGTGTGATCACGCCCGTGTGCTGGTGCAGGATCTCGAACAGGGCCCCGTCCGTGATCAGGCCTTTTTCATGCAGCCGGTTGACGATGTAATAGTGCACGAAGGTCGCGCAGCCCTCATTCATCACCTTGGTCTGGCGCTGGGGATAGAAATACTGGGCGATATGGCGCGTGATCCGAAGCAGTTCGCGCTGCCAGTTCGACAGGATCGGGCTGTATTGCTCCAGGAAGTAGAGGAGGTTTTCCTCCGGCAGCTGAATCTGGCTGCGCGGATCCATGTCACTGGCCTTGCGGCGCCCCTTGCGCTTCTGGCGCGCGTCCAGACGCTCCCAGAGATAATTCACTTCAGCCTCTTCCTGGGCGAGGCGCTCGCGGTGTCGCAGGCGCTCCTCGCGCAGTGAGGGCCGCGAGGGCCGCTCATACCGAAAGACGCCATTGGGCATCAGGGCATGGGCCGCGTCCAGGACCTGCTCGACTTCACGCTCGCCGTATCGCTCCTCGCAATCGGCCACGAAACCCCTCGCATATTCGAGATAGTCGAGAATGTTTTCCGCATCGGTCCACATCTGGAACAGGTGATTGTTCTTGAAGAAGTGATTGTGGCCGAATGCGGCGTGGGCCATGACGAGGGCCTGGGTGGCCATCGTGTTGTCTTCCATATTGTAGCTGATGCAGGGGCTGGAATTAATGATGATCTCGTAGGCGAGGCCTCTCAATCCCTTGCGGTAGAGGCGTTCCTCGCTGACAAAGCTCTTGCCGAATGACCAGTGGCTGTACATCAGAGGCATACCCGTCGAGGCGTAGGCGTCCAGCATCTGTTCTGAAGAAATGATCTCGATCTGGTTGGGATAGAGGTCCAGGCCCAGTTCCTCGACCGCGATCTCCTCGATCGCCGCATAGGTCCGGTTCATCGTCTCGAAGGTCCAGTCCGGGCCCTCGAAAAGGTAGGCTGGCTTTTGCTGGGGGGGCTTGCGGGCGGCAGACTTCTTTTTGCGCCCTGTCGGCTTCCTGGCGGTCTCAGGCATGGGCTTTCTCCCGCTCTGACTTGGCAAAGAGTTCGCGGAAGACCGGATAGATGTCTGCGGGCCGGGCGATCCGCTTCATGGCGAAATTGCCCCAATCGCCGGTGAGTTTCTGATAGGTTGTCCAAAGCTCCACGCCGGTGTCATCCGAAAGCAGGAATTCCGCTTCAGCCTCATCGATGATTTCGATATAGGCGAAATACTGGACCAGCGGCATGATGGCCTCGCGCATCAGCGACAGGCAGTGCTCGCTGTCTCCGGGGAAGTTGTCGCCGTCGCTGGCCTGTGCGGCATAGATGTTCCAGTCGCTTGCCGGGTAACGTGCATCTATGACTGCGCGCATCTCTTCCAGAGCGGTCGACACGACCGTGCCGCCGGTCTCGCGTGAATGGAAGAAGGTGTCTTCGTCAACCTCCTGGGCGTTGTGGGTGTGACGGATGAAGACCAGTTCGATCTTGTCATAGCGCCGGGTCAGGAACAGATGCAGCAAGACGAAGAAGCGCTTGGCCAGGTCCTTTTCCCGCTCTCCCATGGAGGCGGACACGTCCATCAGGCAGAACATGACCGCATTGGCGTTGGGCCGGGGCTCTTTCTCGAATTGCTTGAAGCGCACGTCGAGCGGGTCGATGTAGGGAATCGCGGCCTGGCGCTTGGTTTTCTCGGCGATCTCGGCAAGAAGCTCGGCCAAGCGGGCGCGCTGTTTCTGAGTGGGCTCGGACACGCGTTCCAGTTCGAACAGTTCTTCCCTGAGCGCGGACACCTCCTGGGTGGACGGCCGCCTGAGGGCAATCCGGCGCCCCATGGCGTTTTTCATCGTATTGATGACGGCGAGGTTGGACGGAGACCCCGTCACGGAATAGCCCGCACGTCGGGGCTTGAAGGATTTCAGCTCCTTCAGCGTGTGCTTGACCAGGTCGGGCAGTTCAAGGTCCTCGAAGAAGATGTTGAGGAACTCCTCGCGCGACAGAACAAAGGCAAACTCGTCCTCACCGTCTCCCTGGTCAGAGCCCTCCTTGCCGCGGCCACCCGCACCGCCCTGGGGCGGTTTTCGGATGCGATCGCCGACGCCAAACTGCTTGTTGCCGGGCAGGACCCGCTCGGTTCGCCCGCTTCCCGGCTCATACCGGAACCGTGGCTCGCGAATGCCATCGGCGGGCACACCCACCTTGTCGCCGCGGTCGACATCGGCAATCTTCCGGTTGCGGATGGCTTCGTCCACTGATGACTTCACCTGCCCGCGCACGCGCCGCAGGAATTTCCGCCGATTGCCGAGGCTCTTATCCTTCGGGTTCAGGCGTCGGTCGATGAAATTCTTCATTCATCATCCCGCCTTGTTGACCCGCATATACCATTCGACGAGGCGCCGAACCTGGCGTTCGGTGTAGCCACGCTCGGTCATGCGCTTGACGAATTCATGGTGCTTGGCATCGGAATCCTTGTCGCGCTTTGCGCCGAAGGAGATGACCGGGAGCAGGTCCTCGACCTGGCCGAACATACGTTTCTCGATCACGCGGCGCAGCTTTTCATACTCGCGCCAGTCCGGGTTCTTGCCTTCGTTCTCCGCCCGCGCGCGCAGGACGAACTTGACCACCTCGTTGCGGAAGTCCTTCGGGTTGGACACGCCGGCGGGGCGTTCGAGCTTCTCAAGCTCGGCTTCAAGGACGTCCCGGTCGAACATCTGGCCCGTGTCCGGGTCCTTGTAGTCCTGGTCCTCGATCCAGGCATCGGCATAGGCGATATACCGGTCGAACAGGTTCTGTCCGTAGTCGGTATAACTTTCCAGATAGGCCTTCTGGATCTCGTAACCAATGAACTCGACATAGCGCGGTGTCAGTTCGGTCTTGATGAAATCGAGATAGGCTTCCTCGGTTTCGTCCGGGTACTGTTCACGCCGGATCGCGCGGTCGAGCACATAGAACAGGTGAACCGGATCGGCGGCGACCTCGTCCACGTCGTGGTTGAAGACTTCCGACAGGACCTTGTAGGCAAACCGGGTGGAGACCCCTTCCATGCCTTCGTCCGGCCCGGCCTCATCGCGATACTCCTGCATGGATTTGGCCCGCGGGTCAGTGTCCTTCAGGAAGTCTCCGTCATAGACCCGCATTTTCGAGTAAAGGTTGGAGTTTTCATGCTCGCTCAGGCGCGTGAGAACGCTGAACCGGGCCATGATGTCCAGGGTCTGCGGCGCGCAGGGGGCCTGGGACAGCTCCGACTGTTCGAGCAGCTTCTCGTAAATCTGCGATTCTTCGGAGGCGCGAAGGCAATAGGGCACCTTCACCACGCTGATCCGGTCAAGGAAGGCCTCATTGTTCTTGTTGTTCTTGAACTGGCGCCATTCGGACTCGTTGGAGTGGGCCAGGACGATGCCGTTATAGGGTATCGCGCCGATGTTCTCCGTGCCCACATAGCTGCCCTCCTGGGTCGCCGTGAGCAGCGGGTGAAGCACCTTGATCGGCGCCTTGAACATCTCGACAAACTCAAGAAGGCCCTGGGTCGTGCGGTTCAGACCGCCCGAAAAGCTGTAGGCGTCGGGATCATTCTGGCTGAGATGCTCCAGTTGGCGGATATCGAGCTTGCCGACCAGCGCTGAAACATCCTGGTTGTTCTCATCGCCCGGCTCGGTCTTGGCAATGCCCATCTGCCGCAGGCGTGAGGGGTAGAGCTTCACGACCGAGAATTTGGAAATATCGCCGCCGAACTCATCGAGCCGCTTGACCGCCCAGGGGCTGGCCGGGCCTCGCAGGAGCCGGCGCGGTACATTGTACTTGTCCTCCAGGACGTCGCCCATCCGCTCCGGGTCGAACAGGCCCAGCGGGCTTTCGAACACCGGGCTGATCTGGTCACCGGCCTTGAGCACATAGATCGGCTCGGCTTCCATGAGCAGCTTGAGCTTTTCGGCCAGGGTGGACTTGCCGCCCCCAACCGGGCCGAGCAGGTAAAGGATTTGCTTGCGCTCCTCCAGCCCCTGGGCGGCGTGGCGGAAGAAGCCGACAATCCGTTCGATCGTCTCTTCCATGCCATACATTTCAGCAAATGCCGGGTAGATTTTGATGGTCCGGTTCAGGAATATCCGGCCAAGTCGGCTGTCCTTCGAGGTGTCGATCATCTCCGGCTCGCCGATGGCCGCAATCATCCTCTCCGCGGCCGTGGCCCGGAAGGACGGGTCATCCCGGCAACCCAGGAGATAGTCCTGCAAGGATAGTTCTTCGGTCTTTGACCGGCTGTAGGTTTCTGCAAAGCGTGCAAACACGTCCATTGGACATCGTCCCTTTGAGTTATGCCCCCCAAGGCGCCGTCGACCGTTTCTCCTTCACTCTCCACCGCTCGGCGGCGCTATGGTCAGTAACCTAATACAAGGATGTGGCGGGGGCAGGGCGCAAGCAAAGAAAACGTCAATTCACTGCTTTTTTATGCGTGTGTGACATTGACGTGCGCGAATTGCATGACTTTGCGGCAATTGCCTGCAAGTGCTGGCAATTCGCCCTGCCGAGTGCTTACACGGGACGCGCGTCCATGACGCGGAATGTGTGGGTTTCGCCATCATCCTCCCGGATCGAGACATACTCGCCCACCACGAACTGTTCATCCTGAAACCGGTAGCCGCTTTCCGGGTCGCCGCCGGCTTCATGGTCATATTTCAGGAACCACCGACCGCCCGGCCCATGCACAAGATGGCCCATCGCGTCGTCTTCCCCGGGACGGAATCGCTTGATCCGGGCAAGCTCCTTGTGCGCCTTCCAGGCCATGCCATCAAGGTGGCCGTCCGCGGTCAGGGGCGCGACGATGTCATAGCCATGTGCCCCGTCCCCGCCGGGATGGCCGGGCTCACGGGCCAGTTCCAGGTGGATTCTCCGGAAACTCTCGGGAAATCTGGACATCGCTTGGGCTCCCTCTTGGCTTGATCTTCGAGTATGAATGCCCGCGTGGCGGGTCAGCTATCCGGGATTGTCCCTAGGGCCATCCCCAGCTGGGCGATGTCATCCATTTTTGCCCCAAAGGCCGACCAGTCGTCGGCTTCGGCGATCGGGACCCAGAGGGCTTCGATTTCGTCAATGACCAGGCTCACTGGTTTGCGCCTGCTGAAATAGGGGTGGCCGAGGCGCTCGGGGTGGTCAGGCTTATGGGCGTCCAGTCGGGCGGCCACGGGCGCGAACCCGTCGCCATCGTAGAGATCGCGCTGGGGCGAGGCCTGTCGCCGAACCTTGCTGGCGGCGCCGGCGAACAGGTCAAAGAAGGTCTGCGGCCAGTCGGCCCCGGTTTCTGTCATCCATGCATAAAAATCCTGGAGAAGCGCCAGGTCGGTGTTCAGGTCCGGCCCATCCTTGAGTCCAAGCAGGAAGAGCGTATGGCGGGCAAAGGCCTTCTGGTAGGCCGGCTCGAAGCCCATGAGCGCCGCGGCCAAGTCTTCACCATCGGAAAGCGGGAGCAGGGCGCTGCCCAGTTGTTGCAGCGCCCAGAGTGCCTGGGTCGGCTGGCGTCCGAACCGGTAAAGGCCCGTCTGGTCGAAATAAGCCGCCGTGAAATTCGGATCGCTGGTCGCCAGGAACCTGTAAGGGCCAAAGTCGAAGGTTTCGCCGGTGACGTTGAAATTGTCCGTGTTCATCACGCCGTGTACGAATCCGGCGGCCATCCACTGGCCCACCATCCGGGCGGTGGCTTCGCTGACGCGGGCGAGAAAAGCGTTTGCCCTCCCGGACACGTCGGGCCCGTCCGCCCCCGGATGATAGGTCTCGATACAATGGTCCAGAAGCCGCTCAAGGCCGTGCTTGTCCTCAAGATAGGCGAGCCTCTGGAAGCTGCCAAAGCGGATATGGCTGTGCTGGAGGCGAACCATGACGGCGCTGCGGGTGGGGCTGGGCTCGTCCCCGCGCCAGAGCTCCTCGCCGGTCTCGACCACCGAGAACGTCTTCGACGTGGTCACGCCAAGCGCTTCCAGATAGCTGCTCGCCAGGATTTCCCTAACGGCGCCCTTCAGGGTGAGGCGGCCATCGCCCTGGCGAGACCAGGGCGTCTGGCCGGAACCCTTTGTGCCGAGGTCCAGGACCCGCCCGTCCGGGCTGGGCAATTGGGCAAACAGGAAGCCGCGCCCGTCGCCAAGCTGCGGATTGTAGGTGCCGAACTGGTGGCCATGGTAGCGCAGGGCCAGCGGTTCGGGCAGATTGCCGGGCAGGGGCTCGAAGCGGGCAAAATGCGCGATCCACCCGGCGTCCGAAAGTCCGTCCAGGCCAACCGCCCGCGCCCAGCGCTGGTTGCGAAATCGCAATTGGGCCTTTGGGAATTCGGCCGGCGAAACCGGGTCGGATATCAGGTCCGCAACGGCGAGGATGGGTGGCTGAAGGCTCATCCCTGCTGAACCTAGGGCCTGTTGCGCGCCATGACAATTGGCCGTGGGCCACATTCGGGGCGCGCGGCAGGCCGGCCAGAAAATCGCTGTCGAAACTTATTGCAACTCGATATATGTGACTGTTGTGCAACACTTGCTGCACCGCACAATAGAAAGACACTATTCAGCAACAGTTATTACGCATTACACTAAACTAGCGTGACGCCGAACACGGCGCACTTCATACGGGAGGAAAACCAGTTATGAGACTCAAGACAACACTCGTCTATTCAATGTCAGCTGCGGCCTTTGCCGCCGGCGGCAGTGCCTTCGCCCAGGACGACGACGCCCTGCGCCAGGCCACCGTCACGGTGACCGGCTCGGCGATTGCCGGAACGCCGGAAGACGCGGCCCTGCCGGTCGACGTGCTGACCGCCGGCGACCTTCAACTGGAAGGCAACCCCTCGATCACGGAACTGATCCGCAATCTCGGCGTCTCGTCGGGTGTGGACGGCCAGACCAATCAGTTTGCCTCCAACGGCCTCGAAGGCACATCCAACGTGAACCTGCGCGGCCTCGGCCCGGCGCGGACGCTCGTGCTGATCAATGGGCGCCGACAGGTCTATTCGCCCGTCGCAATTGGCGAGCAGGCCCAGCTCTTTATCGACACCAATATGATCCCGACGGCGGCCGTTGGACGCATCGAAGTGCTCAAGGATGGCGCGGCCGCCATTTACGGCTCCGACGCAATTGCCGGCGTGGTGAACTTCATCACCCGGAACGACCTCGATGGGCTCGAACTGAGCGCGGACTATTCCACCTTCGATGGTAATGACGATGGCGATTATAATCTCTCTGCTGCATACGGTTTCCAGGGCGACAATTGGAACTGGGTGACTTCGGTCGGATACAATTCCCGTTCGGAAGTCGGCTTGCTCGATAAGGACTGGGCGACGCCAGACCTCGCGACCAACCCGGTGGCCGGCTATTCTTCGCTCTCCAACCCGGGCCGCTTCCTAACCATCGGGGAGCTGCCAGGCGGCGGGGTTGGCGTGAATGGTAACGTTGTGGACGTAAACTGCGTTCCCCTTGGCGGACAACTGGCGGGCGACGGAACCTGCCGCTTCCAGTTCACCCAGTTTGATAACCTCCAGGAGAAGGAAGAGCGCTACCAGATCTTCTCCGAATACAACCGCACCTTCGGCAACGGGGCCGAGTTCCACCTCGAAGCGCTTTACGGCAAGTCCGAGGTGCCGGAATGGAAGACATCGCCCTCCTATCCGCCGCAGGCCCTGACCAACCAGGTCGTCTTCCCGAGCCATCCGGGCTGGCAGCAATACATTGCCGACAATCCGGGCACGCCGCTGGATTCAGCCTTCCAGGCGCTGTTCATCGGTCGCGTTTATGGCTGGGGCGGTTTCCCAGGCACTGACTTCGGCGCGCAGGAAGGCGTGCGTGAGCATGAAACCCTGAGGGTCGCTGGAGACTTGACAGGCACATTCGAGAATGGCGTCAATTTCGATGTCGGCCTAAGTTACTCGGAGTCGGATTACTTCGGCAAGACAAATGACACCTATATTGTTGGTCTGACAGCAGCGCTTCAGGGCTTCGGCGTCTGTACCAATCCGATTGACGGGACCGACCCGGCCACGGGCACACAGCCCTTCGCGGACGGTTATACCGGCTCTCTCACCGCAGGCGCGGGTGCTTGTGAGTATTACAACCCCTTCTCGAATGCCATTCCGGCAGGGGCGATCAACGGAGCACCCAACCCGCAATTCAATCCAGACCTTGCCAACTCCCTGACGCTGGCCGACTGGATGACCGATGGCGGAACCGAGGGTACACAGCAGAACGAGCTTCTCGTCTTTGACGCGGCGCTGTCTGGCATGAGCGGTGTCCAGGCGCAAGGCGGCGAGATCGGATGGGCTGTCGGCGCGCAGATCCGCAACGAGATGCGAACGACACAACCAACCGATCTGACCAATCTGAACATCACGCCGGGACCCGGCGGCACGGGGGCCTTCTCGTTCCTCGCAGGCACCGTGCCGACCGATCGCGACCAAACTATCTATGCCTTGTTCGGCGAGTTGCAGGTGCCCCTGTTCGATAATCTCAACATCCAGGTCGCGACAAGGTTTGAGGATTATGGCGGCGAAATTGGCTCCACTTTCGACCCGAAAGTGGCCGCAAAGTGGGACGTGAATGACAATTTCGCCCTTCGCGGTTCGGCCCAAACCTCGTTCAAAGGCCCGACCCTGAACCAGCTTGGCGGTGTCGCCACGACACTTCAATTCGTTGCACCGACCAGCGCCTTCAAGGCTGTCGACCAGTTCGGTAACCCCGATCTCAGCCCGGAAAGCGCCTTCAGCTTCAACTTCGGCGCACTTTACCAGAATGGCGGGTTCAACGCGTCGATCGACTACTACAATTTCGATTTCAGCGACCCGATCATTGTTGAGGAGCAGGCCAACATCGTGGCGGCAGCGATTGCCGCACTGGGAACGCCGACGACCGACGACGACGCGATCCTGAGCCGGGTCGTGTTTGATGGTGCGCCCGCGCCTACGAGTATCTCGAGAATCCGGACCAATGTCGTGAACGGCCCCGATATCGAGACGTCCGGTATCGACCTGCGCGCCGAAAACGTTTGGGACCTTGGCAACAGCGAGTTCGCGCTCGGGCTCGATGCCACCTATGTCATCGAGTACGTCGTCGACCCCTACTTCGTGGAAGGCGTGGCCATTGGCGGGGGTGACTATGTCGACCAGTTCAACCGGTCAAACTTCAACCGCTCGCTGCCCCAGTGGAAGGCGAACGTGTTCGCCAACCTCGCCATGGGAGACCACAACATCCGCGGCGTCGTCCGGCATATCGACAGCTATGAAGATGAGCGCCCGGCCGCAGCGCGCGGCGGCGTCTACCCGGAAATCGACAGCCAGACCACGCTGGACCTGTTCTACAACTGGGAAGCGCCCTATGACTTCGATATCGGCCTTTCGGTGGTGAACGTGTTCGATCAGGATCCGCCCCCTGCGGCTTTCGACCTGAACTACGATCCCTACACGCACAACCCGTTTGGCCGGACCTTCAAGGTCTCTGTCCGCAAGACCTTCGAGGGCCTGGGCGGCTGAAACTGATCTCCTGCCAACCGGTAGCACCCCAATCAAAAGCCGCCCCTGCCCCGGGGCGGCTTTTTTCATGATCGGGAGAGGCCGGAAGGCATTCGACTTCCGGCGTGGCTTTTCTGGCGAGGGAAAATCGCCATATCTGATATGCACAAACTGAATGGAGAGACTGGGCCGCGATGGACCGACTTGATGCAATG
>CAZVES010000036.1:0-18997 GCA_964625835.1 uncultured Hyphomonadaceae bacterium
AGGGCCCTGTTGCGGACATGCGCCACACCGGGCTGTGTTTCATGAACATATCCGACCGGGTAGGCCGCCATGGCAGAGTCCATGGCCTCGGCAACGGGCCGGGCGCGAGCATCGGGATTGTTGTCGATGACAAGCACGCGCACGTCGAGGTCGCCAGGCGCGGGATGGTCCTGGCCTTGCAGGGCAGTGAGGAGTTCCCCGAGCGGGCCATTGCGCTGGAAGGTGGGAATGGAGATGACAAGGGACGCCAAGAAATGCTCCAGTTGGAATGGGTCGGCAAGTGGATGTGACTGCCCGAGCCACCATGCAATTCACTCGCCAGAACAGCGCGTTCGGCGCCAGCCTGCAACCCATTGGAGAAAGCGGACTGTCAATCCTTGTTCGCACCGGCCGGGTGGGTCACAACCCTTTCTGTGGTGGGTGTAGAAAATGCGGGAGGGCCGAACAATGTCAGCGAACATCGCTGCGATTGCCAATCTGAAAGGCGGCGTCGGCAAGTCCACCACCACGGTGATGCTGGCCGATGGCCTGGCCTATTTCTTTGGCCTCGACGTGTTGGTTGTCGACCTCGACAGCCAGGCAAATTCCAGCCAGGTGCTGCTGACGGAAATGGGCCTCGACAAGGCCGCTGACCAGGGCAAGGGCGCCCATGAATTGCTTGGACAGTTCGTGCGCGGCGAACCGCCCGTTGCCGGCCCGTTCATCATTCCGAATGCGGTGTCCCTTGAGGAACTTCGCCGGGCCGAGGAGCGCGACGAGCGGCTGGGCTGGGTGTCGATCCTGCCGTCGCACCCGAAACTGCGCCTGGCGGAAATGTCGCTTGAGGAGGACTGGTATTCCGGGACCGGAACCCCATCGACGCTGGCGACCGCCCTGACGCAGCATTTCAGCGCGTCGGTTGAGCCGCTCCTGTCCCTGTATGATGTGATTCTGATCGATTGCCCGCCCCACCTGTCGCCACTTTCGCGCGCGGCACTGGCCGCCTCCGATACGTTTGTGCTGCCGACGCTGGCCGATCCGATCTCGACCTGGGGCACAAAGCAGTTCTCCGACTGGGTGAGCGAGCATGTCACCCCCGACCTCGCCGCCCAGAGCTTTGTGGTGGTCACCCGGTTCCGGAACACTGCGATGGCGCGCCAGATCCGTGCTGACATTCAGGATGTCTATCTGCGCGACCGCTATTTTGGTGCGGTGATCCCGGACTCGGTGAGTGTCCTGAAGGCGATGGACCGTCCGTCCCCTGACAGCTACAACACGTTCCGTGGAAAGTATGGCGCAGTCACGGGCGACGTGCGCCGGCTCTCCCAGCGCTACGCCGATTTCATGCAATTGAGGACGGGCACAGCCTGGAAAATGGTGCGCGAATGACACCCACTGAGTTTCTCGACCGCATATTCGATGTCATCCGGGAAGAGGCTGCGGCCAACCCGGCCTTTGCGGCGCGCCTGGTCAAGGCGGCCGGTGGCGAGGTGAGTTTCCCGGCGCGGGCGGCTGTCGAGGTGCTCAATCCGATAGAAATCGCGTCCAAGGGTGGGGCAGAGGCCGTGCGCCGGGCATTTGAGGGTTTTGAGGCGGCCGAACTGCGACAGCTGCTCAAGGAGCATGGCCTGGCAAGCGCCATCGATGTGCGCTCGCGCAGCAAACGCGACCTCCTGGACATGCTGGCGGTGCGGGCCACCGCGCGCATGGCATCGCGCTCCAGCCAGGCCCCGCCGGCAAAGGGCGAGGGCGGCTGACGGCCATCAGCCCTCGTCGTCGGCCTCGCCCATGCCCTTTGTGCGCTTGAGGTCTGCCATTTCGGTGGCGGTGCGGATGGCCGCATCGCTGCGCGCGGGCGGTGCCATGATTTCCGGCGGGTCCTGCTGCTGCATGTAGATGGTGCGCGAGGGGAAAGCGAAGCCCGTGCCCGCCTTGTCGATGATGTCCATGATGGCCACCGCCAGGGACTCCTTGATCTCCAGCCACTCGCCCCAATTCTTGGTGTGGGTGAAGGTGTAGATCAGGAAATCGATCGAACTGGCGTTGAAACTGTCGATGCGCACGAAAAGGGCCGCTTCTGGTGGCTTGGCAAAGCGGTCATCGGTCCACAGGAAGGCTTCGATCTCGTCGCGGATGTATTTCAGCTGGTCCACGGTGGTGCGGTATTCCACGCCGACGACCCATTTGATGCGCCGGTGGGTCATGCGCGAGAAATTCGTCACTGGCCCGTCCGACAGAAGCGAGTTGGGCACGTAGACCGGGGATTTGTCGAAGCGGCGGATCAGCGTGGAGCGGAAGTTGATCTTGACCACGGTGCCCTCGACCACGCCATCGGCTTTGATCCACTCGCCGGGCACGAAGCGTTTCTCAGTCAGGATCAGAATGCCCGAGATGAGGTTCTTGAACAGGTCCTGGGCGCCAAGGCCAATGGCGATGCCGAAGATGCCAAGCCCGGCAATGATTGGGCCGATGGCGATGCCCCAGATCTCTGCCACGGCGGCAAAGCCGACAATCACCAGGAAGATCTGCAGCGCCTTCAGCATCCAGTCGACAATGGCGGGCGAGAGCGTGTCGCGCAGGCCGGTGAAGACGAACTCGAAAGCGTTCACGGCCCGCGACAGGGTCCAGAACACCGACAGCGCCACCGCTGACTGAACGATCTTGTTGGCGACCACTTCGCCATCGTCACCAATGTTAAGCACTTGGAGCGCAAAGTAGAAGCCGACAATGACTGGAACAATCTTCAGCGGCGTGGCGATCGCCTTGACCAGCGCATCATCAATATTGGTTTTTGTGCCGGCGGCCGCCCGGGTGATGCCGCGCACCACGGTGCGTGCAAAGATGCCACGGATCAGGAGCGCAAGCAGGATGATGCCGACGGCCATGATGATTTCGCCATAGGTCAGGCCGAGGGCGCCCTCATTCCAGATGCCCAGCAGGTAGGCCCAGCCATCGGCGACCCAGCCCGGCGCATTGGCCTCCATCCATTGTGTCACTGCATTGGGCGCGGCTTGTGTAGCGCTGGCCATCTGACCCTCTCCAGTCTCTTGTCTCAGGTCGAGCGTTCTTTTGTGGCGGAAAAGCGAATGTCGGGATTCTTTTCCATAGCGTAGCCGACATCCCAAGCGTTTTTCGCGAGATAAACCGGAGAATCGTCCAGATCCGTGCCACTGGCGGACTTGTTCTTGTCCAGAAAGGCTTCCAGCTTTTTCGGGTCATCGCAGTCCAGCCAGCGCGCGACATTATAGGGCGCGGTCTCGAATTCGACCTCCAGGCCATATTCCGCGTTCAGCCGCTCGCTCATCACCTCGAACTGGAGCTGGCCCACAGCGCCGACAATCATGTCCGACCCGATCGCCGGCTTGAACAGTTGGGTGACGCCTTCCTCGGCGAGGCTTTCCAGCGCCTTGCGCAGGTGTTTCTGCTTCATCGGATCCTTGATCCGGGCCCGGCGCAGGATTTCCGGTGCGAAGTTCGGGATGCCCGCAAACTGGATCTTACCGGAGGTCGACAGGCTGTCGCCCACGCGCAGGGCGCCATGGTTGGGCACGCCGATCACGTCGCCCGCATAGGCGGTTTCCATGATCTCGCGGTCCCGGGCCAGGAACATGAGCGGGTTGTGGACATTGAGCAGCTTGCCGGCGGCCGTCTTCAGCTTCATGCCGCGCTTGAACTCGCCCGAGGAGAGGCGCAAGAAGGCGATCCGGTCGCGATGGTTGGGGTCCATGTTCGCCTGGATCTTGAAGACGAAGCCGGAGACCTCCGGGTCGTCGCCGCGCACGAGTTTGTCCTGCCCGCCCACCTCTGCGGTCTGGGGCCGGGGCGAGGGCGCAAACTCCTCCAGCGCGCCGAGCAGTTCCGGCATGCCGAAATGGCGCAGCGCCGAGCCGAAGATGACCGGCGTCATGTGGCCTTCCTTGTAGGCGGCCTCATCGAAATCCGGCAGGGCCTCGCGGGCCAGTTCTGCGCCTTCCTCGATCTCGGCCTGGACCACTTCGTCCATCACGTTTGCGACCGAATTGCCGCCCCACTTGATCCGCTCGGTCTGGCCAGGGGTGACCTCTCCATCCTTGCGGAAGACGAGGAACTCATCCCGGCGCAAATCCACCATCCCCGCAAAACGCTGCCCCGAGGCGGCTGGCCAGTAGAGCGGGGCGGTGTCGAGTTGCAGCTTGTCGGCAATCTCGTCGAGCAGGGCGAAGGGGTCCTGGGCCTCGCGGTCCATCTTGTTGATGAAGGTGATGATGGGGATGTCGCGCATCCGGCAGACCTCGAACAGTTTCAGGGTCTGGGGCTCGATGCCCTTGGCTGCGTCCAGCACCATGATGGCGCTGTCGGCGGCTGTCAGCGTCCTGTAGGTGTCCTCGGAGAAGTCCTCGTGGCCGGGCGTGTCCAGCAGGTTGAAGACCTTGCCCTGGTGCTCGAAGGTCATCACCGAGGAGGCCACCGAGATGCCCCGGTCGCGCTCGATCTTCATCCAGTCGGACTGGGTGCGCCGGCGCTCTCCGCGCGCGGCAACCTGTCCGGCCAGCCGGATGGCACCGCCCGCAAGCAGCAGGGATTCGGTCAGCGTGGTCTTGCCGGCATCGGGGTGCGAGATGATCGCAAAGGTGCGCCGGCGCTTGGATTCTTCGGTGTGCGACATGGCCAGCGACTTAAGACGGAACGGGCAAAGAGGCTAGGGGTCGTCTGCGCAGCGGGCTCTTGCTTAAGGTGAGCGAAGACGAACTCTCATGGTGAGCGGAGACGAAACATGGAATGGGCGCAGAACTTCATCCGACGTCATCGCTCAGGATGAGGGTCACAGCATATCCAGACCGCTCACCACCAGTGCCGCCAGCGATCAGCCCGCAGCTTCGATGTCCATCGCGACAAGATCCATGGCATGGGCGCGCACGCGGGCACGTTCGTCGGCGGGCAGGGGGATGAGGCCCTTCTCGGCGAGATATCCCGTCGGGCCCCAGGCATCGTCATCGGTGAAGGCCGAGATATAATCCATAAGCCCGGGCACCAGGGGCACGTTCTGAACCTTGATGTAGAAATACATCGAGCGGGACACCTTGTACTCGCCGGACGTGATGGCCTCGAAGGTCGGGTAAATGCCGTTGACCCGGGCGGCCTTCACCCTGTCACCATTCTGCTCTGCGGACGAAAAGCCGAGCACGCCCACAACGTTCGGGTTGTTGATCAGGGTCTGGATGATCGCGGTGTCGTTTTCGCCACTGTCGACCCAGGCGCCATCGGTGCGCACCGTGGTGGCGCGCCGGTCGAAGGCGTCCGGATCGGTCTCTTCGAGGGCGGCCATCTCGGGCACCTCCTTGGCACCTGTTTCCATGGCGATCTCGACGAAGGCGTCGCGCGTGCCCGATGTGGGCGGCGGGCCAGAGACGCGGATCGGCAGATCGGGCAGGGCGGGGTCAATCTCAGACCAGCGTTCGATGTCGTTGCGTTTCCAGCCGCCCTGGCCGTCCGGGATTTCCACTGCAAGGGCGCGCCAGATCTGCTCCTTGGTAAGATCGAAGTCCGGCGAGTCCTTGCCCGTGGCGAGCACGATCCCGTCATAGCCGATCTTGACCTCGACCAGCTCGGTGATCCCGGCCTCGACGCACAGGGCGATTTCCGATGGCTTCACGCGCCGCGACGCGTTGGAGATGGACGGCTCTACCGGGCCCACGCCGCTGCAGAAGGCCTTGAAGCCGCCGCCCGTACCCGTCGTCTCGACAATCGGTGTGGAAAAGCGGGTGGAGGCGCCGAATTGCTCGGCCACCGTGGTTGCAAAGGGCGAGACGGTGGACGAGCCGACAATACGGATGCGGTCCGCCTCGCCCAGCGGGGGCGGGGCGGGAATGGGCTCCCCGTCAAAACGCGACAGCCCGCTGTCGCCGCACGCGGCCAGAAGGAAGGCGAAGAAGCCGAGAAGAACAGTCTGTCTGGTCATGGCTGTTGCCCCCGTCACAAGCTTTGGCCCTTGATACGCGGCGAATGTGACAGCCGCAAGAAACCCCGCAAGCCTTCCAGAAATGCCTTGCTCCGTGCGGCTGTCCTGCATATATCGCGGGTTCGGCGGACATCGTGGCCCAGCTTGCGGGGACTCACACGCACTAACGCCAGTCACAGGCGGGTTGATCAGCCCATGTCACTGGAGAGTTTGCGATGGACCGCTGGACCAACGTAGCTGAATTCGTTTGCGCCAAGGCTCCGGACCTGCCGGTCTTCTGCTACCGACCGCACCGCCTGAAAGCGGCGGGCGACTGGTTCCTCGACCAGTTTCCTGGCGACGTCTTTTACGCAGTGAAAGCCAATCCCGCTCGCCACATCCTGCAGGGTCTCTGGGATGCGGGCCTGCGCGGCTTCGATGTGGCCTCGGCTGCCGAGGTGGAAACCGTGGCCAGGGCCCTTCCCGGTGCCACGATGGCTTTCATGCATCCGGTCAAGAACCGCAACGCCATCCGGGCCGCCTATGAGCGCCATGGCGTGCGCCGTTTCGTCCTCGACAGCCATGCCGAGCTTGAGAAGATCCTGGAGGCCACGGGCCATGCCCGGGACCTGACCCTGATCGTCCGGATCGGTGTGTCGAACGCCGGCGCGACGGTGCCGCTGACGGGCAAGTTCGGCGCCAATGAGGATTTGGCGCCGGGCCTTTTGCGGGCCGCGCGCGCCGTGTCGGAACGCCTCGGTGTGTCCTTCCATGTCGGCAGCCAGTCCATGAATCCCGGCGCCTGGCCAACCGCGATGGCGGATGTGTCCCGCCTAATCGCTGCAGCGGCCGTGACGGTGGACGTGGTCGATGTCGGTGGCGGTTTTCCGGCAACCTATGGCGCGCCGCAGGCGCTTGAGTGCTATGCCAACCTCGTTGAACAGGCTTTTGAAGAGATGATGGTGCTGGAAAGCGCCGAACTGTGGAGCGAGCCGGGCCGGGCGCTCGTGGCGGAGGCCGAGAGCCTGCTGGTGCGCATCGACGGCGCAAAGGATGGTGCGCTCTATCTCAATGATGGCGGGTTCGGCGCGCTCTATGACGCAGTCAACCTCGACTGGCCGTTTCCTGCGCGCGCGCTGTCGCCGACCGGAGAACTGGCATGCGCGCAAGGCGAGTACACGCTGTATGGGCCGACCTGCGACAGCGCCGATCGATTTGCAAGGCCCGTGACCCTTCCCGTAGGATTGTCAGAGGGTGACTATATCGAATTCGGCAATATCGGCGCCTATGGCCGCGCCATGGCCAGCCAGTTCAACGGGTTTGGTCACTATGGCGAGGTTGAGGTGGCCGACAGCCCCTTCGCCAGCGCCTATGAGCTGCCTGCGGCAGGCGATATCGGAACGGCTGTGACCGTTTCCAGGCCATAGCGCAGCAGCGTGGTCTTTAGCCGGGCCGGGACGGGGTCTGCCGTCACCCATGCCCGGGCCGGTCGCATCGGGGAGTTTGTGACGGCGGTGCCCGCCAGGATGCGCCCGGTTTGCCGCGCAATTGCCGCTCCGCTGTCAATGTAGGTCACGCCCTCCGGCGCGGCATCGGCCAGGGCGTCGCGCAAAAGCGGGAAGTGGGTGCAGGCCAGCACCACCGTATCGATGTCGGCGCCACCGGGTGCCTCGAACAGGGGTGCCTGGGCCGCCGCAATATCCCGCCGCGGCACGTCCTCGCCAGCGGCAAGGGCTTCGGCGAGGTGCACCAGTGACACGCTGCCATGCTGTATGACCCGGCAGTGGGGCGCAAACTCGGTAATCAGCCGCGCTGTGTAGTCGCGGGCCAGTGTACCCGGCGTGGCCAAGAGGCCGATCGTGTGGGTCCGGCTGGCGGCTGCGGCGGGTTTGATGGCCGGGACCGTGCCCACCACGGGAATGGTCAGCGCCGCGCGCGTGGCCTTGAGCGCCAGGGTGCTGGCCGTGTTACAGGCGATCACGAAGACGTCCGGGCAGGCTGCCTCCACCAGGGCCATCGCGATGGCCGGCACGCGCGCGGCAAGGGCCGCGTCCGGCTTGTCGCCATAGGGAAAGAAGCCCGTGTCGGCTGCGTAATCAACGGTCAGCCCGGGGGCCAGCGCCAGGATTTCGCCCCGCACGGTCAGCCCGCCGATCCCGGAATCAAAGACAAGCACGCGGGGTGCCTTGCGGGTGATATCCTGCACATCGCTCATGGCAGCGGTCTAGTCGGCTTGCTTGCGGGCAAAAAGAGGGCAAAACCTTGTGCGGGTGCGGAATATTAATTGTGCGGCGCAACAATTTGTGCTAAAGACAAGAACAATTGTTGATGTAGAGAGGCAGTTTGTCCCATGACTGATCTTGGTGCCCACACCCCGTTCGCATTTTTTGCCGCCGCGACGCGTACGGCGCTGCAAGCCAACATCGCCATGCAGGACACGATGATTGCCGCTGTCGAGCGCGCATCGAAGACCAGCGCCACGCCGGCCAGCTGGGTCGCAGTTGAAGTGCCGGTTCCAAACCCGCAGTTCTTCTTTGACGAAGAAGCGATGCGCGAAAGTTTCCACAAGATGGCCGATGCCAATCTCAATGCCTGGGAGCAGGCGGCCGAGATGCTCCAAGCCCTGCCGTCCTGGGCCAGCTGGCCGGTCCGGGTTCCCGGCAACATGATGACCGATGTGTTCGACCGCATGCGCCGTTCGGGCCTGCCGATGATGGCGGCAAATGACAGCTGGGTCACGGCGGCCGAAAACTTCTCACCGCCGGTCTTCTGGAAGACGGGCGCTGCGGCGGCGACCGGCGCGGCCACCAGAGAGGGACCTGAACTGCTTGATGCCCCCATGGGCGAGCCCGACGATCTGACCCGCATCAAAGGCATCGGCGCAAAGCTCTCCGCCATGCTCCATGACCTCGGTATCTATCATTTCCACCAGATTGCCGCCTGGACCAAAGCCGACGGAGAGTGGATCGACGACAAGCTGGCCTTCAAGAACCGTGTGACCCGCGAGAAGTGGATCGAACAGGCCAAGGAACTGGCGCAGGAAACCGAAGCAGCCTGAGGCAGGCGCGTGTCAGGGCCTCTGCGACGGGGTCTGCAGGCTTGCGCCCTGAAGGCGGGCGGCCTCTCGGCCGGAAACGCTGGAAAAGGCACCTGACAGGGTGCGGTAGAAGGCGATGCGCTGCTCTGCCCCTTCGCTGAGGGCCACATAGCGGTCTGCGCCGGGCAGGCGCCGGGGTGTCTCGCCCTCCAGCGCCAGTGTCATCACCCCCGAAAACAGCTCGGCCGGCAGACCGCCGCCCGTGACCCTGGCCATCGAACTGTCATCGTCATTGCCGACCCAGACGCCCACAACGGCCGCACCAGCATACCCGACGAACCATGCATCGCGCCAGTCCTGGCTGGTCCCGGTCTTGCCCGCGATCCGGTGTCCGTCCACTCGCGCTGCGGTGCCCGTGCCATCTTCAACCGTACCGACCATCATCGCGGTCATGTCGCGCGCCACGCCTGTTTCCACCGCCCGGCGGGGATTGGGGGTGGGCGGCTCGTAGATCAGGTTGCCCCGCGTGTCCTCGATGCGCGCGATGAGGAAAGGCTGCAGGCGCATCCCGTCCAGCATGAACGCCCCATAGGCGCGGGTGAGTTCCTCCAGAGTGACTTCCTGGGTGCCCAGCGCGATGGAGGGCAGGGGCTGCATCCCGGATTCGATGCCGAGCCGGCGGGCCAGGTGGATGACCGCTTCCTCGCCGACTTCCTGGGTCAACAGGGCCGAAACCGTGTTCAGGGACTCCGCGTAGGCCTCGGCCAGGGTGACCGGGCCCAGATGGTCGCCCGTATAGTTCTTCGGTTCCCAGCGGCCAATCTTCAATGGCACGTCCTGGCGCAGGTCATAGGGCGAATTCCCGGCCTCCAGGGCGGCGGCATAGACCATGGCCTTGAAGGCCGATCCCGGCTGGCGGCGGGCCTGGGTGGCGCGGTTGAACTCCGAGGCGGCATAGTCCACCCCGCCCACGATCGCTGCGATGCGACCGTCCTGGCGCATGACAATGGTTGCGGCCTGGCTGGCCTCCGCGTCCGGCCCCTTCTCCTGAATGGTTTGTGTCACGAGCGCCTGCACGTTTGCCTGGAGGGTCGGTTCAATGGTCAGCGTGACCACCAGGTCGGGTGCCGCGCCATCCGGGAGCAGTTCCGGAAGTTTCGCCGCGGCGGCATCCAGCGCATATCCGAAATCCGGCGCCTCGCCCGGCCGGCCGGCCAGTGTGATGGCCTCCATGCGGGCAAATTCGGCATCTAACGCGCTGACGAAGCCGGCATCCACCATCTCGTCGAGCACGTAATCCTGGCGCTGGCGCGCCTCATCCATATTGCCGGTCAGCGCCAGTCGCGACGGGGCCTGGGGCAGGGCCGCCAGCAGGGAGGCCTCGGCCAGCGTCAGCTCTCCGGGTGGCTTGCCGAAATAGTGGCGACTGGCGGCATCCAGGCCGTAGAAGCCCGCGCCGAAATACACCCGGTTGAGGTAAAGTTCGAGGATCTGGTCCTTGCTGAGCCGGTTTTCGAGTTCTCGCGCCAGTTCCACTTCCTGGACCTTGCGCTTGATGGTCTGGCGCGGATCGAGCACCAGGTTCTTGATCAGTTGCTGGGTGATGGTCGACGCGCCAGAGACCGTCCTGCCCTGGCGCCAGTTCAGCCATGCGGCCCGGGCGATCGCCGTGGTGTCAGCGCCATCGTGTTCGTAGAAGCGCTTGTCTTCGGCCGCGATGAAAGCCTGTGGAACATGGGCTGGAAGGTCACCGATCGCGACCTTGCGCCCATAACGCGGCCCGCGAATCGCCAGCAGCGTCCCGTCTTCGGAGCGGAACTCCACGGCCGGTTCCCGTTTGACCGTCCAAAGCTCGGCAGTGGTGGGGAGCGCGGGCATGTCTTGGACCAGCATCTGGTAGTAGATCGCTGCGCCGCCGGCACTGCCAAGGGCCAGGACGAGCGCCGAAATCAGGCCATACTTCAACATCGGGCGCCTGCGCTTTTTCGCGCGCGGCGCCGGCCTCGCCGGCTTGCCTGCTGGTCTGTCTGGCTTTTTCAGCGCCATGGCCCTTTGGTCCTGCCCCGCTTCGTCTTCGCCAGCAGTGCTACGAATGAATTGCTAACTGGTTCATGAATACGGCCAGCGTGGGGCGAAAGCGCGTTACCGCTTCGTAAGAATGCTGTCCGGCAGCATGGCTTCAAGCGTTTCCAGCCGGTCGGCTTCGCGTGCGGGTTTGTCCCAGCGGATGCGATTGATCCGAGGAAAGCGCATGGCAAGTCCGGATTTGTGGCGCGGGCTGCGTTGCAGGCCTTCGAAGGCGACCTCCAGGACCAGGCCGAAATCCTCGGTGGCGGTGACGGCGCGGACCGGTCCGAAACGGTCAGTGGTGTTGTCGCGAACGAACTTGTCGAGCTGTTTCAACTCCTCATCCGTGAAGCCGAAATAGGCCTTGCCGACAGGTGTCAGCTCGTCGCCTGTCTCGCCTGCGCGCCAGACGCCAAAGGTGAAATCGCTGTAGAAGCTGGACCGCTTGCCATGGCCGCGCTGGGCATAAAGCAGGACCGCGTCAATGAGGAACGGGTCGCGCTTCCACTTATACCAGGGGCCTTTCGGACGCCCGGCCAGGTAGGCGCTGTCCCAGCGTTTGAGCATGACGCCTTCGATTTCGGGGGCAGGCGGCTGTTTGCGCGCCCGGTCCAGGCTTGCCAGGTCGCTCATCTCCACAAGTGGCGACAGGTCAATGCGTTCGGTGTCGAGGTCGTCGATGAAGGCTTCCAACCGCGCGCGCCGTGTTCGGAAATCCAGCCGGCGCAGGTCCTCACCGTCGATGAAAAGGGCGTCATAGGCCCGAATGAAGGCCGGGCGATCCAGCATCTGCCGTTTGGAGACCGTCTTCCGGTTCAGGCGCTGCTGCAATTCGTTGAAGGGCGCGACGCCACCATCGCCCGCGCGCACCAGCAGTTCGCCATCGATTGCGGCCTCGAAGTCCATGGCCGCCAGAACGTCAGGGAAGGTGTGGCTGATGTCATCGCCCGTGCGGGTGTAGATGCGCCGCACGCCATTCTCGGCCACCGCCTGCACACGGATGCCGTCATACTTCCATTCGGCCGCAAAGGCCCGGGGCGTGATGAGCGCCGGATCGACCGCATCGGGATCGTCTCTCTTGTCCTTTGCAACCAGGGGGTGGGCCAGCATCACGGGCCGGAAGGGCGCTGTGATGTCCGGCTGCGGCTTGTCCTGGTGCCCCTCCAGCCAGGCGAAAAGGCTCTCATAGGGCGGGGCGAGACCATGCCAGATTTCCTCGATCTCGCCCACCTCCACCTCGCCGAAACGCGCCAGCGCGGCCTTGGCCAGCCGGGCCGAGACCCCGATCCTCAGCCCGCCCGTGACGAGTTTCAACAGCGCCCAGCGTCCCGGCGGGTCCAGGTCGTCCAGCCAGCCCTCGACCAGGCGCGCCCCGTCCGCGCGGCGAGCCTCCAGGAGCGCCGGCACCACGTCTTCGATTGGCGGCGCGCGGTTGGCGCCTCGCTTTCCGGGCCAGACCAGGCTGACCGTCTCGGCCAGGTCTCCGACATAGTCATAGGAGAGGCGGAAGAGGTGCCCATCCATCCGCTGCTCCACCAAGGCCCTGATCGTGCCGGCCTTGACGGCCGGGATGTCGAGCTCTCCGGCCAGCGCCGCCAGCGCCCAGCCACGGGCCGGGTCCGGGGTCTCCCGGAAATGCCTGGCAAGATGGTCGAGCTTCCCGTTGCGCTGCGGTGTCAGGATGAGCCGGTCCAGGAGTGCCGCGAATCTGTCCATGGCGCGGAGATAGAGCCTTTTCACCCGAATTTGAGTCTTCCGACAGGGGTGCCGCGCCCGCGCCGAAACCCACACGCTGACCCGGATCTCAAGGGCCCGGGAGGCGCGACGCCGGATCGCGAATCTCCGGAACTGCGCTCCGGTAATATCAATAATGCTTTACCTTTTGACATGGCGCACGCACTCATTAAACATCACTTCGAAGACATCGACCCGGCAGACATCTGCTGCCACAAGTAAAAAGACTGAGGCTGCGCCAGTCAGCTCGCGAGAAAAGGGAAAACGGCGCTCGGCTGCGGGCGTGGTGAGGGGAAAATGCAAGAACCTGCAGACAAGCTCATTGCTGAATTGTCGGACACACTGGAACAGTTCGATACGACCAGCGGAAAGGACCCGGATCTGGACACCCTGTTGAAGGTCGGGCGCTCCACCGTCGATATGCTGTCATCCCTGAGAAAAATGCAGATCAAGCGCCGGGAGGCGAGGGCCTCAGACCCCTCTGGTTGAGCCCGCAGGGCGGCCCTGCCGCTGGATCATGATTTTCTGCCACACCTTTCTGGAGAGATTTGTGGTCAGCTCCTCGATCTCGTTGACCGCCGCGATGACAACATTGTCCTCGCTTGTATTCATGTACAGGGCGGCAAGCTTGCCGGTCAGCGACAGCATTTCAGCGCAATAGTCCAGGTAGCGAACCAGTTCGAAGTCGCTCATGTCCCGGTCAGGCGAGGACGGAGTGCGCTGATCGTCCTCGCCCAGTATTGAGGTTGGGTCCTTCGTGAGCTGGTGCATGTCGATCACGTGGGCAATCGAGCGCAACTGGTGCAGGTCAGACAGGATCCTGCCGCGCCGGATCCTTGCTTCGAGGTTCAGCAGGAACCATGCCGCTGCCCCAGCCAGGATGACAAGGTTGATGAGCGCTTCCACCCCCTCGAAGGCGCTGAGCGTTTCGCCTTCCATCCGCGGCAGTCGGTACTTATAGACGCCATAGGCCATCCCGCTGAGGAACAGCCCGAGTGTCAGTCCCTGTCCGGCCCAGATCCAGTAATTTGGTTTGCGCAGGATCTTCGAGCGGGCCCCATGCGCGTGCGCCAGCTCTAGCAGCTCGCTGCACACCGCGCTGATCCCGCGTTCGGGAAAGCGTTCGTGCACCCTCTGGTTCAGGCGCTCAAGCGTTGCGATCAGCTTTTCGGGATCCAGGCTGCGATACGGCATCGGCCCTGTATCTCGCTACACGCTCAGTTTCGGCAAAGCAGGGGGTTGTCCTCACAAGCCCGGATCACGTTGTCGATCCAGTCGGCATAGCCGCCCACATTTGTGTACTGGCCGCGATAGGTGCCGGCACAGGGCGTTGAGCCTCGCGCGCTCTGGACATTCGACAGCACGCCGACCACGCGCTGCTGGCGGTCCTCTTCGGTGACGTAGAGCGGGCCGCCACTGTCACCCTGGCAGGGGCCCCTGCCATCCACGCTCTCGACCAGTATGACGCTGGGGCTGGCGCTGACCAGGCGGACCTCCGTCGAGAGCAGCACTTCTGAAGGCGTGGAGCCGTAGGACGTCGAGCCCCAGCCGGCCATGATCGGGGTGGAATAATTGTCCGGAGAGAAGGTCTCGTTCGGCTCGCCATAGCTCGCTATGGGGACGTTTCGGATGGTCGGCAGGGTGTCCTCTGACACCTTGATCAGGGCAATGTCGTTGATCATCCCCGTATCGAGCCCGCCATAACCGGCATGGCAGATCGCGGATTCAGCCTTGAAGATCGATGCGTTTTCCGTGTCGCGCACATTCACCGCGCCGGCGATGAAGCGGATTTCGTCATATCCCTCATCAATACAGTGGGCGGCCGTCAGGAACCATCGATCGGCGATGCGCGTGGCACCGCAATGGCCGCGCGATTCATTGCCCAGCACGTCATAATTGACAGGCTCGATCTTCACGATGCCGGGAAACAGGTCCAGCGATGAGACGGCCATGGACACGCCAACCACCTGGGTCTGCAGTAAGCTTTCGGGCTGGGGGCCGAGTTCTGCCGCGGCCGCTTTATTCAACTGCGCCAGCGTCGGCGTCGGCTCGGCCGTTTCCGGCAGTCCGCAGGTCACCGCATTGATCTCGGCGAGATCGTAGATGGGCGCGGCGGCCGGCGGTTCGGGGTCTGTGTCGGCGGTGTCTGTCCCGGGATCGGCCGGCGCTGCGGGCGCGCCCGGGTCGGATGCAGGCGGCGTGTTGGGTGCCTGGGAAGGCACTTGCGATGGCGGGTCGGCGGCGACGGGGCTTTCGGGCTCTTCGGGTCGCTCCACACCGGGCACCCGGACCGCATCACAGCTGGCGAGCATGAACGTGCCCAGCAGGGCAAGAATGGGCAGGCGCAAGGTCATGGCAGCTCCAGTCAGATAGCTTGCCGCACCATAGCCCCCGCCCCGCTGGCAAGGTCAATCCCCTTCATCACCATAGCCCACAAGGCGTAGCGGCCTGGCCTTGCGCCCTTCCAGTTCCGCCCAGCGGCACAGGGCATCCTCGCGGCCATGGGTCACCCACAGCTCCTCCGGGTTTACGTCACGCACGGTCTGCGTCAGCTCGTTCCAGTCGGCATGGTCTGAAATGATCAGCGGAAGCTCCACCCCGCCCTGCTTTGCCCGCTGGCGCACCCGCATCCAGCCGCTGGCAAAGGCGAGGATCGGATCGGGGAAGCGCCGCCCCCATTTGTCGCGGAAGGCCGAGGGCGGGCCGAGCACGATACCGCCGCGAAACTGCTCGCTCGCCCCGCGGCTCTCCTTGTCGAGCGTCGCCGTGCGCAGCTCGCCAAGATCAATGCCCTCATGCTGGTAAAGCGTGCAGAGTTTCTCCAGCGCCCCGTGAATGAAGAGAGGCGCTTTGTATCCCGCCCGGCGCAGCAGCCGGATCACGCGCTGGGCCTTGCCGAGGGCATAGACGCCGACAAGGTGGGTCGCTTCCGGGAAGGCGCGCACGCTGGCGAGCAGTTTTGCGATTTCTCCATCCGTGTCGGGGTGGGTGAAGACGGGCAGGGCGAAGGTCGCCTCGGAGATGAACACATG
Source organism: uncultured Hyphomonadaceae bacterium (assembly GCA_964625835.1). Lineage (GTDB taxonomy): Bacteria > Pseudomonadota > Alphaproteobacteria > Caulobacterales > Hyphomonadaceae > UBA5336. The sequence continues at coordinate 15,767 of CAZVES010000036.1, forward strand.
GGTGTTCGGGACCACCTCGAAGGGCGCGCATGTCGGGTCCGGTCGGCGCTTGAAGTCGCCGGTGCAGACCATGCGCAGGCCCCTGTAATCGACAATCGCCTGGGCCGAGCCGAGCACATGGCCCGCCGGCGCAAAGGAGACGCGCACGCCACCCACCTCCACATGCTCGCCGATCGGCAGCGCCTGGCGCGACTTTGCGAAATTCTCTCCATAGCGCGCGGCCATGATCGCGATGGTTTCCGGCGTGGCCAGCACCTTGCCATGTCCCGCGCGGGCATGGTCGGCATGGCCATGGGTGATGACAGCGCGCTCCACCGCCGTGCGCACCGGGTCAATATAGAAGTCGCCCGGCGGGCAATACAGCCCTGCAGGCGTGGGCTGGAGCAGGAGGTCGGGGCGCAGCATGGGTGCGATATGGCACCAGATGGCGACAATCACACCACCCTAACGCTTTGCAATGTGCTTGCAGCTTGCATCCGTGCGCCATTCGCCGCAGTTTCGTCGCATGTGTCGGGCAATGGGTGGGCCGGAAGTTTCTCAGGAGCCCTTTGATATGCGCAAAGCACTCGCCGCCTTTGCACTCTGCCTGACCGCGCAAGCCCCCGTCCTGGCCCAGGCCAGCGACGGGCCGGACCCGTCACGCATTGCAGGCTACAAGGCGGCCTTTACCTGTTCGGCCATGTTCAATGGCGGTCAGAGCCTTCCCGAGATACAGGTGAATGAGCTTTCCGGCATCTATCCAGACTATCGCGCGACCATGGCGCAGCTGCCCGCTGCCCAGATCGACAATGAGGCCCGCACCGTGTCCGTGCGCTATCCGGGCGGAACGCGACCGCGTGTGGCGGTCTGGCGCGAGGGCTTTGGCTGCACCCAGCTGCCGCGCGGGGCGGAGGCCTCCGACGCGCAATACCTTCCGCGCTTTGACCGCGTCGTTAGCCCGTCTGGCCTCGATCGCGGATCGGCCATCAATGCCAGCGTGCGACTGACACTCCCGGTCCACATCACGGACCGCCTCGCAGCGCCCATGGCCTTTGCCTTTGACGGGGCGACCTATGGTGAAGGCACCCAGACGAGCGCCGTGGTCGTGACCCACAAGGGCGAGGTCGTGGCCGAACAGTATGACCGGGGCGTCGATGCCGAGACCTCCCAGCGCACCTGGTCGGTCGCGAAGTCGATCACCGCCACCATTCTCGGCGCGGCAGCGGGCGATTCCCTGATCGGCCCGGAAAGTTCCGGCCTTCTGGAAGCCTGGAACCAGAGCGTCGATCCGAGGCGTGAGATCACCCTCGCAAACCTCCTGCACATGAACAGCGGCCTCGATTCCGGCGCGCAAGGGTCGCGTACCGATGCGGTCTATTTCGGCGGTGCCCGTGCCATCGATGAAGCCTTCACAGGCGAGCTCGAAGCGGCGCCTGGCACGCGCTACAAATATGCCAACAATGACACGCTCGCCGCCATGCGGGCCCTCCGCGAGGCGTTGGGCGATGACGATGCCTATTTCAGCTATCCCTACACTGAGGTCCTGCACAAGATCGGCGCCTTCCGAACCGTTCTGGAGACCGACTGGAACGGCGATTTCGTCAGTTCCTCCCAGGTCTGGACCACGGCCCGCGACCTCGCCCGCATCGGCCAGCTTTACCTGAACAATGGCCGCTGGGGCGATGAGCAGATCCTGCATCCGGAATGGCGCGATTTCGTGATGGCGCCTGCCCCGGCCCAGCCGGCCGAGGGCGATTTCGGCTATGGGGCCGGCTTCTGGCTGCTGCCCGATGCGCCCGGCGTGCCGGCCGATGCCTTTGCCGCCATGGGCCACCGGGGCCAGTATGTGGTGATCATCCCCTCGCGCGACGTGGTGATCGTGCGGCGCGGATACGATCGCAGCGGCGGTCCCTATCGCTTCGACATCACCGGCTTCACCCGTGATGTGGTCGGCGCCATCGATGCGGCCGAAGCCGGGCGGATCGCCGCCGAGGAATCTGCGCGCGCTGCTGAGTGGGCCGAATATGAGGAGGCGCTGGCTCGCTCCCAGGGCAGCAACCGGACACCCGAAGAGCGCCGTGAACGGCGCGAGGCCGTTGCCGAACGCCGTCCCCTTTCCCAGCGGATCGACAATTAGAGAAGATGCGCGACGGCCCGCCCTACCTTGCTTTGCTCGAGGTTGGGATTGACGGCCTTGGGGGTGCGCTTCAAGCGAAACGCGGGCCCCCACCTACTCGCCGTCGGCAAATTCAGCCGGCCTGAGATTGGCCACGCGCCGGCGTTCGACCTGGCCGAAATCATTGCCCATGGCCGAGCCGACAATGTCCATGTCGAACCGGGTGAAGTGGCTGTTGCCGCTTTCATGGGGCTGGCATTCCACAAAAAGCTGGAAGGTTTCGATCTTGGCCAGGAAGTGTGGCTTGGTCGGCTCAGGCAGGTGGAGCTGGTAGCTCTGGACGGTCAGCGTTTCCGGATCGACCACCAGTGTCGCCACCAGTTTCTCGAACAGCTTTCGCTCGGTACCATCCGCGCCAGGCTCCGGCCTTGGCGTGAAAACATAAGTCACCGTGCCCGCCTCGCCATCGACCCGCTCGGCATCATCGGGCACGGCCTGAAGGAATTCGTCGCACCAGATCGCGCCCTCGGCATTCTTGTCCATGCGCTCGACCACCTTGTCGAAGTCTTCGGGCCATTGCGAGGCATCGGGCGACTTGATCACCATGCGCTCGCCCTCGGGCCGTGTGGCATCGACCTCGGCCTGGAAGACCTGGCCCTCATGCTGGAACTCCACGTCGAAGGCGACCTTTGGGGCGGCAAATTCCTTGGTGACAAGCTCGCTGAGCAGTGCGTCTGCATGGGCGCCCGGCAGGGCGAAGCTGGCCAGGGCGATGAGGCTGATGGCGCGCATGGAAGGGTTCCTTGAAGGCATTTTGCTGTTTCAATTGGCAAGAAAGGGGATGAACCGCATATGAAAGGCAAGCGGGGCCCGGCAATCCTTTCGGAGATGTAATCGCGGTGGCAGACAGCACCATGGTCGATTTCCAACTCCCGGACCGGTTCAATGACTGGTTCGCCGGGCGCGGCTGGAGTCCGCGGCCACACCAGCTGGGACTCACCGAGGCGGCGCTTGAGGGGCAAAGCGCTCTTTTGATTGCGCCCACGGGCGGTGGCAAGACGCTGGCTGGCTTCCTGGCAAGCCTTGTGGAGCTGAGCGAGGCCAAAACAGCCCTGAGCGCGACCCATCGCGAAGGC
>CAZVES010000037.1:0-18875 GCA_964625835.1 uncultured Hyphomonadaceae bacterium
GCATTTCCCGCTCGACATGGCCCGGCAGGGAATCACGGGCCATTCCATGGGTGGGCACGGCGCGCTGACCATCGCCCTGCGCAATCCGTCGCGCTTCAAGTCCGTCTCGGCCTTTGCGCCCATCGTTTCGCCGCTCAATTGTCCCTGGGGCGAGAAGGCGCTCACCGGCTATATCGGCGCGGACCGGGCCAAATGGCGCGCATACGATGCCTGCGCCCTGATCAAGGACGGCGCGCGCGTGCCCGACATGCTCATCGACCAGGGCACGGCGGACAATTTCCTCGAAGGCCAGCTCAAGACGCACCTGCTGCGAAAAGCCTGCGAGGCCGTCGGCCAGCCCGCCACCATCCGCATGTAGGAGGGCTATGACCACTCCTATTATTTCATCTCGACCTTCATGGCAGACCATGTGGCCTGGCATGCGGAGCGTCTTTGACCGAACCAGCGGCCAGGAAGTTTCCCACTTTACGCGAGCGGCGGCGTGTGAGACACGGGCTGCGGGCCAGGCATCCCCAACGATGCCCAGCCTATCTGTAAGGATAGGAGTAAAACAGATGACACACCCGTCCAAACCGGACGTGCGCCCTGTATGCGCGCATTTTTCGTCCGGCCCCACGGCCAAGCGGCCTGGCTTTTCACTCGACCAACTCGACACCGCCGCCCTCGGGCGCTCGCACCGCGCAAAAGACGCCAAGGCGAAGCTGAAGGAGGCCATCGACCGCACCCATGCGATGCTGGGCCTGCCTGAGGATTACCGCGTCGCCATCGTGCCGGCCTCCGACACGGGCGCTGTGGAGATGTGCATGTGGTCCATGCTGGGCGTGCGCCCTGTGGACGTGTTCGCCTGGGAAAGCTTCGGCAAGGACTGGGTCACCGATGCGGTCAAGCAGCTGCGCCTCAATGACTGCAACATCCACACGGCTGACTATGGCGAGTTGCCCGACTTCGCAGCCGCGCGCGAGGACGCCGACATCATCTTCACCTGGAACGGCACCACCTCCGGGGTGCGCGTGCCGAATGCGGACTGGATCACGCCAAACCCGGACCGGGTGGTGATCAATGACGCCACATCGGCCGTGTTCGCCCAGGACATCGAATGGGCCAAATGCGATGTCGTGACCTATTCCTGGCAGAAGGTGCTGGGCGGTGAGGCGGCCCATGGCATGCTGATCCTGAGCCCCAATGCGGTGCGCCGCCTGGAAAGCTACACGCCCGACCGGCCCCTGCCGAAAATCTTCCGCATGACAAAGGGCGGCAAGCTGAACGAGGGCCTGTTTGAGGGCGCAACCATCAACACACCGTCCATGCTGTGTGTGGAGGATTATCTCAAGGCGCTGGACTGGGTCGACAGCCTCGGCGGCCTGGCCGGACTGAAGGCGCGATGCGATGAGAGCCTCGCCATCCTGGAAGCCTGGGTCGCGCGCACGGGCTATATCGACTTCCTCTGCCCGGACCCGGCGGTGCGCTCGAACACGGGCGTGACGTTCAAATTCACCGATCCGCGCGTGGCGAGCCTGGACGCCGAGGCCCAGCAGGCCTTCGTGAAGAAACTCGTCGGCCTGCTTGAAAAGGATGGCGTGGCCTTTGACTTTGCCGGCTATCGCGACGCCCCTCCGGGCCTGCGCATCTGGTGCGGCGCCACGGTGGAGCCCTCCGATGTCGCAAAGCTTACGCCCTGGATCGACTGGGCGTTCGCCGAGACGATTTCGCAACACGGATAGATTGCGCCTGAACCAGCATAACGACCTCATGGTGAGCGAAGACGAACCATGACCCTCGATTAACGCGCCAAAACAAGCATAGCGAAGGCGCACGGGCATCGGCGACGCCGAGAACAGCCCCGAGCAGGAGAATTTAATGCCCAAAGTCCTTATCGCAGACAAACTTGCCCCCGCCGCCGTGGAGATTTTCCACAATCGCGGGCTGGAAACCGAAACCGCCATTGGCCTCACCAGGGAAGAGCTGATCGCGAAAATTCCGGCATTCGACGGCCTGGCCGTGCGCTCGGCCTGCAAGCCCGACGCGGATGTCATCGCCGCCGCGACGAACCTCAAGGTCATCGGCCGGGCCGGCATCGGCGTTGACAATATCGACATCAAGGCCGCGACCACCAAAGGCGTCGTGGTGATGAACACGCCCTTCGGCAACGCGATCACCACGGCAGAGCACGCCATCGCCATGATGTTCGCCGCTGCGCGCCAGATCCCGGCAGCCGACCGGGGCACACAGGCCGGCGAGTGGCCAAAGAAGGCCTTCATGGGCCGCGAGCTTTCCTACAAGACGCTTGGCCTGATCGGGTGTGGCAATATCGGCTCGCGCGTGGCCGAGCGCGCACTGGGCCTGACCATGAAGGTGGCGGCCTATGACCCCTTCCTGACCGAGGAGCGCGCCATCGGGCTGGGCGTTGAGAAGGTCGAGCTGGATGAGATGCTGGCACGCGCCGACGTGATCACCCTGCACGTGCCCAAGACCGAGGCGACCGCAAACATCCTCTCGCGCGAGAACCTTGCGAAAACCAAGCCCGGCGTGATCATCGTCAACTGCGCCCGCGGCGGCCTGGTGGACGAGGAAGCCATCGCAGAGATGCTCGACAGCGGCCATGTCGGTGCGGCAGCCTTTGACGTATTCGCCGAGGAGCCGGCCAAGTCCAACCCCCTGTTCGGCAAGCCGAATTTCGTCGCCACGCCCCACCTTGGCGCCGCCACGACCGAAGCCCAGGAGAATGTCGCCCTGCAGGTGGCCGAGCAGATGAGCGACTATCTGCTCACTGGCGCCGTGACAAATGCGCTGAACATGCCCTCCATCACCGCCGACGAGGCGCCGCGCCTGAAGCCCTTCGCGGCACTGGCTGAAAAGCTCGGCCTCTTCGCAGGCCAGATCAGCGAAGAGGGCTTCGATGAGGTGGTCATCGAGTATGAAGGCGAGGTCACCGAACTCAACCGCAAACCGCTGACTGCTGCGGCGCTCGCCGGCCTCCTGCGCGCCTCGCGCGGGGATGTGAACATGGTCTCGGCCCCGGCCATCCTCAGCGAAAGCGGTGTGAAACTGTCGGAGACCAAGACCGAAGAGAGCCCGACCTATGACAGCCTGATCCGCATTCGCACCCTGGTGAATGGCGGCTGGCGCACCCTGGCGGGGACGCTCTCGGCCGGGCGCCCGCGCATTGTCGAGGTGAAGGGCATGGAACTGGAGGCCGACTTTGCGCCGGTCATCCTTTATGTGAACAATCTCGACGCGCCGGGCTTCATCGGCGCGCTGGGCCAGATGCTCGGCGAGGCGGGCGTGAACATCGCGACCTTCCACCTCGGCCGCACCGACGCCGGCGGCGAAGCCATCGCGCTGGTCGGCGTAGACGCTGAGCCCCCCGCGGACGTCATGGCGAAGCTGAAGGGACTGGAGCAGGTGCGCTATGCCCGGGTGCTGAAGTTCTAGTGTCCCCGCCCCGGTAGGACGCAGATCGGGCTTCGCCCGCCATGCACCCTACAGCCCCCAAAAGAAAAAGGCCGCCTCCTTGCGGGGGCGGCCTTTCTTCATTGCGAAGCAATAAGGCCTATTCGGCCTGGATCGCGTCGACGGCGGTCTTGCCGCTGCGCTGGTCCTTGGCGGTGGTGAAGGACACCTTGTCGCCATCGCGCAGGCCGTTCATGCCGGCGCGCTCAAGGGCGCTGGCATGGACGAACACGTCTGTGCCGCCATTGTCGGGGGCAATGAATCCATAGCCCTTTTGATCGTTGTAGAATTTCACGGTGCCACTCGTCATGGGACACTCCTGTATAATGCGGGCCGGCAGTATGCTGGCCCGCGGACATTCGAATTTAAGGCAGGAGGTCTCGTTTCAGGCAGCAGGGCTAAGGCCCTGAATATCCAAGTCTGATCGTCCGGTATAAAGTCGAGACACTTAATTAGGGGCGAAATAAGGCTTTTCAAGGGCAGCCGAAGAGCCTCACTCCCTATGTGTATGATCGCAAACTCCAGTTAACTGCCACCCGCACCGCGCTCTGCGACCACGCATGCTCGCGTTTTCTGACCAAATTGTACCACCTGGCCATCATGAACCCCATGGCGCAGGCGGCGTTTCGACGGGTTCGGTGAGGTCGAACTCGACACGGAAATGGCGATTGGCGCGGCGCAGTTCGTAGGCGTATAAATCTTGGGTGAGCTCTATCGCCCAGACATTCGTGACCGATGCCGCCAGGCCCTCGCGATTGAACAGGTCGATGGAGTATTGATCGACGGGGAATTCCACGCGGCGGGCCGTGTCGACCATGACAGCGTCCCCGCCATATTGCGTCACCGCGTCTTCCTCGCCATCCGTGTGGCGGTGGTCATGCTTCAGGCGCAGGCCGTCATCTGTGCGCGTGATGACCCAGGTGCGCGAGCGATCCTCGCCGACATGGAACGGCACGCGGATTTCGTCATCGGTGCATGAGCGGACATGCATCACCATGGCCTGACCGGCAAAGTCGGCATCGACTTCATCGGTCGAGACGAGCCGGCCGGCATAGGCCTTGCCGCAATGGGCCGACAGCGTGGCCATGAAAGTGTCTGCAGGTGCAGGCTCGGGGGCAGTTGTGGTCGCGCAGGCCCAGAGCGAGAGAATTGCGAGGGTGGCGAGTGCCGTGCGGATCATTCTGAACTATCCTTTGATCGCAAAAACCGCCGTGCCGGTCATCACCGGCGCGTCGCCTTCCAGGGCGCGAGCGTTGAGGAACACGAGCGTGCGCGTCTTGCGGTCCACGGCGATGTCGAATGTCGGCGCGGACTCGCCAATCTCCCCGGTCGCGTCCAGCGTGATGGAGACCAGCGAGACGCCCGCGCTGGCCGTCTCGGCGGCGGCCGCTTCGAGCACCTGCATCATCTCCCCGGCCAGGCTGCGCACGACTTCGCTCACGGGTTGAGCCTTTCCTGGGCCCAGCCATTACTGGACTTTTCGAACGTGTAGAGCCGCCGGTCATGCAGGCGAAACGCCTGAGACTGCCAGAACTCGATAGAATCCGGCACAAGGCGATAGCCGCCCCAATAGGGCGGGCGTGGCACGTCCGGCTCATCCTTGAATGTGTCGCGCAGCAGGGCAATTCGCGCTTCCAGCGCACCGCGCGCGGCCAGTGGGCGAGACTGGTCGCTGGCCCAGGCACCGATCTGGCTGTCGCGCGCGCGCTCTGCGAAATAGGCATCGGCGGTGGCCGGCGGCACTGGCACCACGCGCCCGCGCAGGCGCACCTGACGCTCGCTGGATTTCCAGTGGAAAACAAGCGCCGCGGCACCATTGCCGGCGAGCTGGTTGGCCTTGGCGCTTCCGAGGTTGGTGTAGAAGGTGAAGCCGTCCTCGCTGAAATCCTTCAGCAGAAGGATGCGCGCATCCGGCATGCCATGGGCATCCACGGTGGCCAGGGTCATGGCGTTGGCATCACTGGGCTCGCTCTGGCGCGCCTCGGCCAGCCAACGTCCGAACAGCGAGATCGGATCAGCGCTGTCGGCAATGAGGGGCCGGTCTTCATCTGTGGCATAGGTATCTGCGCTGGGTGTTGGCGGGATGACGGTGGCAGGATCAGCCATGATCGCTCCTTCCGCAGTGGCGGTTTGTCTGTTTCTGAGGCTTAAGCTACGCAGGTCAATAGGGTTTAGATGAAAGGCAATGCATGTCCCATAACACGTTCGGTCATCTTTTCCGCGTCACCACATGGGGCGAAAGCCATGGGCCGGCGCTGGGCTGCGTGGTCGATGGCTGCCCGCCCGGGCTGGCACTGGATGCGGCCTGGATACAGGGATTTCTCGACAAGCGCAGGCCGGGCACGTCGCGTTTCGTCACCCAGAGGAAAGAGCCCGACCAGGTGAAAATCCTGTCGGGCGTGTTCGAGGATGACCGCACCGGCGGCCCGGTGACCACCGGCACGCCGATCTCCCTGATGATCGAGAATGTCGACCAGCGCTCGAAGGACTATGGCGAGATCCGCGACCGCTACCGGCCCGGCCATGCCGATTATACCTATGACGTGAAATACGGCGTGCGCGATTATCGCGGCGGCGGGCGCAGCTCGGCCCGGGAAACCGCAGCGCGGGTGGCCGCAGGCGCGGTGGCGCGGCGTGTGCTCGGCGAGGGCGTGGTGATCCGCGGCGCGGTGGTCCAGATCGGGCCACACATGATCGACCCGGAGAACTGGGACTGGGACGAGACCGCCAACAATCCCTTCTGGTGCCCCGATGCCGCCATGGCCGCACAGTGGGAGGACTATCTCGACACGGTTCGCAAGGCCGGCAGCAGCGCAGGCGCCATCGTGCAGGTCGAGGCCTCTGGTGTGCCCGCAGGCTGGGGCGCGCCGATCTATGGCAAGCTCGACGCCGAACTGGCCGGGGCCATGATGAGCATCAATGCTGCAAAGGGCGTCGAGATCGGCGCGGGCTTTGCCGCAGCCTCCCTGTCGGGCGAGGAGAATGCCGACCAGATGCGCAGTGGCAACGAAGACGGCCCGCGCTTCCTCTCCAACAACAATGGCGGCGTGGCGGGCGGCATTTCCACAGGCCAGGACGTCGTGGTGCGCCTTGCGATCAAGCCGACCTCCTCCATCCTCAACGAGGTGCAGTCCATCACCCGTGGTGGCGAGGAAGTCGACGTGCGCACAAAGGGCCGCCATGACCCCTGCGTGGGGATCCGCGCCGTGCCCGTGGCCGAGGCGATGCTGGCCTGCGTGCTCGCCGATGCCAAACTGAGACACAGGGGCCAGGTGGGGTGAACCCTGGCTTGGAAGTTGAAGGCGCAACTCTACGTCCCGTCCATGATCACACGCATCTTTCTTGCCCTTGTCGGGCTCATGTTCGTCGCCTTCGGACTCTGGAGCCTCGTTGACCCGCTGGGCATGGCATCGAGCCTGGGTGTGGAGGTGGGCGGGCCAAATGGCGCCTTCGAGATGGCGGGCATCTATGGCGGCGTCAGCCTCGGCGCGGCCGCGCTCACCCTGGCTGGTGCGGCGCTTTCCGGCATGACACGCCCGGCCCTCTGGTTTCTGGTGACCTATATGGGCGGCTATTGCTTCTCCCGCGTCGTCGCATGGGTGCTGCATGGCGGGCCGACTTCGGATTTCTATGCCTTCATCGCCTTCGAGGCCGCTGTGCTTGTCGGCGCGCTGGTGGCCTTGCGGGTGCGGGCTCGCTGAGCATCGCCTTTCGTGGCAAACGTCTCATCGCTGCACATTTTACGGAGACTCCCATGCGCCTTGCCGTCAGCACCTGGACCGATATCGAAGCCTGGCTTGAGCGGTCCGACACCATCCTTCTTCCCATCGGCTCGTTCGAGCAGCACGGGCCCAATGGCTTCATCGGCACCGATGCGCTCTGCCCGGAAATCATCGCCAACCATGCCGAGGCGAAGGCCACGGATTCGATGCTGGTCGGGCCGACATTCAATGTCGGCTGCGCCCAGCACCACCTCGCCTTTCCCGGTACGATCACGCTGCGCCCTTCGACCATGATGGCGGCCATGGTGGACTGGACCGACAGCCTGGCGCGCCACGGTTTCCGCAACTTCCTCTGGCTGAATGGCCATGGCGGCAACATCGCGACCATCGAGGCCGCCTTTGCCGAAATCCGCGCCAGGCGCAGCTTCGACCCGAATGGCGCGAACAGCCAGCCGGAGCTGAACATGACCCTGCGAAACTGGTGGGATTACAAGGAGGTGAAAAGCCTCTGCGACGAGCTCTACCCCACCGGCCATGGCATGCACGCCACCGCCTCGGAGGTCTCGGTGACGTATTTCGGCTATCCCGGTCATGCCCGCAGCGATGTGGAGATGTCGCCGAAGATCGCGCCGGTGGGCCAGATCGGCGACGCGGTCCAGTACCGCCGCCAGTTCCCGGACGGCCGCATCGGCTCGGACCCGACCCAGTCCAGCATCGAGGATGGCGCAAGGATCGTCGAGACCGCCGCCGAATGCGTCATCCGGGAACTCGGCAAGGCGGCCTGAGCCCCCAAAAAAAGCCCGCTCCGGCCGGGGCTGGAGCGGGCAAGTCGCCGTGTGAACTTGTGTTTGCGGATCAGTAGACGGTCTGGCCAACGCCGCCGTCGAGGATGATAGGACCGGCCGGTTCGGGCTGGCGCACCCGCTCGACCTGGCGCTGACGCGTCTCCATCCGCGTGCGCACCTGGGGCACGCATTGCTGGGCGGAACCGGCGGTCTGGATCAGCTTCATGCCGGGGCCATACTGGCGCAGGAGGGAGCGCTCATTGCAGTCGCGCTCGGGGCTTTGCGTGGCGCAGGCCAGCTGGCCATTCGCGCGGCGCACCAGCGCCTCGCCCTTCTGGCAGGCGAAAGACTGGGCCTGCTCGAAGCTGGGCCGGTTGTCCTCAATGCGCCCGACCGTGACCTGCATGGATGTCCCGGCCATGCAGCGATAGATCTCGCCCTGATAATTGGCGGGCACGCTGCGCTCGGATGTCACCTGGCTGGCGGGATGCGGGGTTCCCGTATCATCCAGGCACACCGCCTGGACCGGCCGGATAACGGCCTGGGCCGGGCCCTGCCTGACGCACACTTCTTCATGCACCGGGACCTGCTCCGTGATGGTTTCCATGTAGCGCTCTTCGGCGCCAGCCACATTCAGGCCCGACAGCGTGGACGGGGAGACGCCCTGCGGTCCGGCGTAGAAGGCCCCGCCACCACTCAGGAATGTCGTGTGACCCTGGGCTGCATTGTTGACGACGATCGTGTTGCCACCGCCAAGGCCGAACTTGCCCTGGCTCACATTCACGCTGGGCGAGGTCACGGTGACATTGGGTCCGGCCACGTGCACGCCGGGCACGATCACATTCGGTCCCTTGGGCATCCCGCCGCAGCATCCCGGTCCGGACGGCGTGCCAGCACCTGGCACCATCGGGCCGGTGACAGGGACGCTGGGTCCGGGCACGGATGGGGGCGGTGTACCGCCGCACGCCGTTGCGCCGCATGCGCCGCCGCCGGCCGATGCTATGCCGCCAAGAGCAAGAACCGACATCGAAGCAAGGCCGGCCAGAAGAGTGTTTCGCGTTGACACGCCCATGATGGGTCTCCTCGAGAGTTCCCCGTCCAAAGAGCAGTTTTCGTGCCGGTTTTCGCTTCCGGCGCGAAAGGCGCGCCCCGTTAAGGATTGAATTCAACCCGCGGGACGCGAACGCGAATGGCGCACGGATTGCGAAGCCTCCGCCAGTCCCACGCACCTGGAAAAGAAGTGCGGTCAAGAAATACGGAGCACCGACAATGCTGGATCGAACAGCGCACCCGAACACGCGCATCATGCTGGAAGCCTGGCGACGCATGGAAACCGCAACCGCAGACACGGCATTGCCGGGCCCGATGATGGGCGAACCTTCAGCACTGATCGGAAATATATTTGTGCTGCGTGAAGCCGGAGAGTCGTGCTGGCTGTTTCGCACGGCCGGACAGCACCTGCATGATTATTTTGGCAAGAATGTCTGTGACGAGGACTTCTGCGACCTGTGGATGGGGACCGACCGGGGCCTGGCCACGTCCGTCATCGACGCGGTAAATTCAGAGCGCAGCCCCGGGGTGATCCGCGGGCGCGGCGAGACCCTCACCGGCCGCATCCTGCAGGTGGAAATCGCGCTGGCGCCCCTGCCCCACCGCCCCGGAACGGTGCGCCGCGTGCTGGGCCACTATCAGCCGCTCGGCGGCGAGAAACTTGTGGAATCACGGCCTGTCTGGCGCCACGCCATCACCGAAATCCATGCGCCACAGCGCAAGGCACCGGCCCGGCGCCCGCACCTGCAACTGGTCTCCAGCCGCGACTGACAGGCGCGACGTCTGTTCAGCTCTCGTCAGATCCGTGATGGTTCAGGACCGCGCCAAACGTCAGGCGCGGTCGACTGTTTCCAGGGGACCCCTGGCGCCGCGCGCAGCGAGCGCATGCCCGACGGCCCGCGCCGTCAGTGCCATCACCGTCAGGGTCGGGTTCTGAAAGCCTTGCGAGGGAAAGCTGGCCGCATCGGTCAGGTACAGGCCAGGCATGTCCCAGCACTGGTTGTGGGGATCAAGCACCGAATTGTCAGGCGCTGTTCCCATCCTCGCCGTGCCGCACTCATGGGCTGAGGTGCCCGGAACGGCAGGGCCCGCCGGTTCCAGCGTCAGCTTTGCGCCGGCGACACCGGCCAGTTCTCGCAGGGCATCGGACATCGAGGCGGCCAGTGCGCGCTCGCGGTCATCGAGGCTGCTTTCGATGTGCAGGATCGCAAGCCCGTTGGCATTCCGGCGCACCGGATGGAGCCGGACATGATTCTCAAGGCGCGGCGTCATCTCGCCGAACGCCACGGCAGTGAACCAGGACCGTCCGGCGTCACCGGGGGTCTGGTAGAGCTGGATGCCATACCCCCTCTGGCCGAAGAAATCGCCAGCCATCACCTTGTCGAACCGGGGAAGGAACACGCAGCGGCCATCTTCGGGCGCTGTGCCATCACCGGCCAGCTTGCCGCCAATCCCCTCCACCTTCACCAGCACATGATCCATCAGGTTGCGGCCCAGCACACCGCTGCCCGCGCCGAGGCCGTCTGGCGCCCGGGCCGATCCGCTGAGCATCAGAAGGCGTGTGGACTCAAGCGGCGAAGCACACAGGAAGACGATCGGAGCATGGGCCTCGCGCACGGTGCGGCTGCGCGGCTCGATCCACTCGACTCCATTGGTGTTTCCGTCGCCATCGGCGAGTATCCGACGCACCGCTGCGCCCCGCCGGCACCAGAGATTGCCCGTCAGCGAAGCCATGCCGAGGCTTTCCATCGGCGCAGCGTACCGCCCGGCAACCGCCTCCACATTCGCCCAGCGCTGGCGCAAGGCGTCGGCGAGGGCCTGCTCTGCCTCATTGAATTCCAGGGGCCTGGCAATCTCGCTGTCGGGCACGCAGTTCAGGCCGTCGCGACCACCGGCCAGTCCAAGAAGCCGCTCAACCTGGCCGTAAAACGGCTCCAGCTCTTTTTGCCCAAGAGGCCATTGCGGAGACAGGGCGTCACCGGGCTCGAATTCGGCGCGCGAGAACCTGTAATACTGGCGACCATGGCCCGGCAGGCGGACGCGGCCGCCAGCGGTGTGCGTGCGCAGCCAGGCATAGGGCTTGTCCTTCGGCGTCTCATAAGGGTTGTCGATGTCATCAACAAAGGCCGCCGGGTCGCGTTCCCAGGCATAGCAGGTTGTCTGGACGGGCTGGCGAAGACGCCCGGCCGCCTTCAGCGCTTGGCGCCCCTTGTAGATGACACTGGGTGGCAGGTAGCGCAGAGCCGCGGGTTGCGCGAGCGCTGACACCAGGCTGCTGGTGGCGCGCCGAAGCGGCGCCTTTGTCACCGGCGGGGTCCAGCCAGCATCCAGGACGAGCGTCTGAAGCCCCGCCTCACAGAACAGGCGCGCCGCCAGGCCGCCCGACGCACCGCCGCCAATGACAATGGCATCAAAATGGGAGGTGGCCCCCAGAACGTCATTGGTGGTGCGTGCCTCGGCTTCTGCAAGGGTGGGAAAACGCTTGAACATGGCTCGGCCCGGATCACTCTCTTCGCGGTGCGTAAGAGTGGCACCGCGATTGCTGGGAGAATTTGATATGTGAACTGCAGCCCCCGTGCCAATTGGCTACACCTGCTGCGCGAATTGGAGGAGAACCGGCCGTGTCACCGCTTCACCGCCCTGAAGGCCCTCGTCTCGGCTTTGGCACGGGCGGTTTCTCGGCGCGTGGCGATCGCGCCCAGCAGGTCCGTCTGCTCCATGCGGCGCTGGATGCCGGAATCACCCATATCGATACAGCGCGCCTTTATGGCGAGGGGACCGCCGAGGGAGTTGTCGGCGAAGCCCTGCGCGGGCGGCGCGACAGGGTTTTCCTGGTCAGCAAGGCCGGCATATCACCGCCGCGCAACGGGGCCACGCGACGCGCCATGAACAAGGCCCTGGCCCTTGGCCGGTCGGTTCCGGTGGCCGGGGCACTGGTGCCGCAACCGCAATGGAGCGAGCCCCGGTTCGGCCAGTTCGAGGTCAGCCAGGTGCGCGACAGCCTTGAGCAATCGCTGCGCCAACTGCGCACAGACTATCTTGACCTGTTCATGCTCCACGAGGTCGACATCGACCATGTGAAGTCCGGCGAGCTGGTCGCCGCCTTGGAAAACTGGCGCAAGGAGGGCCTGTTCGTCAGGTGCGGCATCGCCTCAACCCGCGAACAGACCGCACAGATACTTGCCGAGGCGCCGGGCAGCTTTTCAACACTGCAGACCTCGTTCAGTGTCTTCGACGGCGAGACCACCGGCTTCAACGCACCGGACCGGTTTGTCATCACCCATTCCTGGCTGGGCGCGGCGCTTTCGCGTTTCCAGCGCGCCTTTCGGCTCGACCCGAAACTGGCGGAAAAGGCCGGGCGCGTGATCTATGCCGACGTGCGCCGGCCCCACCGGCTGGCGCGCTGCCTGCTGGAACACGCGCTGCGCGCCAATCCTGACGGACAGGTCCTGTTCTCCACCAGCCAGGCTGAGAGAATCGCCGGAATGGTGAGCGTGGCCGAGAAACCGCGCATGGCGCAGACCCAGCTGAACGCCATGAAATATGTCGTGGAACGCATCCTCGAACTCGAGCGCGGCCCCGAATCGGCGGCCTAAGCCGTTCGCAACTCCCGCCCGGCAACGCCTCAGCGCTCAAACAGCGTGACGCGCGTCTGCGGCTCTTCCAGAATGGTGTAATCGGCGGCGTTGCCGCGCACCAGCGTCTCGCCGGCCATGCTGAAGCCCAGCGCTTCGAGTCCGTCGACGATCTCGGCCTCGCGCCCGGCGGGACACGATGGGCGGATGAAGACCACCTGGTCGTCGCGTTCCAGCGCCGCACCCAGGCCACCCCCGATCAGCCAGCCGCCGCCCAGCTCGGCGTCGATTTCATCGGCGTCGGCTGCGCGCAGCCAGGTCATGGTGCGCCTGGCCGCCTGCCAGTATTCAGGCCCGTGATAGTCGATCACCTCACCCCGGCGATAGAAGAGCGTGCGCCCCTCACGCCGGTTCTCCCAGGCCGCAGCGGAATGGAAGTGGATACATGTCAGTGCCGGTGCATCGCCAAACCCCTCCGCCTCGGCATAGGCAAAACCGCCTCGATAATCCTCCATCTTGATATGATGGCGCAGTTCGATCACGGACGATCCGAGTGCGGCCAGTATGAGAAGGCCCGCCGCGCCACTGGCCAGGGCGCGCGGCTTCAGCCGGGACAGGGCGTAACCTGCCCCGAGCGTGACGGGGATGACGCCGGGCAGCAGCACCTTGTTGGCGAGGAGGGGCTGGCGCAGGTGCAGCGCCAGGATCACGAGCGGGAACAGGACGAGCAATGCAAACAGGCTGGCCGCCAGGGCGCGCCGCCCGCTGATCCATGCGATGGGCACCGAAAGCGCGGCTGCAAGGTAAAGAAGTGCCTCGAACAGGATGGACGGGCCGCCAAGGCCGGGAAAGCCGGTAATATTGCGATAGAACCATTGGATGTCGAACAGGCTGTTGTCCCCGCCCAATCCCGGGAAGGTGCTGGAGGCACCGGGCAGCGCAATGAGCCAGGGAAGTGTCAGCACGAGGAGGATCAGGTTTCGCACCAGCCACTGCCTGGCGAAGGCGATGCGCCCCGCACCCTGGAAACCGGTTGCAAGCGACGCGAAGCCAATCAGTCCCATGACGATCAGGCCGATGGCGTGGCTGTAAATGGCAAAGAAGCCGCCCAATACATAGAGCGCCGCATAAGTGCGCGGGCCATGCAGGCCGGGTCTGACATGGCCAATCGCGCCCCACAGCGCAAGGATCAGGCCGAACATCAGGTATGGATACATTCGCGCATCCTGGCTGTAATAGATGTGGCCCGTCGCGAAGGCGAACAGCAGGCCTGTGAAGATGGCGGCACGTACACTGGCAATGTCGCGCGCAGCCAGCACCATTGCCGCCACCGAGAGTGAGCCGAAGACGGCAGCCGGCACCCGGGCATGGTCCGGGTCCGGCGTCACCTGGTGCCAGATGTGCTGGATCACCCAGGTGAGATTAGGGTGGTTGTCGATGTTGCCCCAGACAATCGTGCCAAGGTCCAACCGGGCAAAGGCGAGTGTCACCGCCTCGTCCATCCAGATCGGCGCGCCGGACAGGTTCCAGAAACGCAGGATCGTCCCGGCCAGGACGATCGCCGCAAACCAGGCCCAGAAGTGGGGCACTTCATCGGCCCCACTGGCCAGAATATAGCGTGTGCGGTCTTTTATCTGTGCAAGCACCGCCATGGCTCAGCTCCCCGCCAGGCTGGACACGGGCTCATAACCCAGTGTGTCCATCATCTCGTCGAAGCCGGCCGGCAGGCTGGCGAGATCCTCACTGGTGAGGGAGTCGCGCCATCGGCCAATCGAATCGGCGGTGATGGGGCGCGTCACCGCCGCGTGGTGGGCGTGGCGGGCGACATCGCCAAGTTTCTCAGGAACGCGCACAAGGTGGGCCGGATCGAACTCCAGGCCCGCCCAGTCGAATATCCGTGCAAAGACGGCTTCGGGCGCGCTAACCAGCTCCTCATAGGCGACAATCATGGGCGCGCGCTTCATGCGCCTGGCCTGTTTCAGGCAGGCCGCGTTCGCATCGATCCAGCGCTGGGCAGACTGCTCGATGTTGCGCATGCCGGCCTTCACCTGCGAGGCGACCACATCCAGCCCATGGCGTTTGAGGTGCAGGTAGTGGGCATCGGGATAGGTCTTGACGATGTGTGAGAGGTGGAACGTGTTCCACGGTGTCTTGTCGCCCCAGCGGGCCTGGGTGAAACCATGCTCGCGCGCCATGAAGGCGTAAAGCGCGTCGTAGAGGGCCTGCACCGTCTGGCGCGGCTTATCCCAGGTCTCCGCCTCACTGGCAAAGGGGGAAAAGCTGTCGATCTCGAAATCGTCCCGGTGCGGATGACGGTCTATGTAGGCGCACACCATCCAGACCCGCTCGCGCCAGGTCAGGCCGCGCCATTTCGGCCAGCGAGACAGGATTTCCCCCATGACATAGGTCTCCGGCGGAATATAGATCTGGCCCGAGGCCATCAGCACACGGCGTGTCAGCGTGTTGCCGGAACGCGGCGCGCCGATGATAAAGAGCGGTTCGGTCGTGCTGGCCATCAGGCGCCAAGCCCCCGTTCCATGCGGCGCCGCCGGTGAAAGCCTGTCCACTTGCGCGCTGCCGTGAGCGGCGAGGCGCTGGGCCGGCCGCGGCGCGACGTCGTTCCGGAATCGGTCAGCAAGGCCTCATAGCGCGCAGGAACCGCCGCGGTCGAATAGGCCTCCAGGCAGTAGTCGCGCGCAAGACTCGCAGCCTGACGCGCACCGACCAGGTCCTGGCGGATGTGGTCGAGCACATTGGCAACATCGCCGGGCCGACAATAGATCGCATGCGAACCGAATGTGACCCTGAGTCCGGGATCGAGGACACACCGCGCGCCCATCAGCATCGCTTCGGCCACGGTGCGCCCGAAGGTTTCGGTCCAGCGGGCACTGTGGAAGTAGGAAAACACATCCAGGCTGTCGAGAAACGCCGGCACCGGTTCGGCGTTGAACGCAAGGACGTCCCAGGCTGACACATCCAGGTCCATCTCCTCGAAGAAGGCGGCATCGGTGCCCATGGTGCGAATATGTGTGTGCGGACCATGCGGCAGGCTGGCGGCAATCTCGGCGGGATTGTCACCCCATTTCTCAGGGTGCGGACGGCCATGGCGGCCCACAGTCAGGTGTGGCGACGTCAGCTTGTCGCGCTGCGGTGTCCAGTTCATGACGTCAAACGTGTTGATCCAGTCGAGCGTGCTGAGGCGCAGGAGCGGCGCAAAGCTCTGCAATTGCGCACGGCATACCCCCGAGATGGGAGACCAAAGCGGGCAGACCCCGAACTGGCTTCGGATCCGCGACTGCACCGTGAACGGATCATAGTCCAGCGCGCCATCGCCCTTGAACGGGGCCTGGTGGGCCACGATCACGGCGCTGGGCGCGTCCACGGGCAGGGGATTGGCAACACCGTTCTGGAAAGGCTGGGGATGGTGGAAGAAGGCCAGCCGGCCACGCGCCACGTCCCCGCGGACCGGGGAGACCCTGTCGAGGTCAAAGAGGGCCAGAAGTTCCGGGTTCGGCGTCTCCAGGGGCTGGAAGAAGTCCTGCCCCTCCACATAGTGAATGCCGACCGAGCAGCCGGCCAGGGAAAAACTTCTCACATCGCTGGCCACGGCGGTGGCGGTTCCGCCCATGAAGCGCGGATCGACCACAATCAGGACATCATAGACAGGCTCGCTCACCTGCTTCTCCTCGCATAGTTCCAGCCACGGTCCGAAGCGACCCCTCATCCATTGCCAAAGCAATCCCCATGCCTGACGGCCCTATTCAGCCGGTGCATTCGGCTTGCGATCAATCAACAGCGTACGGGCTTCATCGACAAGCTCGCGAACAAAGCCCCTGAAAACCAGGAACATCGTCGCCGAATAGGCCAGGACGCCAAGGGGAACGAGTACGGCCAGTTGCAGGGCGCTGGAAAGATCGTCCAGTCCGGGCCAGGCCTGCTGCAAGGCATAAATGCTGGCTGCCATCACCGCCGAGGAGACGACCGACGGCACAATCGCCGAGAGATAATCGACCACGGGAATGCCCATGTGGCGCAGCGTGATCCATTGCAGCGGCACAAACAGGATGAAATTCGCCGCCAGGTAAGCCAGCGACAAGGCAACGAGCGAGCCGAAATAAACACCGACACCAAAGGCGATCACAAAGCCCACCATACGGATCAGCGCCCATTGGAGCAGGATTTTCGAATTGCCCAACGCCTTCCACAGGACATTGGCTGGCCCTGCGACCGTCTGGATCACGCCGACAAAGGCCAGGATCGACAGCACGGGCACAACAGGCGCCCAGTTTGGCCCGAAGACCAGCCCGACAAAGGGCGCGCTGACCATGGCCAGGCCCGTCATCATGGGCAGGGCGACACCGCCGAGGACCGCCACGGACCGCAGGAAGACAAGGCGCAGGCGTTCTGTCTCATGCTTGATCGAGGACATGGCCGGGTACAGCGCATAGCCAGCCCCCAGGGACAGGGAGGTCACCGGCACGAGCATGATCTGGTAGGCGCGCCCGTAGAAACCAAGCTGCTCGGCGCCGAGGAAGCGCCCGATCAGGATGTTGTCGGCATTGCGGTTGATGAAGGTCACGAAGGCCTCACCGGTCAGGCGCAGGCTGAAGGGCAGGACGGCGACAATCTCGGAGAAGTCGAACCTGAAACCGAGTGGCGCGCGCTGGGCGGCAAGACCGCCCACCATCTTCACGAAGTAGAGCACCACCTGCTGCAGGACGAGGGCCCACATGCCCAGGCCCTGCTGGGCGGCAACGAGAGCCACGATGGCCGAGAGAAGTGTGGACGCCAGGTCGATCGCCGCAATCGTGCGAAAGCGGAAGTTCCGCTGCATCCAGGCCATCGGCACAAGGAAGATGCAATGCATCAGGACCATCGCCGAGAGCGCCTGGACAAGCGGCTCCACCACGGGTTCGCGGTAGAAGGCGGCGATGGCAGGCGCGGCGAGGAAGGTGCCAACGGTCATCAGCGTTCCAAGGCCGATATTGGTCCAGAACGCCGTTGACCAGAATGCCGGCGAGGGTTCATCGGCGCGCACGAGCGCGGCTGAGATGCCGAGGTCATTGAACATGGTGAACAAGGCCACGAAGGCCATGGCCATGCCGACATAGCCGAACTGTTCGGGCGGAATGATCCGCGCGAGGATCGGCAGGACGACCACGAATTGCAGCAAGGTCTTGAACAGGATGGTGGAGACGTTCAGCGTCGCTCCATCGATCGTCTTGCGTGCCAGATTGCTCATAGAAGTGTCCCAAGCCCGAACGCCGGTTGATCCGGCATGAATCCCGCAAGCGGCGAGTTGTCAGGCAAAACCTGCGCGAGACCGCCCGCGTCCCTCTTCGGATTGCAAGTCTCGTACTCGTTCTGCCCAAAACCGAAAACCGCGGGGAGCCTTATCACCCCTCGCGCGAATTTGAGGAGCAAGCCATGGCCGCGCGCGTCAGTGTAATCGTGCCGACCTTCAACCGCGTTGACCTGATTGCGGAGACGCTCGACAGCCTGCTGGCGCAGACCCGGTTGCCAGGCGAGATCCTCGTGGTTGACGATGGCTCTACTGACGGGACCGGCGACGTTGTGAAGCGATATGGCGAGGCCATTGGGTATCTCGGCAAGGAAAATGGCGGAAAGGCCAGCGCGCTGAATCTCGCAATGGAACAGGTCTGCGGCGATCTGGTCTGGATTTGCGACGATGACGACCTGATCCTTCCCGGGACATGCGCTCTGCTGGCGGGCGCGCTCGAGGCCGATCCGTCCCTCGGATTCGCCGCAGGAAAACACGAGGACTTCGTGGTCGATGGGGCCACCGGTGAAAAGGTCCTCAAGGCGCCCGGCTACTGGCGCGCCTCCCGGCCTGACGAGATTTTCCCCGACCTCCTCGACGGGTGCCACATCTTCCAGCCCGGACTGATGGTCCGCCGTTCGGTGTATGACAGCGTCGGGCCTTTTGATGAGGCGTTCATCCGCTCGCAGGATTATGAGATGATGCTGCGCATTGCCCGTCATGCGCGCGGTGTCCTGTTCGAAGACCAGGTCTATCTCCACCGGGAACATGGCGGGGTGCGTGGATCGGCCGCCGAACGGTTTTCCTTCGAGGAGGCCACGGCCAGGTGGATCAAGTTCCACAGGAAGATTTTCGAGCCCCTGATGGCCGAGCTGTCCGATGGGGAAGTCCTGCCGGCCTCCGTCATGGCGCGCGAAGAGATCATGCCGGTGGTGGGGCGTGTGGCGGCAGTGAAGCGGGCAAGTGTCTATGCCCGGCACATGATGTGGCCGGAAGCGATGGACACGCTGGA
>CAZVES010000038.1:0-15665 GCA_964625835.1 uncultured Hyphomonadaceae bacterium
CCGATGCCCATATCTCCGCGCGCGGCGCGATTGCGCACCTCGCCCATCCCATACTTGGCAACGTTCCGATGCAGGCGCCTGCCCCGAAGCTGAGCGACACGCCGGGCGTTCTTCGGTCCGCTGCTCCAGCGCTTGGCGAGCACACAGACGTCATTCTGACCGAACTTGGTGTTGGCGCTGTTGAACAAGGCAAACTGCGTCAACGCGGCATCATCTGAGATTACGAAAAAGCCCTGCGAACCGTCTGGCCGCAGGGCTTCGCTGTTGGAGGCAGCGTTTCGTTTCTACTCTACTTTCACCACCTAGAACTTGCGCTTGTAGGCAATGGTGAAGGCGTCGGACTCAAGTTCCTCGATGTCATAGCGGGTGTAGTCGACCCGGATGCCGTTGCGGGCATCGAACATGTATTCTGCACCTGCGCCATATCCGGCACCTGTCTCACTGTCGCTCTCGGAGCCAAGGCCGTCGACTTCAGCTTCCAGTTCAGCATTGACGACACCTGCGCGCGCGAAAACCTGCAATTGCGGCGTCAGGTTGCCCTGGACGCGGCCATAGGCACCAACGAGGTAATTGAGGCTCAGGCTGCCATCGACACCTTCGCCAAGGTCGAAATCCTCGTCCTGTACGCCGATTGACAGCTCGCCTTCGGCGGCCAGGTTGGGCGTGAACTCATAGCCGCCATGGCCGGTGATGGCCCCGAGGTTGATGTCGTCAGCGCCGTCAATGCCGCTGTCGATGCTGTGAAAGGTGTAGCCGACATCGCCATAGAAGCTGCCGGACTGGGCCGCGGCCGTTCCAGCGACACCGGCGGCGAGAAGGGAGAGAAATGCGAGTTTCATGGACTTTTTTCCTTTTGGGACAGGCATCAAAACGCTCGTCCCGAATAGAATGGGCCCCAGCCCAGCCATGCCATATGAGTGGGCGCCCCCGACCCGCAAATGAAACTCAGGACAGGGGAAAGCGTCATGCCCTTGTGTCTCCCAAATGCCTCGGTTTATGACCGTCCCGTAAGAGCGGAAGACCGCTGGGGTAGTGGCATTGCCGGCGCGATGGTCTAATACGGACAAATGACGGATCTTTTTCCCCCGGCCCTGACCGGAAGCCAGCAGGATGAGACATTGCAGCTGCGCCCGCGCTTCAATGAACACGGGCTGATCGCGGCGATCGCACAGGATGCGGACACAGGGGAAGTCCTGATGATGGCCTGGATGAATGCCGAGGCCCTGACTGCAACCCTGAAGACCCGTCGCGGCACCTATTGGTCGCGCTCACGTGGGGCGCTGTGGGTCAAGGGCGAAACTTCTGGCCATATCCAGGACGTGGTCGAGGTGCGGATCGATTGCGACCAGGATGCTGTGCTCTTGCGGGTCAACCAGACTGGTGGTGCCTGCCACACCCATCGCAGGAGTTGTTTCTACCGTCAGGTGCAAGCAGATGGCGAGGGTCTTTCACTGGTCCCGGAATCTACCGAGAAATCGCGGTGAGCGTGCCCCGGGGTTCGGTGCGGGTGTGATGGCATGAGGGAGCTGTCGATGAAGAACGCAATGATTGCAATGGGTTCGGCGGTGGCCCTGGCCGCGTGTGGCGGGGGCGACACCCCGGTTGACGAGCCCGATGCCGCAGCGCCAGCGATCAGCGAACCCGCCGCGGGAGATATGAACGCAGGCATCACGCAGCCGGAACTGCACGTGCTTGATTGCGGCACAATCGAGATCTCCAACCTTGACGATTTCTCCAGCGCTGGAGATTTCGCCGGACAGACCGATACGTTCACGAATACGTGCTGGCTCGTGCGTCATCCTGAAGGTGACCTGCTCTGGGACACGGGCCTGCCAGGCATGCTGGCAGGCCAGCCTTCCTTCGAGCAAGACATCTACACAGTGTCTCTCGATACCACGCTGACACAGCAATTGCGCGACCGTGGCATTTCCACGGCTGAAATAGAGTTTGTCTCGATCAGTCACAGCCATTTTGACCATGTCGGCCAGGTCGACCAGGTCTCAGATGCCATATGGATCGTGCACCAGGCCGAGTATGACCACATGTTCCCCGGCAATGACGAGGAAGGCGAGACAGCGACCCAGTTCGGGGCCTTTGCCAACATGAGTTTCAAGGTTTTCACCGGTGAGTATGACGTATTTGGCGACAGCAGCGTGATTATTTTCCCCGCGCCGGGTCACACACCGGGCCACACCGGGCTCGAAGTCAATCTTGCGGAAACGGGACCCGTTCTGCTCAGTGGCGACCTCTACCACCGCACGGAAAGCCGGCAGCTTCGGCGTGTGCCCCGTTTCAACACCAGCGAGGAGGACACCCTGGCCTCCATGGAAGCTTTTGAAGCCCGCGCCGAGCGCCTTGGTGCCAAGGTGATCATCCAGCACGAAGTTGAAGACATCCAGGCCCTACCAGACGTTCTGCGCTGACCCGTGACCTTTGCGAAAGCACCGCCAAAGGCCACCAAACGAGGTCGCCCGTTCTGTCCGTGCCCATTTTTTCACGTGATGCGCGTTTGTCTCCAGGGGAACGGGAGACACACATGATTCGCACCGCTGCCCTGTCCGCCGCTCTTTGCCTTGCCGCTGCCTGTGGAGGCGAGGCGCAGCCCCAAGGCGCTTCCTCTCCCATGCAGGCACCCCCAAACGACCCCGTCTTCGCTCCCCTGATCGACCTTTACAGCCACCTGCATTCCAATCCCGAGCTCTCTTTCCAGGAAAGCGCCACCAGCGCGGTGCTCGCCGAAGAGCTGGAGGCCCTGAACTTCGAGGTGACCACCGGCCTCGGTGATGACTGGGTGCGCGCCAAGGCGAGCTAGGACCAGGGCGAGCTGCGCTTCCGGGTCGATCGACACGACCTGGACCGGGGTGGAGAGCGGCGTGATGCATGGCTGCGGCCACGATGCCCACATGACGGTGTGGGCCGATGTGGCGAGGGAAATGGCCCCGCGCCAGGATGAATGGTCAGGAACACTGGTCACGATCCTGCAACCCGCCAAGGAAAAGGCAGCCCGCCGAGTGCTGCAATTTGGTCGGAAAACGCCCTAACGAGACAGACGCAGGCTTGAGGCAGCAAGGTCTTCAAACACATCATCGAGATTAGACGAGCTGACATCGAAGAAGCGGGTCGTATCCGCAGCGCACGATTGCAGCAGAGAAAGCGCTGCGGTGTCTGTTACATCAACGGCAATGACGTAAAGTTCGACATTGTAATCCTCGCGAATGGCCCGGCAGGCATCGAGCGTCAGCCCATCAAGTGACTGTCGCGCAAGGGCCGGGTCAAAATCGCCCGCCGTCATCATCGGGATATTCGGATCCTGATCGCAATAGCCGGCCCAGGCTCGGTCGGCAATCGAGCCAGCTTCGCCGCAACCATAGTATCCCTCATAGTGATACGGCATCTGGTTGAAGCCGTCGGTGAGCAAAATCATCACCTTACGGGTGCCTGTGTCGGTGAAGGCGGCCGCCTCGCGCCCGGACGGCAAGCCCCAGAAGGTTGCCCATTGGCCGCGATCGGACAGGGCGCGCAGTCCCCACATCAGGCCGACATCCAGCAATGTTCCGCCGGGCACCGGATACATATGGTCCAGCTTGGCGTAAAGCTGCGCGGGATCCGACGATAGGCCGAGCATGGCTGTCGGGCAATTCAGGTTGGGCCCGACAATCGCCTCGGCCGTGCCGTCCCATGGGGTCCAGTCGGTGCCCATCCAGGGACAGGCCGCGTGCCCATCGTCGATATATTCAAACTCGTTCGGGTCAGCGACACAGGGCTGTATTGTCCCGTCAGGCGGCCCATTCCAGACCGTCACACAGGTATCGCTTGAACCCACTGGCCCCTGGTGCCACGCATTGCGCATACCCTTGACGTTTGTGGTGCCATTCCACTGCTGGGTATAGGGGTAACAAAGTGGGTAGTCATAAGGGCCGTAGGGTGGATCGTATTGCTGGGCCTGCTCGACCTTGGGATGGGGAAACCAGTCTTCACCGATCCCGGCCGGAGCCTCCCAGGGCAGTTCCAGGCTGCCGGACACGGGCGGCACCGCAGGCGGTGGCGGCGGCGGTGGTGAGGGCGGCGATGGTGGCGATGGTGGCGGCGGCGGCGGTGGCGGAGGCGACGGTGGTGGCGGAGGCGATGGTGGCGGCGGCGGCGATGGCGGCGGCGGTGGCGACCAGTTCGAGTGGGGGTTCTCCGGCCGCACGTAGCTCACCCGCCAGTCCATATGGGTTGGCGGTGCATCGGTCAGCTGAGCATAGCCCGGCACGACGCCGCCAGCGTTGACCAAACGTTCATTTGGGGCCGACCGGATACAACCGCGCCAGGTCGTCGGTGCAAACATGTTGTTGAGGTCGGTCTGCGTCATCATGCTGCCGGTCCAGAAATGGCGAACATAATTCTGACGACCGGCAATGGGCGTTGGCGGCACAGTGGCCGTTCCGGCAGCGCTCGGATGGGGTGTCACAGTGACCGTGTCGGACACCCCGGGCACCCAAACGCCGGGCGCCGAGGAGTTGATGTTCAGCGTACCGGCATAAGGAACAACTGCGATGCGCACGTCTTCCGGATTGGCGGATTCATTATAAATCGTCTCGACGAAGCCCTTCGCCGCGGCGCGCATGTCCTCCATACGTGTGCCGTCGAACATGGAAGTGGAATTGTCGAGCACGAGGGCAACTTCGGTCGCGCGCGAACTGCCCACTGTGGCCGCAGCCATGACCTTGGCGTCCAGGGTGTCACGGCCCAGCCAGGCACCAAAGACCATGTCCGTATCGACTGTGTAGTCACCGACGAACTCGTCCGAGCCGTTGAGATTGAAGGTCGGGTCAACGGTCGCGTCATAGACGCCATACTTGCGCATGTCGCTGTCGAACATGATGTTTGCCGCCAGTTTGGCTGCATTCAACCTGTCTGTGTCGGTCGGCCCCGGATGGCTGGCAAAAGTGCGCCCGCCCACAAGGACAGCCGCGTCCAGCGCGCTCTGGGCAGAATGCTTATGGTTGGCGGCGCGATTATAGTCCACCGCAAATCCGATCATGATCACAAGGGGAACAACCGCAATCCCAGTGATCATCGCAACATTGCCCCGCTCATCCTTTTGCAGGGGTGTCTTGCGCTTGAGGATGGTTGTCGACAGCAGGCTTTTCAGCGTCATGGGCTACCCCGGAAACTCGTTCTCAGGCGATGATTTCGCAAAAACCGGTGGAGATTAGGTTTACAGCCGTAGCAAAACTTCCCAGAACCTGACATCGCCATTGCCGCGACGCCCGAGCGGCAATGCCGTGTCAGTTGATTTCGAGTTGCAGCTGCGCGCCACTGGCGGCGCACCAGGAAAACATCCTGCCGCCCGAAAGGACCCCCCCGATGACCTACGAGACCATCAAGGTAGAGCGAGAGGAAGGCGCCATCGCCGTCATCCAGCTGAGCCGCGAAGAGGCACTGAACGCCTTCAACAGCCAGCTGATGGACGAGCTCACCAAGGCGCTGGACGAACTCGATGCTGATCGCGACGTGCGATGCGTGATTATCACTGGATCGGGCAAGGCCTTCGCGGCCGGTGCCGACATCAAGGAGATGCAATCGAAGTCCTTCCCCGAGACGTATTTTGAAGACTTCATCACCGCCAACTGGGAACGCACCGCGCGTATGCGCACGCCGGTCATTGCCGCAGTGAACGGCTTTGCCCTCGGCGGCGGATGCGAGCTTGCCATGATGTGCGATTTCATCCTGGCCAGCGAGAAGGCAAGGTTCGGCCAGCCGGAGATCAATCTCGGCGTGTCCCCAGGTGCAGGCGGCACCCAGAGGATGACGCGGTTCATCGGCAAGTCCAAAGCCATGGAGATGTGCCTGACAGGGCGCATGATGGAAGCCGACGAAGCCGAGCGCTGCGGGCTTGTCTCACGCATCGTGGCCCATGAGGAACTGATGGAAGAGGCACGCAGTGTGGCGCGCAAGATCGCGGCCAAGTCCGCTTCGGCCGTGATGATGACCAAGGAAATGGTCAATGCCGCCTATGAAACCACCCTGTCCCAGGGGATCATGTTCGAGCGTCGGCTCTTCCACTCCCTGTTTGCCACCGATGACCAGGAAGAAGGCATGGAGGCTTTCGTTGAGAAGCGCTCACCGCATTTCCTGCACAAGTAGGCCCTTATCGGCTTGACGCGTCACCTGCCCTTGGGTATCCGATTTGGTCTTGCCTGCGGGGCGTTTAGGAGACATTGATGGCGAATACACGATCAGCCAAGAAGATGGTGCGCAAGATCGCCACGCGCACCGAAGTGAACACAGCGCGCCGTTCGCGGGTACGTACATATGTGCGCCGGGTCGAAGAGGCGATCGCCGCAGGTGACAAGGACGCTGCCGCGACGGCCCTGCGCGAAGCGCAGCCCGAAATCATGCGCGCGGTCACCAAAGGTGTGATGCACAAGAACACGTCGGCGCGGAAAATCTCCCGCTTGTCGTCCAGAGTGAAAGCTCTGGGCTAGGCCACCTACGGGTTTGCCCGCGGCGCCGGGCTAAAGACGCAAGTCATGACGAGATTTCCAAGTCGCATGCCCTGCCCAAGCTTCTGTGATGTATCATGAATTGGGCGATTTTCTCCTTATGGCAGAGGCCAGCAGGTTTGCGTATGGATGAAAAGTGACTGGCTGTGGAAGTCTTGTGACACAGGCTTGGTAGTAAGGTTGGGATACGGCTTGCGAATTCGGGCGGGGTTACACGCCCGAGCTGTTAGTTTTTATGCAGATATGGAATAAAGAACCGGCCGCCGGAGCTTGACACGGTAGTGGGCGTTTTTCATACTTCGCAGTGCAGGTTTTCCACTTGAAAAGCCACGGATAATTGGAGCAATTCACAGGATTTCGCCGATCGGCTTATTGACGAAACGAGGAGTTGTTCGGGTGGTAGGCGAGTGACATATTTTTGTTGCATCAGGGCCACAGGGCCGCTTTACCCATGTTTTTATTGCGAAAAAAAGCGATAAAAAAATCACCAAAGTTTCAATGGTTGAGCCGGTGTCAACTCTCTGATTCTTTTTCTGAGGCATAAAAGTCGGTTGCAGCGCCATCTGCCAGGTGGTTAATAAAACCCAGTCAGATTGATCCCACACGAACTAAAAGTTTGGTCTGCCTGTTCTGGGCTGTTGGGGCATTTCGTGAGTAGAGTTGGGTTAGAAAAACTCGCTATTTAAGGGGGCTCATGAGCCATGGGTAAAAACAATGCTGATAATTCCTCCTCCGGGAACAACACACCGAGCGATCCGGGGGCGCACGCCATCTGGCAAGCAACGCTCGCAGACCTGAAGCGCAGGCTATCGCCTGCGGACTTCGACCGTTACATCAGCGGATTGAAGTGCATCATCGAGGTTGATGGCGAGATGATACTTGCCGCCGCGTCCAGCCACACCGCAGACCGCGTGAACGCAGAGCACAAGCGCATCATCACGCGGCGCTGGAAAGCCTACGATCCGCGAGGGCGCGGCCTGCGCATCATCGCCTGGGACCGCGAGGCGCAGGATTACAGCGATGTTATCGACAGCAACCCGTTCGAGACGCCTGAGGCCGAAACGGAGGCCGGCGAACGCAAGTCCGAAACGACCAGCACCGTCTCGGGCGCACGCGAGGGCTTCACCTTCGAGACGCTGGTGATCGGCACCTTCAATGAGAAGGTTGTCCAGCTCATGCGCCATATCGCCGATGATGGCGACATGCTCGAGCGTATTGTCGTGATCTCTGGCCTGCAGGGCGTCGGCAAGACACACCTGATCACGGCCCTGCAACAGGATGTGGAACAAGGCGGCGATGGGCGCAGCGTCGTCTACATCACAGCTGAGGACTTCCAGAACGATTACGTCGCTGGCGCGATGTCTCGCGACACACGCGCACTGAAGGCCAAGCTGCTGGCTGGCGACATCGTGCTCATCGAAGACCTGCAGAACATCGCAAATGCCAAGGGAACCGACGGCGAATTCGCCCGCAACCTGCGCTCGATCACCGAGGCCGGCGGACTGGTGATCCTCACCGCCGACACGGCTCCGGGCGAGATTGAGGGCTTCTCCTCGCGAGTCATGAGCCAATTGCGCGGCGCCATCTCCATGGAAGTGGGCGCGCCCGACAAGGAAATGCGCCTGGCGATAGTCAAGCGGC
This sequence comes from uncultured Hyphomonadaceae bacterium, assembly GCA_964625835.1. GTDB lineage: Bacteria > Pseudomonadota > Alphaproteobacteria > Caulobacterales > Hyphomonadaceae > UBA5336. The sequence goes on from CAZVES010000038.1 coordinate 8,133, forward strand.
GGGCGCAAACGCTTCGCTCAAAGGCACCGGCCTTCAATGTCTGCGAAGAGATGGCCGAGATGATCTGCGCGCGCGTGCGCGGCCAGGGCCGTGAGCTATGCGGCGCCTTGGTCAGCCTCTACACCGAGGCCAGCATGGGCAAACTCGAGCCGACAATGGAAATGCTCGAGCGTGTTCTGGACCGCCAGACCGGTGCAATGGTGGCGCCGTCGATCGACCTGATCAAACGGGCCACATGCCGCCGGTTCGACGTCACCAAGGTTGAACTCGAAGGGCCGCGCAAACTCCAGCGCATCGTTTATGCACGCCACCTGGCGATGTCCCTTTGCCGGGAAATGACTGACAAGTCCTATCCCACAATCGCCCGTTCCTTCGGCAAGCGTGACCACACATCGATCATGTATGCCGTTGATCGCGTTGAGTTTTATCTCGCCACGCGGCCGGAAACTGCCCGCCACCTCGAACAGATCCGGGAAGCGATCTACGAGATGCAGGGCTGACGCACACCCGATCAAGCCCTGGGCGCTTCGCGTTCGGGGCTTGTTTTTTCTGCGAATACCCCAAAAGTAACGGCCCGTCCGGCAAGGGGTTCTCGCTCCGGCAAGACGGGCTGGTCGCGTCGCCTTCCCAGGAGGTGTCGCGCCGCCAGCATCCGGCCAGACCAATCCAGCGACCGTCCAGACTCAAAAGGCGCCAAAAAGATGAAACTGACGATCGAACGCGGTGACCTTCTCAACGCCCTGTCCCATGTGCAGAACGTGGTGGAGCGGCGCAACACCATCCCGATCCTGTCCAATGTCCTGATGACTGCGCAGAATGGACAGCTCACACTGACCGCAACCGACCTCGACATCGAGGCGGTGGACAGTGCCCCGGCCCAGATTTCCAGCGAAGGCGGGATCACCGCGCCGGCTGGCACCCTGTTTGATGTGGTGCGCAAACTGCCCGGCGGCGCGGATGTGGAACTGTCCCTGGACCCACAGAATGAGCGCCTCAACATTCGGGCCGGGCGCAGCCAGTTTGCCCTGCCCACCCTGCCTGCCTCCGACTTCCAGACCATGGGCGCAGACCCCGGCGCAACCCGGTTCGAGATCCCTGCGGGTGACCTGCGCCGCCTGATCGACAAGACCCGTTTTGCCATCTCGACGGAAGAGACACGTTATTATCTGAACGGCGTCTACATGCACGGCGCCGAGGCCGAGGGCGGTGACAAGGTGCTGCGCTGCGTCGCAACCGACGGACACCGCCTGGCCCTCGCCGAAACGGCGGCACCGAAGGGATCGGAGGAGCTTGAAGGCGTAATCATCCCGCGCAAGGCGGTCACCGAGGCGCGCCGCCTCATCGACACCGCCTCCGATCCGGTGACGCTGGAAATCTCGGCCAACAAGATCGTTGTTCGCTCGGGCGCGGCCACGCTGACAGCCAAGCTGATTGACGGGTCGTTCCCAGACTATGGCCGGGTCATCCCCAAGGGCAATGACAAGAAGCTGACCATCGACAACAAGGCTTTCGAGGCGGCCGTTGACCGGGTCGCAACCGTGTCGGCCGAACGCTCCCGCTCGGTGAAGATGTCCATGGAGGACGGCAAGCTCACCCTGGCCGTGAACCATGCGGAAACGGGCCAGGGCGAGGAGGAAATCGAGGCGGAGTACGGCCACGATCCCATGGAAATCGGCTTCAACGCAAAGTACCTGCTCGACATTTGCGGACAGATCGAAGCTGGCGATGCCGAGTTCCTGTTCAATGACCCGGCCAGTCCGGCCCTAGTCCTCGACCCGGAGGACGCCCACGCGCAATATGTGCTGATGCCCCTGCGGGTCTGACGCCTCAGGCCCGCGCCTCGCCATAGGCTTTGTACTCCAGCTCTGACACCTCCAGCGCCTGCCAGATTGCGCTGACCACCTCGTGGGTGCGCGTCAGAATGTGGTTGGGGGTCCATGCATCGCGCGCACACACCCAGTCAACAAGGTGGAAGCCCTCCAGCTCATCGGCCCGGCTTTCCAGGAAAGCGCGCTTGGTCTCGAACGAGCTGTCGCTCATGGCAAGATTGATGTCCTTTGGCAGCAGGATCAGGTTGCCGAGCAGGTTCATGAGATGGTCGCGCTGGGCCTGATCCGGAAACGCCTCCAGCCAAGGCTCTGGCGGAATGGTGGATTGTGGCAGGACGTGCTCCACGGACACCCCGCCCAGGAAGCGGTAATCAGGCGCAGCCATCATGTACTCGGTCCACAGGATCAGGGCACGGCGCATGTGATAATTGGTCAGGGGCGCCGACAGGGACCTGTGAATGCGCACAACATCTTCCTCGCGCATCTTCAGCGCTTCGAGCTTTTCGGGACGGTCGCCGCTGCGGAGTTCGCCGATGGCCTTTGCGAAAACGAGGTGGCGTTTCTGCGGGCTGAACCCCGACAACTCCATGGCCATGGCAGAGCGGTGAATCTGTTCGAACAATCCCTTGCGCCAGGCGGCACCTGACCTTGCGTCGCCTTGGTTGGCCAGTCCCATGATGCGCAGCACAAGCGGCTTCCATTCCGTCCACCAGATAGCCCGCACCGGCAACAAGGGACGAAACGGACTGCCGGCCCCGCCCATCGCCGGCTGGTTCATCGTGTTCCAGTTTTCCGCGCAGCGATAGACGAACTTGAAATAGCCAGACAGGCCGGCGGCTGTGGTGTGACGCGCCTTCAGCCACTCCATGTAACCAGCGAGCCTGTCGACCGCTTCCAGCTTTGCTTCACGACGGTCGGCAATGGACCGCTCCATCATCTCAAGGGCGAGAACGAAACCCTGAAAGCCACTGTAGCGATCGAACTTGTGGCTTTCCTCGACCTGGTCAACGCGCGCCTGGCTCTTGCTGGTGAGGGCCTGGCGAATGGCACGCCACTGGTCGACCAGGCCTTCGATTTCATCTGGACTGCCCGGAAATTCCGAAAGGCGAGACTTGATCAGGTCAGCATCTTCCAGCTTCAGCCCGCGCATGTTGATGGTCTGGAACACGCGGTTGGCCATGGTCCGGGAGTCCACCATGAGGCGCAGCATCACCACCCGCTCCAGCAGGGTCCTTGCCACCACTTCGCGTTGGGCAACGGAGAGCGCACGCACTTCATCACGCAGCAGTCCCTGGGCCCGGCGCAGGGTCTCGGCCTGGCCTGCCAGGCGTCCACCGCGCAGGCGGGTCGACTGGCCTCGCGGCTGGATCGCTTCTGCAAGATACTGGTTTCCGAGCAGTTTCAGGCGCGGATGGCTCCGCGGATCGAGGACACAACTATCAAGCCGGCGGCGCAGGGCCTCGTCCCCGATCAGGTCCCGCAACAGGCAGATCAGGATGGTCAGCGTCGTGATCCGCTGAAGCCCGTCATAGATGGAATAGCGCGCATCACCGCCATGCACGATGATCATTCCGAGGAAATAGATCTCATCAGGTCCCGCCTCGGAGCCCAGCGCAAAATGCCTCAGGTCCTCCCAGATCTCACTGACTTCCCGTTCGCTCCACTGGTAGTCTCGTTGAACATCGGCCGGTTCGATCCAGCTGTTGCCCAGCACAAACTCCACTGGATCGGTATTGGCCCTGAAGCCAAATTCTTTCATCTCAACTCCCCACTCTACATTAAGCCAATCAAATTCAACTCGCCCTGTCGAGGAGATCTCTACAAATCGACATGACCGCCCTTACTCGCCTGCGTCTGACAGATTTCCGCAACTATTCCAGCCTCGATCTGAAGCTGGATGGGCGTCATGTGTGTCTTTTTGGTCCCAATGGCGCGGGCAAGACCAATCTCCTTGAAGCCATCAGCCAGCTTGGCCCCGGTCGTGGCCTGCGCTCGGCGGCACTTGGCGAACTGACACGCCAGGGTGCCTCCGGTGGCTGGACGGTGAGTGGGGACCTTGAAGACCGCAAAATCGGCGTGGGTCTGGACACGTCCGGCAACGGCAACAAGCGCCTCGTGCGCATCGACGGGGAAAACGCCAGCGCCAGCGACCTGGCAGACCTGATGCGCATTGTCTGGCTCACCCCAGCCATGGACAGTGTCTTCCGCGGCTCGGCCAGCGATCGCCGCCGCTTTTTCGATCGCCAGGTGATGGCGCATATCCCGGCCCACGGACCGGCGGCCGCGCGCTATGAAAAGGCCATGCGCGAACGAAACGCGCTGCTCGAGCGCCCCCATGTCGACCCGGCCTGGGCCGATGCCATAGAAGCTCGCATGGCCGAGGCCGGCGCTGAAATGGCAGTCGGGCGGGCGATTGTCCTGGAACGTCTGCAATCCTCGGTCAATGCCCGCCCTGAAGGCGCCTTTCCCAAGGCAGACCTGAGCCTGGACGGTGAGTGTGAGACCATGGCCCTTGGCGGAGCAGGCCCTGGCGAAATCGAGGAGAGGTTGGCTGAGACCTGGGCTGGCATGCGCCACGCCGACCGCAAGGCCGGGCGAACCCTGAAAGGCCCCCACAGGGCCGATCTCGGCGTCATTCACCGCCCCACTGCGATGCCCGCAAAGGATGCCTCGACGGGTCAGCAGAAGGCTCTCCTGATCGGACTCATCCTCGCTTCCGCACAGGCCCTCGCCGGTCGCGGGGAGGGGCCGACGCCGTTTCTGCTGCTCGACGAGGCCGCCGCTCACCTTGATACGGACCGGCGCGCGGCGCTCTATGATGAAATTTGCCAGCTTCCTGGCCAGGCTTGGCTGACGGGCACCGAAGCGTTTCTCTTCGAGGCCTTTGGCGAGCGCGCCCAGCATGTCGAAGTGACAAACGGTTCGGCAACCGTTCTTTCCTAGACTACCGGACTTCAACACGCGATTGACTTGTCCCAGACCGCCGGAAACACTCCACTGATGACGCTTCGCTCTGCCATTGTTTTGCTTGTTCTCCTGATGCTTGCTGCGCCAGCGCATCAGGCCGGTGCCCAGGGCCTGCCCAGTGGCAAGCAACTGCCCGCAGTGTCCTTCACGGCGCCTGACGGGGCGGACATATCAGGTGACCCCCAGGAGTGGATGCTGAAACCGGAATACCGCAAGCATCTGAACAAACAGATGCTGCGCCTGACGCGCGCCCAGGACGGACCATTGCGGGGAATGGGCGGGTTCTGGCCAGCCCGCCAACAGGTCGAGCGCTTTTTCGAGATGGGGCCCGGCTATGCCTATGCCGCCATCACCGAAGAAGACGCCATCTATCTCAGCTATGGGCGCCTGTTCCTCGCGAGCCGGGGCGAGCCCCTTTATGATCCGTCAGAGCACACTCCGTTCGCTACACCCTCGCTGGAGGGGTTCGCGATTTCGCCAGACGGAACCGCACTCGCCGTAACGGTGGCCGATGGCGGCACGGAGATCGCCATCGTCCAGTTCATCGACCTGGCCACCGGTGAGGTGCTGCCACACCAGGCCGGCCCGGTCGTGGTCGGCGGCGATATGGGCTTCAACTGGCTGGACGAAACCACCGGGCTTTTCCGCAAGACGGCCACTACAGACCTGGTCGAGGGCGACCCGTCCCACGGGGCCGCATGGACACTGTTCGACCTCACCACCGGGCGGGAGGGACCTGCGGTCTTCGGACCGACGGCGCGAGGCGTGAAGGCCGATTTCGGCGACTGGTTCGGACTGTGGATTCCCGCTGAAAGTCGCGTCGCCATGGGTTACCTGTGGCGCGGCAACTTCATAGACGCCTATGTGGCAGACCTTGCCGCGGTGCGCTCAGGCCAGCCGGAATGGCGTGAAGTGGGCGAAAAGCTCCTGCTCACCGATGCGGAGGTCTGGAACGGCCAGTTCGTATTCACCGCCACCGACGCCCTTGGCACGTCGGCCATCTTCGCCCAGCCCCTTGAAGGCGGCCCGCTGCGCCGGATCGCCACCGGCCAGGACGACCTGACTTACCTCTTCACCACATCGCTTGGTGAAACAGCCTATGTCGCGGCACGAAGGGGTGACACACACCGCCTGTATAGGCTCAAGGGGCGCTCACCACGCCTTGAGCCGGTGGCGCTGCCGTTCACCGGAGAAATCGATTTCGATTCGGTTTTCGAAGTCGAAGGCAGTCCGGGCTCCATCACCTTCGACATGTCGGCCTCGGACAGGCCATGGCGTCTCATGCGCCTTGACCGGGAGGGCCCCGCCTATCCCGTGGACATTCCCGGCCTCACCCCGCGAGCAGGGGACGCCGCGCTGGAAGGGTTCCACACGCGCAGGAGCCATGCGGTCTCGCGCGATGGCACCCGCGTGCCGATGGCCCTGGTCTCATCAATCAGGCAGGAGGGGCCCGCCCCGGCCATCATCCATGTCTATGGCAGCTATGGCGAAACCACCATGGCCGGCTGGGACCCCGCCGCACTGGCCTGGGCGAGCCTCGGTGGCCTGCATGCCGAGTGCCATGTGCGCGGCTCGGGCTATTACGGCCCGTCCTGGCATGCCGGTGGCTCAGGCCCTGACAAGGGGCGCGCCCACCAGGACATGATCGCCTGCGCAGAGCAACTTGTGAGAGACGGGCTTGCCGAACCCGGGCGCATAGCAGCCCTTGGAGGAAGTGCGGGCGGCCTCATTGCCGGCCCCGTCGCCCTGAAAAGACCTGACCTGTTCGGCGCAGCCATTGTCGAGTTTGGCGTGGTCAATCCCCTGCGCAGCCTGGACGGGCCCAATGGTGCAACCCAGATCGATGAATTCGGCGACCCGCGCCGGCCTGAAGATGCCGCCTTGATGGCCGCCTCAGACAGTGTCGAACTGGCGCGCACCGCAGTCGATGTGCCAGGGCTTTTCCTGTGTGTCGGCTTCCAGGATTCCCGCGTGCCGCACTGGATGTCAGCGCGCCTTGCCGGTGTTCTGGCCGAGCGGGGTTTTGGCGACCGTGTGGTCATCCATGCCGACGCGGATGCTGGCCATTCGTGCGGCTTTTACGCCGAAGACCAACGCGATGCCCTGGCCAAGCAGTATGCCTGGCTGCTGGTCAGATTCAGCGACTGATTGCGCCAGATGTCCTCCAGGGCGGCTGGTCTCACCGCGCCGGGCCGCGACGAAACGGGCTGCGCACCACATAGGCGCGCTGTTTGTTCTCGATCTCGTCAGCCGCATCAGCCTCGACGATCACATCGTCGCCATCCAGCGTGCCCTCGACACCCGGCACGGTCATCGAGCCGTCTGGTAGCATGGTGGGCGCAAAGATGCCGCCGAAATCGATCGCGCTTTCAGGCTGGGCTTCACCCGTGTCGCCGGGGCGTTCGAGGCCGGGAATGGAAGGAATCTTGATGTCCTCCGGCGGGATGATCTCGAACCCCAACCAATTCAGAAGCGCCAGGTATCCCACGCCGGTCATCACGGCGGTGGAAATCACACGGGCGAGAAATTTCATGATCACCCCGGAAAACATCACGGCAATGCCAGTGCCCGCCGCCCCGCCGATCAGGCCGGCTCCGCCCGCCACGGTCGCCAAGTCAAAAAGCTCATTGAACCATTCCATCGCCTTCACTCCTCTGATTGGCACCGCGCCAGTCTAGCGGAGGAATGCAACAGGGGTGAAACGAAATGCAGCCCGCGGGGAAAAGTGCATTGAACT
>CAZVES010000038.1:15765-18766 GCA_964625835.1 uncultured Hyphomonadaceae bacterium
TAGAAACCACCGCCGGTCTTGAACTTGCCGCGCCGGCCCCGCCCGCCAATGGATTTGGGAAAGGTTTTCCGGGTTCGTCGTCCGCGCGGCATTCCCCCGGGAAAGCCACCGCCCATGCCGCCGAGATCGAAACCGCCCGAGCGACCGGCAGAGCGTCCTATTTCCTTCATAATCTCCATGCCGATGCCGACAGCCACATCGGGCAGGCCCATGGTCCTGGCCCGTCGGCGTCCGCCAAAGCGCGGATCGGTGCGTGGGCTGGTCCGGCGCATGCCGCGCTGCAGGTGGCGCACCGCATCGTGAGCCTCAAGGCGGCCGGACACCAGCCGGGCCAGCACATCATCGACACTGGCGGCCTTGAAACCGGCATATCCTGAATCCAACCGCGCAGCCTTGAAGGCGCGGCGGAAAGCTTCCAGTCGCGCAAGGTCGGCGCGTCGGCGGGCCGGCAGGCCCTTATCCTGGTCCAGGCGAAGCTCCATGGCCATCTCGTCCTTGCGCAGGCCCACCAGCGTGTCGACGATGGCATCGTCAGCGCTGGACACGGTCTGGACCGCAAGCACGCGCAGGTCCGGAATGGCGCGTTGTTTCATGGCATTGGCCAGCCGCTGGCGTGCTTCATAGGCGGGGCCGGCCTCGCCACGCCCGGCTGCATCGCTGCGCTCGGAGATCTCAAGGTGGCGGGCCTCGGCTTCGGCGATGTCGCTGTCGAGCTGTTGCAGCCGCTCGCGGGCGGCGTCCACATCGCTGGCAAGGGCCTCGGCGCCGGCCTCTTCCAGGGCGGCGGCTTCGGCCTCTTCGAGGGCTGTTTCGGCCTCGGAATGGCGGGCCTGCATCCGGGCCACGTGCTCCTCTAGCCATTCGGGAAGTTCGACCAGGCGTTCGAAATTCCTGTAGGACTTGTTGTAATTGCAAAGTCGCGCAACCAGGCCGTCGAGGAAGCGGAAGACATTGCCGGCCTTGTAGTCCACAGTCCGGTAGCGCCGTCCCCAGAGGTACATGAATAGGGGATCGGCGCGGAACACCTCGCCCTTTTCGTCCATATCCGCGCGCGCCAGTTCCAATTTGGCGCGAGCTTTCTCGGTCACCGCCTCAGCCTCGGCGGCGGCAGAGACCATGGCGAGGTAGGCCTCATCTTCCTCAAGGGCCGCTTCGACCTCATCGACCCTGGCCTCATAGGTCTCGATGGCAGCGTCGAGATCGGTCGCGGCCTCCCGGCGCTGGGTTTCCAGTTCGGCGACTTTCGCGCTGGCCGCGTCAAGATCGGCGACCAGTGTCTCAAGATAGGCTTCGTGGGCCTCAATCAGTTCAGTGACATCACTGTCCAGGCGCTCCAGGTTGGCGATTTCGGCCGGTGTATCGGCTTCGCTGATCTGGATGGAGGCGAGTTCGCGATACGCCGCAGCCTGGCGCCGGCGCACCTCTGCGATGTCGCGCGACAGCTCCTCGGCGGCCTCGATCGCTTCGCCCAGCTCGGTGCGGGTGTCAGCGATCAGGCTGTCAAAGCGGCGAAGGGTTGAACGTCCATCTATGTATCTCGCCACGTACCGCCTCCCTACCACGCCGTCACGGCGCCGCCGGGAGTGGAGACACTGAAGGTGGGCTCCAGGGCGCCTGGGCGTTTCATGCCGATCACAGCGTCCTGTATGATGGCATCGTCGCGCTTGTCTGCGGCCACGCCTTCAAAGACGGTGCGCGAGACCCGCTGGCCCCAACGGCTGACGCGCCCGGTCTCTCCCGTTTCCTCATCGGTGACGGTCACCTCGACCACATTGCCGAGGGGATCAACGGCCTCGACGACGAGATAGAAGCTCTGGCCGCCGGGGATGTCGTCATGCTCGCGCCAGAAGCCGGACAGGTCATCGGGGTCGCTGACCACGCGCACGCGGTATTCCGCAGCGATTTCTCGGCGCAGGGCGGTGAGGTCAGCCACGGCGGCGCGGGCGGCGTCGCGGTCTTCATCCTCGATGGCGTTCTGGCCGGCCAGCAGGAGGGCGCGGGCCCGTGCCTCGCCGGTATCGCTCGCGGCGACCTCCAGCACGGCGGCGTGGGCCGCCTCGAGCTCGGCGGGAAGCGTCTGAGTCAGATCGACGACGATGGCGCGCTCTGCGGCCGCCCGGGGCATCGCCACGCCGACCTGATAGGTCCCGCCGACCACGGCCAGCGCCGCAAAGGCACCGGTCACAGGCTTCCACCAGCGCTCGCGTGTGATGTAGATGATGGCAAGGCGGCGGAAGAAGCCCGGCTTGGCCGGGGTGTGCTCGAAGCGCTTTTCCGCCATGGCGCGCACGCCCTCGCGGATCGTGTCCTCGGGCACATCCATGCCCTGGGCCGCGTAAATTTCCTTCAGCCGCTCAACGAGGTCATCCTCGCGGCCGACCTTGTCGATCTCTCGCAGGAAGATTTGGTCGCGGTGGCGCAGCGTGTCGACCACGTCCATCGCCACCAGCACCTCGTCGAGGGTCTGTGGTTTCCGGGAGATCGCCTCGCTGACTTCAGCCACCGCCAGTCGCGCCTATTGCTTCGGAAGCAGCGCTGCGGCCACGCCCTGCTCAACCAGCGCGGTCATCCGGCGCTTGCCGTCTTCAACAGCCTCGCGGATTTCCTCGCTGTTCCTGGTGGCGAGGGTGCGCATCTCGGCGATGATGGCCTGGCTGCGCTCCTGGTAGGCCACGACGCTGTCGACCAGAACCTTCACCGAGGCTGCAGAGACGGTGGGGCCATAGCCGGCCCGGGTCGCGGCTTCCTGAACCTCGCTGCCAATCTCGGCGAGCACTTCAAGGGACTGGTCCACGCCGCGCTTCATGGCCTCGAGCGTCTGGGTGCTCTCATGCAGGCCGTGCAGGCCGGTGAAACTTGCGGTCAGCGCGGTGAGGACGATCTCGTTCGTGCCGAAGAAGCTCACCGACTGGGCGTAGATCCGATCCTTGGCATTGGTGGTCTGCACCAGCCGCGCCATGACCACTTCGGAGGTGTTGTAGCCGATGGTGATGTTGTCAGA
>CAZVES010000039.1:0-18568 GCA_964625835.1 uncultured Hyphomonadaceae bacterium
GACCAGCCGGGTTTCAGGCGGCTGACGGACGTGTTTGTCGAACGGTCAGGCCGCTGACCAGGACCATGCGTCGGCAAAACGCCGGGCCTCACCGTCTGCCGCACTGGCCCTGAACGCCTGCAGTGCTTCGGGCTGGACACTGGACAGCCTCGGTTCGCTGGGCCCTGTCACATGGGGAACGAACTGGATCGCGTTGGCACCGGTCTTCGATATGATCAGACAGGCGATGTCCAGTATGGTCTCGTCATCGAGGGGGATGTTGTCGCGCTCCGCCTCGTCAACGATGGAGCGGGCGAAGTCCACCGCATCGCGCGCGCGCAGCCCGATCGGATCACCGCAGCCAAGCGTGCGCCATCTGCGCGCCAGGCGCAGTTCCGGCAGGTCCACATCAATCACTCGATGATTGAACAAAAACAGCATGTTCCCGTCGCCCCGATGGATTGCAGTGGCAACATTGTCGCGGCTCGGTTAATGATAGATTACAACACTGTTATCTGCGGGCTTCGACGGGCTCGGTGAGGAAGTGGCGCCCCTTGCGATCTTCGATTTCGACCACCCAGAGGTCGCTGTCGCGCGCCCTGGCCCGCGCCACGTAGTCATCGACCTCCCGTTCCGTATCTCCGACCCCGCGGCTGGCGAGGTCCACGAAGACACGTGCGCCGGTCTCGAAATCCATGCTGGGCACGAATGCCCGCGCCAGGCCATCCAGCGTCGCCACTTTCACGATGACGTCGCCGCGCTCGCCATCGCCCCTGTGCACGATGAACGCGCCGGCCCCCTCCAGTTGGGCGCGCCGCAGGAGCGCGTCGACCCAGAGCCCGGTTGGCAGTCTTGCCTCCATTACTGAGCTGCTTTCTCCATATCGCCCAGGCCGGACATGTCGGCCGGCGGCAACCAGACTTCCACCCGGGTGCCGACACCGGCGGCCGTATCGATCCTGACGCGGCCATTCTGGAGATCTGCGAACGTCTTCACCACGGCGAGCCCCAGCCCCGTGCCCACCCGGCCGCGGGCATTGCGGCCCTGGCTGAAGGGCGCCGCAACACGATCGAGATCGGCCTGGTCCATGCCGGCGCCGAAATCCTCCACCGACAGCGCCACGCCGCCACCGGTTTCCCCGGCAGACATGATCACCTTGCCGCCGGCCGCGGAGTATTTGATCGCATTGGACACAAGGTTCTGCCAGATCTGGCGCACGGCCCTGGCGTCGGCATGGGCCCAGACCTCATCTTCGACGTCCAGTTCCAGCCTGACCCCGGCGCGATCGGCCTGCGCGGCCATCTGCCTGCACACGCTGACGGCGCTGGCGCCGAGGTCGACCGGCTCGAAGTCCAGACGCAGCTTGCGGGAATCCGCCTTGGCCAGGTCGAGCATGTCATCAACCATCAGCAACATGTCATTGCCACTTTCATGGATGATTTCGCTGTATTCGCGATAGGCTTCGGGCAGTTCGCCCCGGATCTCGGAACGCATCATGTCGGCAAAACCGATAATCGCATTCAGTGGCGTTTTCAGGTCATGGCCGAGGGACGCAAAGAAAGCCGTGCGCTCCTGAAGGGCCGCGCTGATGCCATCGGCGTTGTCGCCGGGCCGCTCGATGACAATCACCGGCCCCGATTCCAATTGCCTGTGACGGACAAGGACCGGGCCGATGTCGTCCAATTCAAGCGCCATTTCCCCATCGCCCAGGCGCACGGCCTCCCCAAGCGCTGGGTGCAGCGAACTCAGCACTTTCTGTGCGTCCCGGCCGACACGCAACGGGCCGGTGAGACTGCGGTCCCCTTCAATCGCACGGATGCGCCCGTGGGGCGTCACCGAAACGACGGCATAGGCCACATCCGCCGGCAGATGCACACCGCCCCGCAACTCAAGGCTGGCACCGGTTTCGCGGACCGTTCTTTCCGCTGAAAGCTCACCAGCAATGCGTCGGCGCAGGTTCACGATCGAAGCGGCTGCGAGAATGCCGGCATAGATGATTGCCGCAAGGGTGAGCGCGGTCGTGAATCCGAGATAGGTCTCCGGCACCGGCGGGGGCCGGAACCAGAAATTCAAAGCCCAGAAGGCAAAAAAAGCGACCGCGGAAAAAACACCCGCCTCAATCGCGATCTTGCGGCGCGCAAGGGCGAGGCCTGTGAGAGGCCCGAGGGCGAACAGGATGGTCAGCGGCGACCGCACGCCACCACTCAGGGCCAGGGCCACCACGGCGATCAGCGTCCAGCCAACCACCTGAAAATTCTCTGACTCTTTCGCCCAGGTGCCAGGCAGGTAAGCGGCCAGGACCGGCAGCCAGAGCAGGCCGGTTGCCCCGATCAGGAAGGTCAGAGGGGCGCCCGTCGCAACGCCGACCAGGGCTGCGATCGCGCTCAGAATGAGCCACAAGTGCCGGGGCACGGAAGAGGGAGAAAAAGAAATCAAGGTGATTTGTTAACTCGACTCAAACGGTTTGGATCACATGTCTGCATTGTAATCGCTTTTGGTGTCCCTGCTGCAAATTTTGTGCGGACCGTACCCGTCAGGTGTGGAATAAGGAAGGTCGATATGCTGTTCTCGAGAGAAAGGGGGAGTTCGATGAAACTTGGAAAGCGAATTGCTGCCGCAATTTCCTTCTGCCTGATCGGAGGAGCCAGCGCGCCGCTTCTCGCTTCGGCACAGTCTGGCGAGCAGGACGCGATCGGAGAGAGTGCAGCCGTATACGCGACTTTCCAGTCCGACGTCACGGACGTGCGCCAAACCCCCTTGAGCTCCGCCGATGACATCGAAACAACCCTGACGGAACTCGGCGGCCACAACTCGCAACAGCTTTCCAACGGCTTCATTGCTTACTCCGCACTGGTCGCCTCACAGGACCCGGAATTCCGCGCCGCCGTCCGCGACATTGAAGGTTTCTACGGACGCGACAGCCTGCTGGTCGGCCTGCGAAACGATGTGCGCTATGCTCGCACTCTCGAAGGCGGCAACTCGGCCGTGTTGTCCTCCCTGAATTCCGTGAACGCGGATGCACGCCGCCTGCGCGGGGCCGGCGCCTATGTGAAGGAGCAGGCCTACTCGCTGCAGGCCGCTGGCTGGGCCAAGGCCACCATCGGCAACACTGACGCGGTGATTGCGCGAGTTCAGTCCAGCGCCCAGGCCGGCCGGCCCGTCCGCGCAAACCTGCGCACGGCGTTTTCCTCAAACGAAATCAATGGCGTCCTGGTGCAGGCCGGCCAGTCCGGCGCGCCGTCTCTCTGGGAAAATGTGAACAGTGCGGCCAGTGCCGTGCGGTTCCCTACTGTAAATGTTGGCTATACGGGACGCTCTGCGCGCATCCGCGCCGGGAAGGAGCCTGTGGCCGACAGGATTGCGACCCTGGCCGCCTACCGGGTTCTCGGCACGGATGCGGCCCCTGCCCAGGAAATCCGCACGGCCATGCGCGAAACCTCCACGCGCAACTGCATCAACATGGCCCAGCTGAACCTGCAGCAATGCGTTGCCGCCGCCCACAAACAATACGAAGTGCCATTCTGCATCGGCGAGCATGCCCTGACCGATGTGGGTGATTGCATTGGCGACGTTGTCCAGTAAGTCAACATAGTCACAGAAAACTGAGGTGCGACAACAAACGGGGGTTTCCATTTTGAAGCCCCCGTACCACATCTAAGGCATGGTGATCGAAGACGCAGCGCAAGAACTCAGGGACGAATTCGCCTTCCTCGATGATTGGGAAGCGCGCTACGAACACATCATCGACCTCGGCAAGTCGAACCCGGACCTGCAACCGGAAGAGCGCAACGAAAACTCGCGTGTCAGGGGCTGTGCGTCCCAGGTCTGGCTGGTCACGAAACTTGAAAAAGACGGGCGGATGACCATCCGCGCTGAGTCCGATGCAGTCCTGGTCTCCGGGCTGATTGCCATTTTGACACGGCTTTACTCGGGCCAGACCCCGGACGAGATTGCCGCTTATGACGCCAAGGCCCTGTTCAGGGACATCGGCGTCAGCGACACGCTGACGGCCCAGCGCTCAAACGGCCTGGCGTCCATGCTGTCGCGAATCAAGGTCGATGCCGCGGCCGCCCTAGGATAAGGCGTTCACCCATCTGACCGCGTGGAGAGGCGATAGGCCTCGGCGAGCCGGACCAGCATCTGCGCCAGCCGTGAGGCGGTTTCATTCCGGCTGAGACTTTGCTCACGCGCAAGGGCTGCAAGGGTGCGTTGCTCAACCACAAGCCGCATCAGCGCGGTCCACTCCGCATCTGTCAGCCGGCCTCTGATGGCCGCGAGCCTGCGACTGGCGCGCACGGAGGCATACAAGCGCCCTTCCCTCTGACCGCCCTGGCCGGCGCCGTCCACGTGCAGGCTCGTGTCCCAGTTCTGGGTCACTCGCTGGCCTGCGGCCGCGCGTTCCGCATCCCCCGCCAGACGGCTTGCCGCAGCGCGCATGTTCGCCCGGGTCTGTGGATTGTCGAATGTTTCAAGCACGATTTCGAGGCCGGTTCTGGATGGGCGCCGTGTTTCAGCAATGGACGGCGCGCGCGATCGCCCGGCCACAGAGGGCGCCGCGCCATTCCACACCAACACACCCTGCTGCGCCTCACGCAAGTCGCCCGTTGCCAGCATAGAGTTTGCCTGTGCCGGTGTCAGTTCGCCAATCACCCGCCCCCTCCTGTCCTGCGCGCGGCGCACACACCACATCCCGTCGCGCCAGCAGGCCTGACCGCCGCGATGGAGCGCGCGCAGCAGTTTCTCATTGACCGGCTGCATCATGCGGCATTGCTGGAATGGAGGCCCGAAACGCTTTGCAGGCCGTCCTCCAACTGCTCGATCCAGGAATCAAAGTCGGGATCGTCGCGCCTGTTCTCCACCTGGTGGCACCCATGGGCCACAGTGGATCTGTCTTTTTCAAAAGCCCGGCCGACCCGCGACAGGCTCATGCCCATGGCTGTATGGCATAGATACATCGCCACATGCCTTGCGAAGGACACAGCGGGGCGGCCCCGGCCCTCGGCCAGTATGTCCTCTGCACGCTGGCCAAGGGCGAACGCCACGAGGCTGACGGCAAGGCGCGCATTGTCCTCGTCTATGATGATCTGTTGCTTGTCCACTCATAAACTCCCACACCAATCAGCCATCAGACTAACCTAGCGGAGAGAGTGTAGGATAATTTTCCTAATAAAGGAAGATTCGTCAATATTTATGCGGCGATTGGCGTTTCCCAAGCGTGGATAGAGAGATGAATATCCCGGGGAAATTCGGCTTTGTCACCCTGAATGGGCTCGTCGTGGCAAAGAATGAATTCGACCCGGCCTGTCTTCCCCAGCAGCGGCAATCTCATATAGGCGTTGGGCGCGCTGGCTGGGTCCAGGTGCACCAGGCCATACTGCGCCGTGTTGTGCTGCATCGCCGCCGCGATCCCCAGCGACAGAATATCTGCCACATCAGCCGGCAGGCTCTCCAGCGTTTGCCCCTTGGGATCAAAGCCCAGCTCGGCGCATCGCCTGGAGCCCGTCAGGCGCAGCTGAGGCGACGCCTCGCCATTGACCTCCAGCAGGACAAGACGCGAGAGAAACCGCCGCAAACTGCCCGCATCAAGGCTGGAGCGCCGAACGCCCCGGCCGTCATTCAGACCGCACAGCCTGAGCCAGGTTTCAAGGAGGGTTTTCTGAGCCGGTGTGACCGGCTCGTTTCTTGTAAACATCATCACAGCCACCCCGACTGATTCGTTGTCTATTTTTGAATCGATTTGGATTCCAAGATCAAGCTCAAAACACTAGGTTTATTCATAAATTTTTTAGTGTTTTCGAAAGCCAGCCGGCGCGACGTTTACCTGTTATTTACTTTTACCCTGACCGAGCCCCATATCCTTGGCCAGCTTGGAACGCTGGCGCGCATAGGACGGCGCGACCATCGGGTAATCGTAGGGAAGGTTCCACTTTTCGCGATACTCTTCGGGCGACATGTCATACTTTGATCGCAGGTGGCGCTTCAGGCTCTTGAACTTTTTGCCGTCTTCAAGACAGATCAGGTACTCATCCGTAATCGATTTACGCACAGGCACAGCTGGCTTCTGTTCCTCGGCCGCCACCTTTTCGGCAGTCAGAGTTTCGAGGGTCTCGTGCACATTGCGAATCAGAGAGGAAATCTCCGTGCTTTGCACAGGATTGTTGCCGACATAAGCAGATACAATCTCTGTAGTAAGATTGATCATAAGCTCTTTGCCGATGGCACCATCATTTTCTTTTGTCATTTTGCTTTACCTCCAGCCTATACTCAGACCGCCTATTATATTTTTCCGTCAGATGTAAACGGGGCAACTGCAGTTGGGGCCGGATCGATAGCAGCGGGAGGTGTGTGCAATGCCAGCGGGTAGCCGCGGCAGCCTATCGAACGGTGATGAACGATAGCAGCATGGCCATGCCCAGCAAGGCCGCCGTCCAGATCGCCATTCCACCACTCATGGGCCCCTGGGACAGCCGGCCCCGCGGGCTGAAGGCCGCTTCAATCCGCTCATAGGCGCGCCCGGCAAGGCCGCCAGCCACACCGCTCAGGGCCGGGCCAGCCTTGCCCCACACCGCGCCGGCCCAGGTGAACAGGCCATATCCCAGCCTGCGATAGATCCAGTCGGTGTCCAGGACCGTCGACGGCTTGTCCAGCGGCATCAGGCCAAACCGCTTCATCACGATGAAAGCCAGCGCCGCAAACACGAAGACCTGCATGTGCGCCAGCACGGTCCCGGCCGAATAGGGCGAGAACTTCATGGCTTCGGACGGGTAGGGGAGCAGGCTGTAAAGCCACCCATGGCCAAGGCCAAAGAAGCTCGGCACGCCGACCAGGATGCAAAGGGCCGCCGCAAGGCCCATGGCAAGCTGCATGTTGAAGGGGGCTTCCTCGACACGGTTGGCGCGGTCAGGCGCAAAGAACATTGCGTAAGGGAGCCTGATCGATGTGTGGCCGACCGAACCGACCAGGGCAAACAGCAGGGCAATCCAGACAAACATGTGCTGGTCTTGCGCCACGGCCTGCAGGATCATGGGTATGGACACGAAGCCTGAGAACAAGGGAAGCGCGCCAAAAGACGCCGCGCCGACGAGGCCGGCGATCGTGGTGAATGGCATGGTCTTGCAAAGGCCGCCGACTTCATGGGTCCGGGACGTGCCCGTGCGAACCATCACAGCGCCGACAACCATGAACAGCAAGGGCACAAACACCGTCAGCGTGAAGGCATGGGCCAGGGCCGCGTTCATGGCCAGCTTGCCCTGCTCGGTGTCCAGGTCCGCCAGGCCGATGGCGCAGACAATCATGCCGATCTGCGAGTTCAGGCCATAGGCCAGGATCGCCCTCAAATCATTTGAAAGCATGGCCAGGAAGACCGGGAACACCGCCATCACCGCCCCGATCAGGACCAGTATGTCCAGCCCGGGAAACAGGCGCGCGGCGCCATAGACAGCCAGCGATGTCAGAAAGCCGGAGCAGACCACGCTGCCGGTCGGCGTGGCCTTGGTGTAACTGTCCTGCAGCCAGTTGTGGACGAGCGGAAACGCCGCCTTGATCGCGATCGCACCGAACAGGTAGATGGCACCATAGTCGCTGAGGCTTTCAAACGCCTCAAGCTGCAGACTGCCGGTGTATTTGTACGCATAGGCAATCGCATCGAGGAACAGCACCCCTGACAGGACCTGGAGAGCAAGAAAACGCATCGAGGCGTAGTAAGCCGTGCGCGTGCCCGCTCTGAGGATCAGGAACACCGCTGCAACAGCGGTCAGCTCCCAGAAAATGAACATGGTCATCAGATCGCCGGCGAACACCGCCGTCACAGCCGACCCGGCCAAGGCCAGGGACATGCCATCCTGCAGCCTGTCATCGCGATGCAGCGCATAGATCGCATTCAGAAGCGCAGCGATCAGGAAGGCCAGCCCGAACACGAAACTCGTCGTGTCCACCCGGTAAACCACCAGATCCAGGCCAATCGCCCGGATCGCCTGCAAATCCACCCCGTGCGGGGCGTTCAGCAAAAGGATAAGGCCAATCACCGGCGCTGCGACCATCAGCGCCTGACGCACCCGCCAGACCGGTATCGCAAAGCCCGCCAGGGCCGCCAGCAGCAGGAACAAGCCAGGATTGAGCGAGGTCAGGAACGCGCTCATTCTTCACGCTCCCGGTCAAGCTGGAGGGGCGTGTCGTCGCCCTCGCCATAATAATCCACCTGTCGGCGAACCAGTCCCGAAAGCGGCCAGCAGATCACAACAGCCACGACCAGCGCCAGAAAACCGAAAACCGCAAAGAACCCATTGAAACGGGCAAACGGGAATGCGGCTTCACCGGGGAGGACGGAGTCGAGCAGAACAAGCACGACAGCCAGCACCACCGCCGCCCAGAACGCGATCAGGGGCGCTCTCGGCGTCGACAGCCAGCCAAAAAGTATCCGGGAAACAGGGTGCATGTCGTCCTGTGAAAGCGCTGGATGGGACGTCTCGCTTTTGACGAAACGTCCCGTCTCGTCACGCACGGGCGTTGGCAGGTCGCTCATGGCGCGCCTCCATAGGCTTGTGCCGCCGCGGCGATGGATGCCGGTGACAGGGCGGGCTCGAGAAATTCCTTCAGCGGACCCATGAAGAAGAACAGCGCCAGGCAAAGCGATGCGGTCACGAGCGGGGCGGCCACGGTGAAAAGGGGCGCGCCGCCAACCCGCTTGAACGGGGCCGGCTCTGGCGTTCCCGGTGGCGGCATCAGGGCGAGGATGGGGATCGGCAGCAGGTAAGCCACGTTCAGCAGGGCCGACACCGTCAGGACATAGGGTACGTAACTGTCACCGGACTCGATCGCGCCCTTCAGCAATTCAAACTTCATCCAGTCGCCAGCCAGCGGCGGAATGCCGACAATCGACAGGGCGCCGACAAAGAACGCGCAGAACACCAGCGGCATCCGCCGGCCCAGCCCGCGCATGTCGGATATGTTGCTGAGCCCGGTGGCGACGTAAATGGCACCGGCGCACATGAACAGCGTGATCTTTCCGGACGCATGGGCGGCGATCTGCAGCGCGGCGCCCTGGAAGCCCGGACTTGTCGCCAGCATCACGCCGACCGTGCAGTAGGACAGCTGGGCCACCGTCGAATAGGCCAGCCGCGCCTTGAGATTGTCCTTTGTCATGGCGATCAGCGAGGCGGCGATGATCGTGAAGCAGGCGACGGCCAGGATGAAATCGCGCGAGGGCGTGGCGCTGAGCAACTCTTCTCCAAAGATATAGGTGCCCACCTTCAGGACGGTGAACACACCCGCCTTCACCACCGCGACGGCATGCAGGAGGGCCGAGACCGGGGTGGGCGCGACCATGGCATTGGGCAGCCAGATGTGGAACGGCATCAGCGCAGCCTTGCCGATCCCGAACGCGAATAGAATGAGCAGCACACTGGTCACCAGCGGCGTTGCCCCAGCCTGGCCCGCCAGCAGGCCGCCCTCCACGAAATCGAGGCTTCCGCCGGCCACGACATAAGTGCCCAGGATCGCCGGCAGCAACAGCCCGATCGACGTGCCAAGGAGGGTCAGAAGGTAGATACGCCCGCCCCGCTCGGCGGCCGCATCGCCCTTATGGGCCACAAGTGGATACGTCGAGAGGGTCAGCACCTCATAGAATATGAATAGTGTAAAGAGGTTGCCGGCCATGGCCACGCCCATGGCGCCAAAGATCGCGATGGCAAAGCAAATGTAGAAACGGGTCTGGTTGCGCTCGCGATTGCCGCGCATGTAGCCGATGGAATAGAAGGAGTTCACGATCCACAAGCCGCTGGCCACGATGGCGAACAGCGCGCCGATCGGCTCAAGACGGAAGTGGAAGGTCAGTCCGTCAATCACCTCCCAGAGCTCCAGGTCGGGCCTATCGCCCCCGGCCACGCGCAGAACCAGCATCACCACGACGGAAAACAATGCCGCCGCGCCCACCAGGGTCACGCCTTCCCGAACGTCCGGCAGCTTGCCGAACAGCGCAATCCCAGCGGCGATCGCCAGCGGCAGCCCCAGGGCCAGCCAGATCAGCGTTTCCCCGCTCATCGTGAGACCTCCACGGCGAACATGGCTTCGGCCGCGTTGGTTGCGAGGCCAAGCGGGAAGCCGGCATCAAGGCCGATCCAAAGATTGGCGAGCGCCAGCACCCACAAGGGCATAAGGAGCAGCAGTGGCGCTTCCTTGCGCACCTTTCGCGGATTGACCGGCGCCTTGAAGAACACCGCCTCCAGGATGCGGCCCATATAAATCACGGCCAGCACACTGGAGAACACGATCAGGGCCGTCGCCCACCACCAGCCGCTTTCCAGCGTTGCTGTGATCAGGGCAATCTTGGACTGGAAACCTGCGGTCAGGGGAATGCCGACCAGCGAGAGCCCGCAAATGGTGAAGGCCGTCATTGTCCAGGGCGCAGACCGCCCCAGCCCGGCAAAATCCTTCAGCATGGTGCCTTGATAGGTCAGCACCACCGCCGCCAGGGCCATGAACAGCCCCCCCTTCATGAGCGCGTGGTTGATCAGGTGGAACAGCCCCGCCGACAGGCCCGCCACCGTGGCCAGCGACACGCCTAGCAGCATGTAGCCCACCTGCGCGACCGAAGAATAGGCCAGCGTCCGGCGCACATCGGTCTGGAACACGGCCTGGAAGGAACACACCACCATGGCCGCAATGGCAAGCGGGGCGAAGATCCACTCGAAGCTTGCGATCTCGAAAGCGAAATCGGGGGAAAACACCGTGAAAAGCCAGCGAATAAGCGCATAAAGCGCGACTTTCGTCGCCGTCGCCGCCAGGAAAGTGGTCACGAAACTCGGCGCGTAGGCATAGGCATTGGGCAGCCACTGGTGCAGCGGCCACATCGCCGCCTTCAGCCCCAGGCCAATGATGATGAAGGCGAAACCGGCCTGAACTGTCCGGTTGCCGACCAGGCCCGGCAGCATGTCGGCCAGTTGATCCATGTTCAGCGTGCCCGTCGCCGCATAGAGGAAGCCCACGCCGATCACGTAAAAAGTCGCCCCGATCGTGCCCATGATCAGGTAGTTGAACGCCGCCGGCAGGGCGCGCCGGTCGCGCGAGGCCCCCAGGGCGACGAGCACGTAAGTGGAGATCGAGGAAATCTCGAGAAACACGAACAGGTTGAACGCATCGCCAGTGATGGCCACGCCGCACAGCCCGGAGAAACAGACGAGATAGGCCGCGTAGAAAAGGTTCTGTTTTTCCCCGCGCACCTCCGCATTCACGGTTGGCCAGGAGAAGACCGAGGCCAGAAAACCGATCAGCGCCACCAGCAGCAGGACCAGGGCATTGAGTGCATCCACCCGGAACTCGATCCCGGCCGGCGGCGCCCAGCCGCCCAGCGCGTAGGAAATCACGCCGACGGACTCAAGGTTGGTGTCAATGCCCGCCCGGGCAAGCTCTGTGCCCAGAGGCCCCGACGCCTGGACCAGCCCCAGGAGGATAAGCGCAAAGAGGAAGGACAGGAGGGTCGAGGCGATCGACACCAGCCACGACAAACGCCCGCTGGGGACAAACACCAAGAGGGTCGATGCGATCAGTGGCACGACCACCAACAATGGCGCAGCATGGCTGATCGCCCAGTCCGGCGCGAAATCTGTCAGGATGGCGTTGATCACGCAGCGCCCCCTGCAGCCAGGTCTTCGGCCTCTTCCGCCAACGCCACTTCGATATCGATTTGGCGCACCTCGTCGGCCTCGATCGTGCCGTAAGCCTCGCGGATCCGAACGATGATCGCCAGGCCGACCGCCAGCGTGGCCACGCCCACAACGATGGCCGTGAGGATCAGCACATGGGGCAAGGGATTGGAGTAGACGTTCTGCAGGGAGGTCTCCAATCCCCCATTGGCGCCTGCGCCCGCCCCGGCCACACTGTCCACGGTTTCCGCGACCCCTTCGGTTGCGGACCCACCCTCACGGCTCGCCCCGTCGCCCTGCAGGATGCCGGACGCCTCACCGTCCGGGCCCATGTCGCCATAGCCGCCCTCGCCCTTCTTGCCCTTTGAAACGTCTTCGCCAAACAGGATCGGCGCGGTGCCGCCGGAAACCTTGCTGAGCGTGACGTAGAACAGAAAGACCGATGTCTGGAACACCGACAGGCCGACGAGCCGCTTGATCATGTTCTGCGCCGCGAACACGATGTACAGGCCCGTCATCATGAGGGCGATGATCAGCCAGTAATTCCCGCGCGCGAGGACGAATTCCAGCATATCCTACCAGTCCTCGTCGGAAATCTCGGCCACGCGGCCGGCAAACGCATAGAAGATGGTCAGCATCGACCCGGCGACTCCAAACAGGACGCCGAGCTCGATCACGACAATGCCCGTCAGTTCGGCCAGGTGGCTGCCCTCGGGCACGTCGAACAGGGCGCGATACTCCAGGTAGTTCCCGCCCGAGACAAGGGCCCAGATGCCTACGCCGGCATAGATCAGAACGCCGGCCGCCGCGAGGCACCGCGTGAACACCGGCGGCACCATGCGGATGGCCGACGACACGCCAAATATCAGCGCGTAAAGGATCACGCCCACAGCGAAGATCACCCCGCCCTGGAAACCTCCACCGGTCGAGTACTCGGCATGGAAATGAACATAGAAGGCGAAAATCGTGATGAAAGGTATGAGTATCTTGGCCACAATGCGCAGGATGACGTGATGGTCGGGGTTCATTTGCGTTCTCCCTTCCGGATCGATTCTGCAAGCGAACGCTCGCCAAAACCCAGCAGCAGCGCCACGGCGAGGCCCGCGACAAACACCACGGCAACCTCTCCCATCGTGTCGAAGCCGCGATAGCTGGCCAGGATCGAGGTGACCACATTGGGAAAACCCATCTCGCCATAGTGGCGCTCAAGGTATTCCTTGCCGACGCCTGTATTGGCCGGGCTTTGCGGATCGCCAAGGGCCGGCAGGTCCACGCTGGCATAAACGAGGATAGCGCCGGTCACCACGACCACGACAAAGGGGGCAATGCGCGAAAACGGCTTCTCGGCCTTTGCCGTGCGGGCTGTCAGCAACATGCCGCCCAGGAGCAACGCGGTCGATATGCCCGCACCGACCGCCGCTTCCGTGAACGCGACATCCACCGCGTCGAGCACGACAAACCAGGTCGCCGAGACAAGGGAATAGACGCCGGACAGCATGACGATGGCAAACAGGCTGCGCAGCCTGGCGATGGATACGCCGACGACGAAAAGGATCAGCAAGAGGAGAATGTTGGTCAGGGCCAGTCCAAAATCACCCTCGTAGAGCGCAGACATGTCAGGCCTCCACTTCGTCATCTTTTGCGCGGGACTGACGCCCGATCAGGGGCTCCAGCCCCGCCACATGTGCTGCATTCGCGATGGCGTGGCTGGAGGTCGGGCTGGTCAGGAACAGGAACACCCAGATCGCCGCCAGCTTCATCAGTACAAGCCAGTCCGGCGCAAGTATCGCCATGCCGATCAACAAGAAGGAGGCCCCGCCCGTGTCGGTCACGCTGGCGGCATGCAAACGCGTGTAAAAATCAGGAAAGCGCAAGACCCCAACTGTTCCAATCAGTGTCAGGACAGCGCCGATCACACAGAACGCGCCGCCCAAAATAGGGCTGGCATCCTGCCAGGCTTGCAAGAGCATCTCGACCATGGCGTCAGCTCCCCTCACCAGTCTTCGGTGAACGCCGCGCAAGGGAAACCTGGAAAGAACGATAGCGGAAGAATTTCAGAATCGCGATCGTGGCCACGAAGTTGATCAGCGCATAGGTCAGCGCAATGTCGAGAAAATTGGGCCGGCCCATGACAAAGCCCAGAAGGCCGAGCAACACGACGGTTTTGGTGCCAAACGAGTTCACCGCAAGGACGCGGTCATAGAGCGTTGGCCCGATCAGGGCGCGCGTCAGCAGGAGGACCAGCCCAATGAGCAGTGCAACCGTGGCCACAGCCAGTAAAAGGTTCATGAGCGCACCCCGTCAACGGTTCGCGCGGAGCGCCGGTCCATCTCGGCAAACGCGCCGGGCTCGGCATCCGCCTCGTAAAGCGCATGAACAAGGAGTTTGTCGCCATCCACGGCCAGAGTGACGGTTCCGGGCGTCAGTGTGAGGGAGTTGGCAAATGTGGTTTTTGCCAGATCCGACGAACAAGTCGTCTTCACTTTCACAAGCGCCGGCTCGATATCCATATCAGCACGCAGGCAGGCGCGGACCACGCGCCAGTTCGCCTTCAGGATCTCGATGAACAGCCAAACCCAGTAAAAGGCAAACTGGAATATCCGTCCGTAGGGGGAGCTTTCCCGAGTCACGATGTCCAGGCGCGCCGACAGGATCATTGTCACGATGATGGAGGCGACCCCGACGCTGAGGATCAGCGGCTTGGTCGAGCCCGACATCAGCCACCAGAAGGCAGTGACGGCCAGAAAAAGTCCTGCGAAATAACGCACTTTTCGGGGAACTCCGCGTCAGCCCAGTTTCATGGTCGGGCCAACTCGTAATTGGCGTGGTGAGCTTTGACCAGTCCCGGCGTGACGAATTTTCTCTCGCGTGCGGTTTGCGCTACTTTCCAAACAGGAGGGCGGCGGTCTTGCGCGCGGCCGAGAAGTTCCCCTGCCTGGGCACATCGCCATCTTCAATCACGCCAGAACGCGGCGAGTAGGCCGATGAGAGCGACCAGTTCCAGTAGCGCAGAACCGTCTGCGCCTTGGCCACGGTCAGGATCTGGTAGCAGTGGACCACCCTGCGGAATCTCTCGTCAGGCGCGCCATCCTCGGTCTCGGTCCTGCGTTTCAGGGCCCGCCAGAGCAGTTTCAGATAAGCCGGCTTCAGCCCTGTCGCCTTGGCCAGCACAGCGAGCCCCTCGCCGCCCTTGTCCGAAAGGATCTTCGCGATCGTGATCGGCTTGATGCCGGACAGAAACCCGATTTCCTGGGCCAGTTTGGCATTCATGCCGGATTTCGCGGCGACTTCAACGGCGTGCTCGAGGTTGACGTACTCGCTTTTCTCGATCGCCCCGCGATTTCTCTGGCGCCGTTCGATCAGTTGCATGGCCTTGCGCGCATAGGGGTCCTGCCAGTTCTCTTCGGCCATAATGGGAAAGATGTCAGAACAGGCAGCAATCAGGTCCACCCGTTCAGCCGCATGGCGCTGCAGGATCGAGCGTCTCACATCGGGCGGCGCCCACCAGAAAAGGACCATTGCATGGGCAGGCGTCAGCTCGGGCCGCTCCAGGACAAGCTCGCACAACTGATTGTATTCGCGGGAGATTTCCAGGACCTTGTCCAGCCCCATGTCCGACAGGACGGCCAGCTTGTTCTCCAGCAAGGCGGCAATCACGTCCGGTTCGCCAAAGCCGATCAGCACATCGGCCAGCATCGGCCCGACATTCTTGCGCCTGGCGATCAGCAGTCGGTGCTCGCGCGATGCCACTTCGGCAACATGGGCAAGGTCGGGCTCTTCGACGCCGAGGTTCTCCTCAAGGATCACACGTGCAACCTCAAGGGGCGATGCGGCCAGGAAACGGAGCAGGCGCCTCGGCGCTTCGGTCTTGTCGGCCAGCCGCTCGGCACACAGCGCCACTTCCTCGATCGACGCGCCAAACAACAGCTCCAGCAGGATGTCGCTGCCCATGGACCGGTCCTGTGGCGGAAGCCGCGAGGACGGCAAGGCGACAACATCGATCAGGCGCTTGAGCAGCGCGGTCCGGGCACGGCTTTCGACCGGGCCACTGTCCTCCAGTGTCGTGGCGAGTTCAGACATATGTAACCTGTAATTGCAGCGCGGACAGATTCACAGAAAAGGTTTAACGCCGCGTGGACGGGCCTGCCCTTTTTACGCCAGCCCGGTCAGCCGGCCTCGCGCGCGTGCCGGCCCGGATGGATCATCGCCAGCAATATGCTCACCACCAGCATGGCCACGGCCAGCATGAAAAGCGCGCCGCCATCGGTGGGCGCGCCGGCTTCAAGGCTCGTTGGCACTTCCCGCCCGAGCCAGGGCGACAGGTGGAGGCCGACCGCCCCGGACAGGATCAGGAAAGACATCACCGCTCCGAAACGGCGCGACCAGGGCAGCAGCAACAACAGCGCAGCCAGCAGTTCCAGGCCCGCCACGGCCACCCGGCCGGCCGGCTCGAACAGGGCGATGCCCGACTTCTGGGCCAGCGTGGCGAACACGATGTTCTCGCCGGGCAGGTCAAACAGCTTGACCGAACCGGCTGGCGGGTCCGGCAGGGGATGGACGGTCGCCTGCAGGAAGACGAAAACCAGGCCCAGGGCGAGCAGCCAGCCCAACAGGGATCTCACCAGAAGCATTTGCCGACCTCCTCCGCTCTCGCCGCATCGTTAGCATGCCCTCATGGCGTGACAAATTCACGACGCGGTGCACACTGTGTTTCTTTTCCGCCAGCCGCGGGCCTATAGGAAGCGTGTACCAGGGAGTGGCGAGGGCCATGGCGAAGTCCGACGGCGAAAGTGAGGCAGATCGCACAGCCGGGAATCCCCAGGGCGAAGATGCCAAGGGATCGGTGCATTCTCCCGTCACGGGACTTGATGCAGCCATGTCAGCCGGCGCCAGCCTGCTGGAAACCGCGCAATCGCTGCGGGCACGGGCGGTGAAACGCGGTGTGACATGGGAATTGCCAGCTTATCTCATGGTCCAGTCCAGCTGGTTCATGGCGTTTGGCCTTCAAATGGTGCTGTTTCCCTATCTGATCACCAGCGAAAACTATCTCAGCCTGGACGGGCTGGAGCTGGGCCTGGCCAACGTGGCGCTCAGTGGCCCATCGGTGATCTTCCTGCTGATCGGCGGAGTGGTGGCAGAGCGCGCCGATGGCAAGCGCCTTCTGATGCTCCTCCACCTGCTGGCCGCTGTCCCTGCCCTGGGCCTGGCCGCCGCCGTGGCCAGCGGGTCACTGACCTATCCGCTGATGATCTTCTACGGCGTGACCATCGGGACCGTCGGCGCGTTCATGATGCCGGCGCGCGATGCGATCATCAACGAAGTCGTCGAGCGGCGGGTGCGGATGGGCTCCGGGGTCACCCTGCAGCTTGGCGTGACCCTGGCGACGATGGCGCAGTTTGTCAGCCAGATCGCCGGCCTTGTGATGGGCGGTTATGCCGACAAGATGACCCTCATGCCCGCCTGGCTGGGCGGCTTTGGCGTGGGGCCGATCGCCAGTGAGACGCTCCTTGTGGTGCAGGGCGTGGCACTCGCCTGCGGGGCGGTGTTCGCCCTGTTCCTCGCCAGGGGGCGCAAGGTTCAGACCGGGCGGTCCGGCTTTGGCGCAGCCTACGGCGACATCGCCGAGGGCTTCGGTGCCGTGCGCGCCGATGGTAAGCTGTGGAGCATGACAGCGCTCATGTTCGGCGTCGGCATATTCGTGATCGGCTCCTTCCTGGTCGTGTTGCCGATCATCAATCGCGATCTCTACGGCCTCGATTCCGATGGCATTCGCGACATGTTCGTCACCTTCTGGTTGGGCGCTTTCGTCTCTTCGGTTGCCCTGTCCGTGTTCAAGCGGATCAAGCGCCAGGGGCGCCTGCTGCTCACCGCCCAGCTTCTGGGTTCCCTTGCCATACTGATCATGCTGGCCAAGCCGCCGCATTATGTCTTCCTGATGATCGTGTTCGCCTGGGGCCTGGCCGGGGGGATCTCCATCGCCATGTCGCGCGCCATTGTCCAGGACGCCGCGCCCAAGGACCAGCTGGCCCGCGTCCTGTCGATCTACCAGCTCGGATTCATGGCCGGCGCGCCGGTGGGCGCGGCCTTCATGGGTGCGGTCATCGACCTGTTCCCTGACGAGCCCCAGCGCGTGGCCGTGATCCCCGCCACCGGTATGGTGCTGATGATCGCCTGGATGATGCTGCGCACGCCGATCTGGAACATGAAGAATGAGGCGGCGGGGTAGATATGTGCGGACGCTTCTTCCGCCATGACGTCTCCTGGGCCGACTACCGCGCCGCCCTGGACCTGATCGCGCCCGAAGGCGTTGAGACACCCGAGCCCACCTTCAACGCCGCGCCCATGAGCCTCCAGCCCGTGCTGCGGCGGGCCGACCGGGAGGACCACTGCGAGCTCGTGCCTATGGTCTGGAGCCTCATCCCCAGTTGGTGGAAAAAGCCGCTCAGCGAGAAGAAATTCACCAGCTTCAACGCGAAGTGCGAGACCCTGGCCGAAAAGCCCGTCTTCCGCGGCGCATACAAGTATCGCCGCTGCCTGGTTCCGGTCTCGGGCTTCTATGAATGGACCGGGCCGAAGGGCGCCAAGACGCCCTTCGCCATCTCCCTGCGCAACCGGCGCTGGTTCTGTCTGGCCGGCCTCTGGGACCGGGCGATGATCGACGGCTCGGAGATCGAGAGCTTCACTGTGGTCACCACCACGCCGAATGACCTGATGGCGGGCATCCACACGCGCATGCCCGTGATCCTGCGACCCGAAGACTATGCCCGCTGGCTCGATCCGCAGTCAGGCCCGGTCGGTGACCTGTTCGAGCCCTTCGCCACCGAGGATATGCACGCCTGGGTCGTGGGCCCGGATGTGGGAAACGTCCGCAACAATCACTCCGGCCTGATCGAAGAAGTATAGGGCCTTTTCACCCCTGACCGCGCCGATGGAAAGGCCGGGGACAAGCC
>CAZVES010000040.1:0-18555 GCA_964625835.1 uncultured Hyphomonadaceae bacterium
TTCTGGCTCATCGTAACCGCCAAGGAGTGAAGATGGGCAAAAAATCCGGGCCGCAGGCGGCTGCCGGGCCATCCAACCGGTTCAAGGTCCACGCCGGCGATGGCGGCCTGCGCGTGCCACTGATATTTTTTCCGCCCCGGTGTCCCGGAAGCGGCGCGGGTGGACGCGTTCATCGTCATGACGGATGTGACGCCGACCCTCCTGGAAATGGCCGGGATCAACGGGCAGGTGCCTGGCGCGGTGCCCATCTCCGTGCGCAGCCTGCATCCGCTCCTGACCGGACAGTTGTCGCAGGTTTACGGCTCTGAAGACGCGGTCGGGATCGAGACGTCGGGCCAGGCGGCGCTCTATCGCGGCGACCAGAAGCTGGTGCGCAACATGCCCCCCACGGTGATGGCGTCTGGCGATTGTTCGACCTGTCAGTCGATCCGGGTGAGACCAGCGACCTGACTGAGGCGCGCCCGCAGCTTTTCCGTGGGATGCTCCACGAGTACCATGTATGCGAACCGGTTGGGTGTTCTGGAACCGCCCGAAGGCTATCGGCGCGTCGCGGGCTGACTTCAGCTCTCGGGTTCTGGCCCGCGCACGATGCGAAAACCGATATGGCTCGCAGAGAAATCACTGTCCTGGGGCTGGCGCGCGGCGGGGCGGTAGCGCCGGCAGAAATTGTCCGCGCAAAGGTATGATCCGCCCTTGATGGTGTGCTTGCCCGGCGCATAGGGGGTGTCGGTCCATTCCCACGCATTGCCGATCATGTCGTAGAGCCCGATCCGGGAGGGCGGATAACAGCCGACCGGCGCAAGCCCCCCATGGCCATCATCCTGCGTGTCAGCCACGGGGAACGGGCCTTGCCAGGTGTTGGCGACAGGGGCTCCGCCACGGGCATAGGCCCCCGAGACCGGATCAGCCGGGTCCGGTAGGCCGAGGCTGGCGGCATATTCCCACTCAACTTCCGAGGGCAGCCGGCCGCCGGCCCAGTCGGCATAGGCGCGGGCGTCAGCATGGGAGACGTGAACCGCCGGATGGTCTTCGAGGCCGGCAATGGTGCTATCGGGCCCGTTGGGTGACCGCCAGGTGGCACCCGGAACAAGCGACCAGGGGTTCTGCGCGGTGAAGCCGACGCCGGGATGGGTGAAGACAGCCGATCCCGCGCCACGCCCGCCAGCCTGCGCGCTGCGTTCGGCATCGGTGATGTAGCCTGTGGCCTCCACAAAGTTGGCGAACTGGCGATTGGTCACCTCATGGACCTGGATCTGGAACGCCTCGACATGAACACTCAGCGTCGGCTGTTCCTCGGCATAGACGGGCTGGTCGCCCTTTCGGAACTGACCTGCGGGAATTTCGACGAACTGGCTCGCTTTGTCGGGGGCCAGGCCGCATCCTGCATGGGCGCCGGCTTCCCGTCGGTCCGGGCGCTCGCATCCCGCAAGCACAATGAGCGCCACGAGAGCCGGGCCGGGTTTCAATGATCGGCCTCGGCCAGGATCATCTCCAGCAGGCTCAGGATGGACTTGCGCGTCTGTTGCGGCGACAGGCCGTTTTCCTGGCGAAGACGACGATAGGTTTCGAAACACAGGGCCACGTCGAGGGCGGCGAAAAGCTCCGTCCCCGAATTCAGTGTGTCTGGCAGGAGCGCCTCCAGGCCGGAGCGTTCGAGCCGGAAGAGCCGCTTGTAATCTTCCATCAGCATGTCGGACTGGTGACGGCGCGCCTCTGTGCAGATCCGCAGGTACATGACTTCCTCAAAGACGTTCAGGCGTCTTTCGCAATGTTCGACCAGCCGGCCCTTCCAGTGAGGCGACGTGTAGGGGCGCATGAAGGTAGGCAGGAACTGGTCCTCGCAGGCGCTCGACATCTCCCGGTAAAGGCTGTCCATGTCTTCAAAGTGCCTGAAAACCGTGCGCAGGCTCACATTTGCCGTCTCGGCGACCCGTGCCGCGTTCGGGCCGAGTTCTCCGGACCGAACGAGTTTGAACAGGGCCTCAATGATCTTTTGCCGGCTGCGCTCGGAGCGGGCCCTGCGACCGTCCACCGCTTCGTCGGGGCGGTTGTCGGCCTCGGGCGCCTTTCTGTCTTCAGGTGCAGTCTTCAATGTCTTGCTCTTCTGCAATTGGCCTCCTGGCGGCTCGCGGCCAGACAAGGGCGGTCCTTGCGAACCTCACATCTGGAAGGCCGCGTGGAAAGAATGGCCCGAGCCACCTTGATATTGTCACACGGTTTGACAAAAGAACAGGTCTCACGATCACCCAACTTTCTCGCCAGTTCCGGCTCCAGTTTCAATCCGCCTTGCCGGGATCTGTCCAGCGTCCCACGCCAGGTTTGCGCCAAAAGGGGAAACCCTCCTTGACCGACACACTTGAAGCGCCGGACCGGCCGATTGCGATGGAAGTCCCATCCCTGCGGGTCGCGGTCCTGTCCTATCGCTCCGATCCGAATGTCGGCGGGCAGGGTGTCTATGTGGATTATCTGTCCCGGGCGCTGGTCGAGGCCGGGGTGCAGGTCGACGTGATCTCCGGCCCGCCCTATCCGCGGCTTGACCCGCGGGTTGGCCTGGTGAGGCTGGCCTCGCTCGACCTCTATGCCCAGCCCGACCACGGTCACTTTGCCCTGCGCCCGCGGCACCTGCTCAGCGCGACGGACACTTACGAGTATTTCGGGCACCTCTCGGGCAAGTTCGTCGAGCCCTATACGTTTGGACAGCGCGCTTTCCGATACCTGCGGTCCCGCCGCGCCCAGTACGATGTTGTCCTCGACAACCAGACGCTGGCCCATGGCACGCGGCAGGTCCAGGACCGACTTGGCATTCCGCTCGTCACCATGGTGCACCATCCCATCACACACGACCGCCAGCTCGCCCTGGAGGCTGCGCCCGACAGGCTTCACCGCTGGCTGGTGCGGCGCTGGTATGCCTTCCACCGGATGCAGGTCCGCGTCGCAAGGCGACTGGACTGGCTGACCTGCCCTTCCCTGAGTTCGAAGGCCGACATTGTCGACGCGTTCGGGCTTGACCCGAAACGGATACATCCGATTCCCCTCGGCGTGGACCAGGCCACATTCAGGCCGATGGCCGGGGTGCGCCGTTTCGGGCGCCGTCTCGTCTCGACGGCGAGCGCCGACACACCGCTGAAGGGATTGCCCGTCCTCTTGCAGGCCTATGCCTTGCTGAGACAGGAGGACCCGGCGCTGGAACTGGTGGTTATTGGCAAGCTGCGTGACGGTTCCGCAAGCCGGATGCTCGAGGCCCTCAACCTGAAGGAGGTCGTGACCTTCAAGAGCGGGCTCAGCCGGGAGGAACTGGCCAGGGAGTTCAATGAAGCCACCATCGCGGTGACCCCGTCATTGTATGAGGGGTTCGGCCTGCCCGCTGCGGAAGCCATGAGTTGCGGCACGCCGGTGATTGTCAGCGATGGCGGAGCCTTGCCTGAAGTGGCCGGCGATGCGGGAATTGTGGTGCCCAGGGGCAATCCCGAGGCGCTCGCAGTGGCAATTTCGCAGTTGCTTGATGAGCCTGGAAGGCGAGAAGCGGTCGCGAAAGCGTGCCTTGCCCGGGCGCGCGCGGCATTCAACTGGTCTGCCATCGCGCCGCGATACATTGATCTCTTCGAGCGCGCGGTCGCGGCAAAATGCTGACGGCGCGGTTCAGGCATCTTCAGCTGGAACGCGGCCAGCGTGTGCTCGACTTGGGCTGTGGCGAGGGGCGACACGCCCACGGGCTGCATATGCTGGGCGGGCTGGATATTGTTGGCGTCGACCTCGATGAGGCCTCTCTCCAGAAGGCCCGCGATGGGCTGGCCACACTGCCCCCAAGGGCCGCCGATGACCCCCATGGCACGCGTTTCCTGCGTGGCGATGCGACCCGGCTCGATTTCGACGATGATGCGTTCGAAGCCGTGATCTGTTCAGAAGTGCTCGAACACCTTCCCGACTATGACGCAGCGCTGGTTGAAATCCGCCGCGTGCTCAGGCCGGGCGGGCGCCTCTGTATCACCGTTCCCCATGCCTGGCCGGAGCGGGTCTGCTGGCGTCTCGCACCGCCGCCGGACGGTTATCCCTTCCAGCCGGGCGGCCATATCCGGATCTTTGACGAGGTCGATTTGCGCTATTCCATAGAGCGCCATGGCTTTCGCCTTGTCCGGCGCCATCACGCCCATGGAATTCATTCTCCCTATTGGTGGCTGAAATGCGCCCTCTGGTCACGCCGCGAGGACCATCCCCTCATCACGGCCTATCATCGCTTTCTCGTCTGGGACCTGATGAAGAAACCCTGGCTGACGCGGGGCCTGGATGCCGTCCTGTCGCCGTTCATGGGCAAAAGCCTGGTGCTCTATTTCGAGGGCGCCCCGGAACTGTGATGGATGGCGCCCTCCCGACGCGCGCAGCACACCTGACAGCGCAGGCGGCTCCAGCCGGGCGCATCTTGCAGGTCCAGGAGGCGGGCGGTCGCATCGCCTGGTTCGAAGACGGGCCATGGGACCCGTGGAACCATGTGGAATGCGCCATGGCCCTGACCGCCATGGGCGTCCATGATGCCGCATCTGACGCGTTCGACTACCTCGCGGGTGCCCAGCGCCCTGATGGGGCCTGGCTTGGCGAGTATGGCAACGCGCTGGCCATGGTCGACCGCGACTATATCAGCCGCGAGCCTGCACCGGCTTTCCTCGACACGAATTTCTGCGCTTACCCCGCGACCGCGATCCTGCACTACCTTCTGGCGACCGGCGACGTCCAGCGCGTGCGCGGCTGGTGGCCCATGATCCGCGATGCGATCGACTTCGTGCTCGCGCTTCAGCGCCCGGACGGGGCCATCAGCTGGTCGTTCGAGGCGTTGGGGACCGACGAAGACGACGCCCTGCTCGCCGGCAACGCATCGATTGCCAAGAGCCTTGAATGTGGAATCCGGCTGGCGACCCATCTTGGCGAGGCAGCACCGGGCTGGGTTGCGGCCCGCAAGCGGCTCGTCCACACGCTGCGCCATGTCCAGGGTGCCTTTGACCGCAACGGCCGCGGCGCGCGGTTCGCGATGGACTGGTACTATCCGGTCCTGTCGGGCGCCCTGGAACAAGGCGCTGCCAAGGCGCGCCTGAAAGAGGGCTGGGAGACCTTCGTGGAGCCGGGTCATGGCTGCCTTTGCGTCAGGGATGAACCCTGGGTGACGGTGGCAGAAACGGCTGAACTGGCCATGGCATTGATCGCAGTGGGTAAAAAGAGGTCGGCCCACGCCCTCCTTGAGGGGCTCAAACGCCTGCGCGATGCTGGCGGTATCTACTGGATGGGCTGGCAGTACGCCGAGCAGGACGTCTGGCCAAAGGAGGCGCCGACCTGGACCCAGGCTGCGGTGATCCTCGCCTGGGACGCGTTGCATGGGACAGGCGCCCACAGTCGCATCCTCGTCGAGCCGCGCCTATGAACGGCGAAGGAGGCGCAGGCTCGCCACTGCCTTTTCCTCTGCAAAGAGATCGGACGCCAGGGCGCGCTGGTAGATCTCGTGAGGTGGGCGTCCGCCATCTGCCGGGTCCGGGAACACGTCATGGATCGCCAGGATGCCGCCCGGCATGATGTGGGGTGTCCAGCCGCGATAGTCGCCCAGTGCGTGTTCCATCGTATGGCCGCCATCGATGAACACCATGCTGAGGGGCGTGCGCCAGCGCCGGGCGATATCGACCGAGCGACCGACAATGGGAACCACCGTGCCCTCAAGGCCCGCGCGCCGGATGGTGTCGCGAAAGAAAGGCAGTGTGTCGACTGCTTCGGCGGCATCGTCCCAGATCTCGGCATCGAAATAGTCCCAGCCGGGCTGGTTTTCCTCCGAACCGCGATGGTGATCGACGGAAAACATCAGCTCGCCCGCCGCCGCGCAGGCTGTTCCCAGGTAGACGGCGGACTTTCCGCAATAGCCCCCGATTTCGACGACTGGCCCGAGCGGAGCTTGGAGGCGCGCTGCTTCGAACAGCGCCTCGCCCTCGCAAGGGTCAAGAAAGCCCTTCAACGTAGCGGGATCAAGGGTGAGGTTCATGGGGGGCGGCCTTGTTGACGGGTTGGAATTGTACCGGGTGGCCCGGTGAGATCAAACTCTGGACGCGCCCTGATGGCACAGGTCAACCACAACGGGCCATAGTTCCGTGGTCGCAGGAGCTTTCCAGCGCGGGCCTTGTTCAGGACGCCGTCGCCGAAACAATCCACGCAGATGCGCCCAGCTGGACCGAGCCATCTTCGGACTGGCGCTCGCCCAGTGTCTGGCAAAGCTGTTCGCGCACCTTGTCGAGAACAACATCATTGCCGGCCAGCAGGCGGCTCATGGGGCCGAGGCCGAGCATGAAGGCCGCTGTTTCCTCCGGCGTGGCACCGGGCAAGGTCATTGCGCTCTGCCAGGGGCTCACCTGGACACTTTTCCAGCCCCCGCCCTCGAGGATGGCGCGCACCCTTTCGGCATCGGCAAACGCAAAGGGCCCCGGGCTTCCTTCCGGCGGGCGCTCGGGCGGCGTATCGAGGAATGGCAGGGCCAGCCTGAGCGGCAGTGTCGCCCACTCATTGTGCTCTGGGGCCTGCCAGCAGGCAAAGACCATGCGGCCTTCGGGCCTCAGATTTCGACGCAGGGAGGCGAAGGCCCCCTCGGGATCGTCGAAAAACATCACGCCAAAGCGAGATATGGCACAATCCACCGGCTGGTCGGTGCGGTAGATACTGGCATCGGCCTCCTCGAAGCCGGCCGGGTGGGCCATGGCGCTCGCCCTCTGCCGCGCCAGGTCGAGCAGTGGGCGGGAGACGTCGATGCCCGTGACCCTACCGGTTGGGCCGACACGGCCTGTAGCGGCAAAGCTCAGGGCACCGGCGCCGCAGCCAATATCCAGCACCACCTCGCCCGGCTGCGGGCCAGCTTCGGTCAGGATCGCGTCAATGAAAGGGGCCAGCATGGCGTCGAGGTCAGCGGACTGGGTTACCCATTTCGTCGACGCCTCGCCATTCCAGTACTCGATCTGGCCTTCATTGGGCATTCAGTCACTCCATGGACGGGACGCTCAGCTCGAGACATCCGTGTAGCGCAGGTATGGGCGTTGCTCGTCAAAGCCTTGCGGGAATTGCGCCCGGGCCTCTTCATTGGTCACAGAGGGCGGGATAATGACCTTGTTGCCCAAGATCCAGTCGGCGGGCGTGGCGATCTTGTACGCGTCAGAGGTCTGCAGGGCATCAATGACGCGCAGGATCTCGTCGAAGTTGCGCCCGCAGCTCATGGGATAGGTCATGGTCAGGCGGACCTTTTTGTCGGGGTCAATGATGAACACCGAGCGGACCGCGGCCGTGTCGCTCTCGCCAGGGTGGATCATGTCATAGAGCTGGGCGACTTTCCGATCCGCATCCGCCACGATCGGGAATTGCAGGTCGGTGTTCTGGGTGTCGTTGACGTCCTCGATCCACTTGACGTGCTCTTCCACCGTGTCCGTGGACAGGCCGAGCGGCTTGGTGTTGCGCTTTTCGAACTCGGCGG
Organism: uncultured Hyphomonadaceae bacterium; assembly: GCA_964625835.1. Taxonomy (GTDB): domain Bacteria; phylum Pseudomonadota; class Alphaproteobacteria; order Caulobacterales; family Hyphomonadaceae; genus UBA5336. Next base: position 7,484 of record CAZVES010000040.1, read on the forward strand.
CGAGCTGTGCGGTGCGCCCCATTTCCGTGGTGCAGACAGGTGTGAAATCGGCCGGGTGGCTGAAGAAGAAGACCCAGCTGTCGCCAGCCCAGTCGTGCAGGCTGATTTCTCCCTTGGTCGTTGCAATTGTGAAATCCGGTGCGGTGTCTCCGATGCGAAGTGACATGCTCATCTCCATGAATATCGATATACAGAATTGTATACTGTATTATGTATATTATTGTGGTTATGCCCATTGCGCATGCTGTCGCACTGGGCCCGATTGAGTGCAGGGTGGTTAAGCACGATCAATTCCAGCCAGGGTTTGCGAGGGGGAGGGGCTTTCGCCGGGCTCGGTGGTCTGCGCTGCGCCAGAGAAAGCAGAACGTGCGCAATCATCATCCAGCGCCTGCATGGCCTCGAACTGGTGCATGAAGACCTGGCCGGTCAGCTCCTCCAGGAAATGGGTGCGATTCAGCCGGTCCATCACAGGTCCCTTCACCTCTGAAAGATGCAGCGTCACGCCCGCATCCTTGAGACGGTTGTTGATGGCCTCGAGACTTTCCAGCCCGCTGGCATCGATATGGTTCACCGCCGGGCACATCAGGATGAGGTGTTTCAGGTCCGGCCGGTTGCCAATGACGCAATAGACCGTGTCCTCCAGGAAGCGGGCATTGGCGAAGTAAAGGCTCTCATCGATGCGGATGGTGAGGACCCGCTCGGACGTGACCACCGCATGGCGGTTCACATTGCGGAAATGGTGCGTGCCAGGCACCTGCCCAACGATCGCGAAGTGTGGGCGCGACGTGTTGTAGAGGTGCAGGAAGAGCGAGAGAACCACGCCGGTGGTCACGCCAAGCTCCACGCCCGCGACAAGGGTGACGAGGATCGTACCCGCCATGGCCGCGAAGTCTGATTTCGAAAAGGCCCATACATCGCGAACGGCCTTGATGTCCACCAGGGACAACACTGCGACGATGATGGTGGCGGCGAGAACGGCCTGGGGCAGGAAATAAAGGTAGGGCGTCAGGAAGAGGGTCGCGAGACCGATCCCGATGGCTGTGAAGGCGCCCGCAGCCGGGGTTTCTGCGCCAGCATCGAAATTCACCGCAGAGCGCGCGAGTCCGCCGGTCACGGGATAGCCGCTCGTCACGCCCGCGCCCATGCTGGCGGCGCCGAGACCAATCAGTTCCTGGTTCGGGTCAACCCGCTGGCGCCGCTTGGCCGCAAGGGTCTGGGCCACCGAAACGGACTCAACGAAACCGATGAGCGCGATCAGCCCCGCCGATCCGAGGAGCTGCATCCAGACGTCCTGGTCAAAGCGCGGCAGGCCAAGCGTTGGCAGGTCGCGCGGAATGTCGCCGAGGATCCGAACGCCCTCCTGGTGCAGGCCCATCAGCGCCACGACCAGAATGCTGGCGGCCACGGCGAAGACCGGCCCGGCCCGCGAGATGATGGTCGCGGCCTTCTCGCCAAGCCCGATCGCACGGAGCAGTGGCTTCAGCTGCCCGCGCACCCAGAAAAGGAAGACGAGCGACAGCCCGCCAATCGCCAGCGTTGGTATGTTGATCTCGCCAAGATGCGAGACCAGCGAGCCTGCGATCTCGATCAGGTTGTGGCCATGGGCCTCGACGCCGAGAACGTGCTTGAGCTGGGAGGCTGCGATCAGGATGCCCGAGGCCGTGATGAAGCCGGAAATGACCGGGTGGCTCAGGAAATTGGCTAGGAAGCCCATACGCAACAGGCCCATCACCAACAGGATGAGGCCCGACAGGAAAGCGAGGATCAGCGCGGCTTCGATGTATTCCGGTGAGCCAGCCGCGGCGATCTTGCCGGCGGCGGCGGCGGTCATCAGCGAGATGATCGCCACGGGGCCGACTGCGAGCGTGCGGCTGGTGCCGAAGATCGCGTAGATGACCAGCGGCGCCATGGACGCGTAGAGCCCGACCACGGGCGGCAGTCCCGCCAGCATGGCATAGGCCAGTGATTGCGGGATCAGCATGATCGTCACGATCAGAGCCGCCACCGCGTCATTGACGAAGGCCTCGCCTCGATAAGCCCTGCCCCATTCGAGGATCGGAAAGTAGTTCGAGAGCTTGAAGGCCATGTCCGATCCTACCGGGTCAATACGATTGCAGTGCGAAATGGAAGACCACGCAAACCAGGCTGGGCATTGAGGGGGCGCGATGGATCACGAGGCCTCCCAAATGGGTTAGCCCTAGGCCGCGTTGCTGACCGACTCCTTGAAGTCGCAGGCGTCCTGGGCCTCATGGGCGGCGGGCCGGTGCGGCAAGAGCTTCGGCTTGGCGAGGGTTTCATCACCGCGCAGCATACGATCAAAATAGATTCCGGGTAGCATCTTTTCCTTGAGGAACCAGGCCAACCAGGTCGGCTTTGTGCCGTCGAGGATCCAGCTCGGGAAGCTTGGATCGAGCTTACCGCCATAGGCGAATTCGGCCAGCACGATCTTGCCGCGCTCCACCGTCAGCGGACATGAGCCATAGCCATTGTAGACCGCATTGGGCACCTTGCCGTCGAGCGCGCAGAGGACATTGTGGGCGGCCACAGGCGCCTGCTTGCGCACGGCAGCGGCGGTCTTGGCATTCGGTGTCGAGCCCGCATCGCCGAGGCCGAAGACATTGCCATATTTGATATGTTGCAGCGTTTCGCCGTCCACATCGACCCAGCCGGCCTCATTGGCGAGGGGGCTGTTCTTCACGAAATCCAGCGATGTCTGGGGCGGGCAGACATGGATCATGTCGAACGGATCGGTGCGTGTGGTCTTGTTGCCTTCGCTGTCGGCGAGTTCGAATGTGGCTGTCTTTGCCCCACCATCCACAGCGACCAGCTTTTCGTTGAAGCAGAGGTTTATGCCGTAACGCTCAACATATTTCATGAGCGCGGGGACGTATTCCTTCACCCCAAACAAGGCACCGCCCGTATTGTGGAAACTCACTTCGGTGTCCTTCAGCACGCCCTTGCGGCGCCAGGCATCGCAGGCAAGGTACATGGCCTTCTGGGGCGCGCCGGCGCACTTAATCGGCATGGGCGGCTGGGTGAACAGGGCCCGTGAGCCGGGCTTCAGCGCCTGGACCAGTTCCCATGTGTAGGGCGCCATGTCGAAAAGGTAGTTCGAGGTGACACCGTTCTTGCCCAGCGTCTCGCGCAGGCCCTCAACGCCGTCCCAGTTCAGCTTCAGGCCGGGTGCTACAACGAGGATCTTGTAGCCGACGCGCTCGCCATCCTCAAGGATCACTTGGTTTTGTTCGGGATCGAACCCGGCGCAGGCCGCTCGAATCCACTGGACACCCTTCGGCATGAGTCCAGCCATCTGGCGCTCGGTCTGCTCGCGCTTGAAGACGCCGCCACCGACCAGGGTCCAGCCAGGCTGGTAATAGTGCTCGGTGCGCGGCTCGACGATGGCGATGTCCAGGCCCTTGCGTCGCTTCAGGATCGAGGCGGCGGTGGAGATGCCCGCCGCGCCACCACCGATGATCAGGATATCATGGGTCTTTACGGAGCCGAGACTGGAGGCGATCGACTCACCGCGTGCGTCGAGGCGCGATTTCAGGCCCGAAAGGTCGTAGCCCGCCTGCAGGGCTGTTTTCAGGATCGCATCCGTCGACAGGTGACCGGCCTGGCCTAGCGCCCAGAGGGTCGCCGAGCGCGTTCCGGTGCGGCAGAAGGCGAGCGCGGGCGCTGGCAAGTCGTGCATGGCGTCCTGAAATGCCTGCGCGTCTGCATCGGTCACCTGGCCGGACTCGACGGGTACATAGCGCACCTCCATTCCGTGGCGTGCGGCGGCTTCGACCAGTTCCCTGGACCCGGGCTGTTCACCGCTTTCGCCATCGGGGCGATTGATGATGATGGATCGGAACCCCTGGGCTGCGGCAAGGCCGATATCCTGCGGCAGGATCTGGTCGGATACGGACAGGTCCGGTGCGATATATTTGATATCCATGGGTTTCCTCCACCCTTTGCTTTTTTCGTTTGGCCCGTTCAGAGCGCGTTGATCGGGATCTTCATGTACCGCTTGCCATCATCTTCCGGCGGGGGCATCTCACCGGCGCGCATGTTGATCTGCACAGACGGCAGGATCAGCTTCGGCATGTCGAGCGTGGCGTCGCGCGCGGTGCGCATCTCGATGAAGGCCTCCCGCGAGGTGCCGGTCTTCACGTGGATGTTGGCGCGCTTCTGCTCGCCCACCGTTGTTTCCCAGACATACTCGTCTCGGCCGGGCGCCTTGTAGTCATGGCACAGGAACATGCGCGTCTCATCGGGCAGCGCGAACAGCTTCTGGATCGAGTCAAACAGCGTGCCGGCATCACCGCCGGGGAAATCACATCGCGCCGTGCCGAAGTCGGGCATGAAGATCGTGTCGCCGACAAACAGCGCATCGCCGATCAGGTGACTCATGCAGGCAGGGGTGTGGCCCGGCGTGTGTATGGCCTTCGCCTCGATGTTGCCGACCGAGTAGCTCTCGCCATCGGAGAACAGGTGATCGAACTGGGAACCGTCTGTGTGGAAGGACTGCTCGGCATTGAAGATCGATCCAAACACTTTCTGGACGGCCGAAATCTGGTCGCCGATCGCGGTCTTGCCGCCGATTTGGCTGCGGATATAAGGCGCGGCGGTGAGGTGGTCGGCGTGGAGGTGAGTGTCGATGACCCACTCGCACTCCAGGCCGCGCTCCCGCACATTGGCGATCAGCTGGTCTGCCGATGCCGTATGGGTGCGCCCGGAAGCGGCGTCGTAATCGAGCAGGGAGTCGATGATGGCGCATTTCTTCGTGTCCGGATCGGTCACGACATAGCTGATCGTGTAGGTTTCGGGATCAAAAAAGCCTTTGACGTCTGGTGTCGACATGGGTGTCTCCTTTGTCAGCGATCTGAGCTGGTGCGGGCGAATACGCCATATCCGCCAGCACGATTGGGTTTTGGAACAGGGGGTGAAGTTGCGCCTTGTTCGGGCGCAAACGGGGCATCTGCCTTGCCGAGCATGACCGCGCAGATCGCATCCAGCATGGCGGTGATCCGGCCTGTCTGTGAGAGCCGGTAGAAGACCACCTTGGAATCCCGCCGGGTCTCCACGAGGCCCTCCTCGCGCAGTTTCGCCAGTTCCCGCGACAGGCGGGGCTGGCGAATGTCCAGCATCTCCTCAATGGCGCCCACCGACATTTCCCCGTCGCGCAACTGGCAACAGATCATCAGCCGGGCCGGGTGAGCCAGCGCCTTGAGCAGGGCTGTGGCCTCTTCGGCCAGGGGTTGCAGGCTGCTGGAGTCCGGCGTCATGGCGCAGCTCCAGCCTGGCCGGAATGGGTGTAGTACCAGGCGCCGCCATTCATGCTCGCGCGCTGGTCGGCCTCGTTCTGGTCGAGCGGCGGCGGAAGCACGGTGTCCTGGCCAGGCATCCAGCCCTCAGGCGTGGCCACTTCACCCGTGTCCGTCGTCTGCAGCGCCTCGGCCACCCGGAGCATCTCATCGACAGACCGCCCGATGTTCATTGGGTAATGGATGACCGCCCGCACATAGCCACGCGGATCGATGAAGAACACCGAGCGCACGGCCGCCGTATTGGCTGAGCCGTCATGGATCATGCCGTAGGCGCGGCTGACGGACATGGAGATGTCCTCCACGATCGGAAATCCGATCTTCACGCCGAAGCGCGCCTCTATGTCCTTCACCCACGCGATGTGGGCGTAGAGGCTGTCCACGGACAGCCCGATCAGGTCGAAGTTGAGGGCGGCGAAGCGGTCGCGGGCCTTTTGAAGGCCGACGAATTCCGACGTGCAGACCGGGGTGAAGTCAGCCGGATGCGAAAACAGGATCACCCAGCGTCCGCGATAGTCCGACAGGCGCACCTCGCCGAGTGTCGAGCGCGCGACAAAGTCAGGCGCGATTTCGTCGATGCGCGCGCCAGGAGCAGGCTGCAGGGGTTGGATGTCGCCGTTTTCGTTCATCGTGTTTCCTTTGGCTTGCGTTTTAATAAAATACATTTTACGTAAATGTCAATTGTGTACTTTGGTCGAAAACCCGGAGCAATAGAATGGAGAACTTCACACCCGTGTCAGCCAGCCTTGGCGGCGCGCTGATCGGGCTGTCAGCTGTCATGCTGATGACCTTCAACGGACGGATCGCCGGGATCAGCGGGGTCTTTTCCGGCGCCGCCTTTGCCCAGCCGGGCGACCGGTCATGGCGGATATTTTTCGTGATTGGTCTGGTCGCAGCGCCGCTCGTCTACATGTTGGCATCGGGTATCCGGCCCGCGTTCGAGATGTCTGCCACCTGGCCGGTCATCATTGCCGGAGGACTGCTGGTCGGTTTCGGTACGCGCCTGGGGTCGGGTTGTACGAGCGGGCATGGCGTGTGCGGGCTCTCGCGCCTGTCGCCGCGCTCATTCGTGGCCGTCGGCCTCTTCATGACAGCCGGGATGGCCACCGTTGCCGGCGTTCGCGCACTGATGGGAGGCTGAGATGGGCCGCAATTTCTCCGCACTGGTGGCGGGTCTTGTCTTCGGATTGGGGCTCACTGTCTCTGAAATGGTCAATCCGGCCAAAGTGCTCGCCTTCCTCGACCTGTTCGGAGGCTGGGACCCCTCGCTCGCCTTTGTGATGGGCGCGGCGCTGCTGGTCACCGCCATCGGCTACCGGCTTGTCTGGTCGCGACCTGCGCCCGTCTTCGCCGAGCGCTTCCAGGTCCCTGGCAATCGCACACTCGACACGCGCCTGGCCGTTGGGGCGGTGCTGTTCGGCATCGGCTGGGGGCTGGTCGGCCTTTGTCCCGGACCGGCCATCGCCGCCATCACGACGGGGGGCACCCAGGCTTTGGCCTTCCTTGCAGCCATGGTGGCCGGAATGGTCCTTTACGAGGGCTTTGACCGCCTCACCGCAACAAGTGCGCCCGCCTGACCCCTGCCACGCCAGCGCACTCGCCATGCCGCGAGCGAGCGTCTATAACCCCATCATGGCGGCTCTGGCTGCGAAACCGGCCCGAGGGAGGACGCCGTGAGGATCGAATTCTACGGGCAGATCGGAGAGGCTTTCGGCGGTCCCGTTGAGGTCCCGTTGCCTTCAGGCGGAATTCAGGTCTCCGAGCTGCGGAGCCTGCTCGCCCGCCAGTGCGACGGAGGCGCCATCCTGAACAAGAGCGTGCGCGCGTGTGTCAACGACGAGATCGCGCCGGAAAACCAATGGGTCATGGCCGGCGACCGGGTCGAGTTTCTCAGCCCCTTTTCAGGTGGGTGACGCCGGTCGATGGAGGAGCAGCCGACGGGATCGAAGATGGCAGCAGGCCCTCAGGTGACGGCGAGACTTGTCCATGCCCCGATCCACCCGAGCGCTGTGGTGGATGGCGTGCGGCAGGGCGCCCCGGACCATGGCGCGCTTGTCAGCTTTGAAGGGGCCGTACGGCCGGTGACGAAGCAGGGTGAGACGCTGGAGCATCTGATACTCGACCACCACCCCCGCCTGACCGCGTCGTCGCTTCTTGAAATTACCCACTCTGGCGCCGCCCGCTTTGATGTGGCGGCCATAAATGTGGCCCACCGTGCGGGCGCCCTGGCACCCGGCGAAGTTATCGTCTGCGTGGCCGTTGCCAGCGACCATCGCCGCGAGGCGTACCAGTGCGCCGACTACCTGATGGACCGGTTGAAGACCGATGCGGTTTTCTGGAAGCGCGAGCGAGGCGCGTTCGGCGAGCGGTGGATCGAACCGACCGGGCGCGATACTCTCGACCGGCAGAGATGGAGCGATGAGAATGCCGGGCATTGACGAAAGCGCCGTCTTCCACCCCCTCAACCTGGCGATCCTGACCGTATCTGACACGCGCGACGAAGCCAGCGACACATCGGGTGGGCTGCTGGTCGAGCGCGCCAGCGCCGCAGGCCATGCAGTGCAGGCGCGGGCGATCGTCGCCGATGAGGTGGCTGAGATTCGCGCGGCCGTGACGGGATGGATATCGGATCCGGCGATCGACGTGATCCTGACAACCGGTGGGACGGGTTTTTCGCGGCGCGATGTAACGCCCGAGGCGATCAGGCCACTTTTCCAGAGGGAGATGGATGGTTTCTCCGTGGTGTTCCATTCGGTCAGCCTCGGCACGGTTGGCGTGTCGACCCTGCAGTCGAGGGCTTTTGCAGGCCAGGCGGGCGATACATTCATCTTCTGCCTGCCCGGTTCGACCGGCGCTTGCCGGGATGCGTGGGACCAGGTTTTCGCTTTCGAACTGGACAGCCGCTATCGGCCCTGTTCCCTTGTCGGACAGATTGAGCGATTGAAGGACGAGGCCCGTTGAGCAAGCTGACGCATCTGGACACTGACGGGCGCGTGCACATGGTCGATGTCAGCGAAAAGGCGCAAACCGTGCGCCGTGCCGTCGCCGGCGCCCGTCTGCGCTGCTCGATGGAGACGCTCGACATGGTTCGGGAGGGGCGCACACCGAAGGGCGCTGTCATCAATACGGCCGAACTGGCCGGCATCATGGCGGCCAAGCGCACCCATGAACTGATCCCCCTTTGCCATCCGCTGGCCCTCAGCAAGGTGGCGGTCACGATCGAGGCTGATGCGGCCCTGCCCGGCTTTGTCGTGACCGGTGAAGCGCGCCTGACCGGTCAGACCGGGGTCGAGATGGAAGCCCTGACCGCGGTCAGCGTGGCGGCCCTGACGCTCTATGACATGCTCAAGGCCATCGACAAGGGCATGGAGATCGAGGCGGTCCGGCTTGTGTCCAAGACGGGCGGCAAGTCCGGCGACTTGCCGGCCAGCACGACACCAACATGATCAGTTTTGACGAGGCCTTAAGCCGCCTCATGGCGCTGGCCCGGCCGCTTGGCCGCGAAAGCATTCCTTTTGAACAGGTCGCAGGACGCCGTCTCGCTTCGCCCGTCACCGCGCGTTTCTCCATGCCGCGCACGGATGTTTCCATGATGGATGGCTACGCCGTGCGCGAAAGCGACCTCGGGGAGCTGCCATTCAGCCTGCCGGTCGTGGGCGAAGCGGCGGCAGGCGCGCCGCCAGGCCCGGGACTGCCCAAGCGCGCGGCCATGCGGATTTTCACCGGCGCACCCGTACCCCATGGCGCAGACCGAGTGATCGTGCAGGAAAACACGCGGCGGGATGGCGACACGGTCACCCTTGCCGCGCCCAATGGACCCGACCGCCACATCCGTCCGGCCGGTTCTGATTTCCGGGAAGGCGACACGCTGCTACCGGCAGGGACACGGCTTGACTGGCGCGCCCTGACGACGGCTGCGGCGGCAGACCGCGGCGCGTTGACGGTCTATCGCCAGCCATGTGTGGTGATCCTGGCGACAGGAGATGAACTGGCCGTCCCGGGGACCGCACACGGGCAGGCGGGTGCGATTCCCGACAGTGTATCTTGTGCGATCGAAGCCTTGGTGGCCGACCATGGCGGCGTGGCCGTGCGCTGTGAGCGCCTGCCGGATGACCTGTCAGTGCTTGCGGAGGCGGCGACCCGCGCGCTTGCCGACGGCGACGTGGTGGTGATGATCGGCGGCGCCTCCGTGGGCGAGCACGACCATTCACGCGCAGCATTTGGCGAGACGCTGGAGGAAGTTTTCGCGAAGGTGGCGATCAAGCCGGGCAAGCCGGTCTGGCTCGGGCGGGCCGGCGGCAAGCTGGTGATGGGACTGCCCGGTAACCCGACCTCGGCCCTTGTGACAGCCCGCCTGTTTCTGGCGCCGCTTCTGGTGGCTCTGGGTGGGGGCGATGGCGCGGGCCAGCTTGCTATGAGATCGGCGGCCAGTGCCGACCCGCTGCCAGCGTGCGGCGATCGCGAGACATTCCTGCGGGCCCGCCAGACCGACCGCGGGCTGGTGCTCGCAGGCAGTCAGTTGTCCGGCAACCAGGCCGCCCTGGCCGAGTGTGATGCCCTGATCCGGCGAGCACCCGGCGCGCCGGCTATGCCTGCCGGAGTGCTCGTGCACTTTCTGGACTTCTGAAAACCGCTGCCCGCCCAGTACTGTCAGCGCGCCATCGAGATTGAGATGGCGCCAAAGCGCTGTGGCCCGTTCTGCGCCACGAACTGTTCGGTGCGGTGCACATAGGTGAAGGCAACCTGGAAATCGCCATAGTGCAGGGCCAGCCCGCCCTGCAGGTCGCCCACAAAGGTACGCCGGTCGCTCACCGACGCGCTGTCGCGAAACGTATTGCCATCCAGAAAGATATCGCGCGCGACGGCCCGCCCGTCGAGGCCCAGGAAAAGATAGCCGCCGAGGGGCTGGCCCGGGCGAAAGACCCCAGCGCCGCTCAGGGCTGGGCGAATGCGGGGCGGGCCGAAATCTGCACCGAGGTCGAATCCGATCCGCGCCATGCCTCCGGCCGCGGCATAGGTGCGCACATTGCCGAGCGCGCCGCCCAGATGTAGCCCGTAATCGGCTTCCAGTCCCAATGGCAGATCCGCGCCTTGAAAGAAGTGCATGCGCTGGGCGATCAGTTCGATGCCAGGCTCGTCTTTCAGCTGGCTGTCCCAGCCTTCCGGCTCCACGCCATTGATCAGTTCATGCCAGTTGGTCTGGACAAACTTGCCGCCGGCTGAAGGCCCGATAATGCCGAGATTGAGTTGGAGGGCGTCCTGGGTATCGTCGTCGGCGGCCACAATTGTGCCTGAAACGCTGAGCCATCCGGCATAGGGCCGGTCCTGCGGGTCAGGCACCGGGCGGGATATGTCCTCGGGTGTGTAGATGGCGTGGGCGAGCGCAAACCCCTGGCGTAGCTTGATCCTGTCGAGGTTAAGTCCTGGAACAAGGTCCGCCGCCTCACGAAGGAGAGGGAAGACGCTGTCGGCCGGGCTGACGCGTTCAATGCGCAGGCCGTTTGAGTAGTTGCGGTCGGTGCCGCCAAACAGGTCGTTCTCTGATGTCAGCGAAATCACACCGGCGGGCGCTTCAGCGCTGGCGGCGGCCTGGAGCGCGCCCGCCACCCAAAGCGTTCCCAGCGCGCCGATTGATCCTCGCATGTCCCGCTCCTGGTGCGCGAAAGACCCTCTGTTAGGCCCGGTCGGGGGGAAGATCAAACGCCAGGTCGCCAAACAGGTTCAATTTTAATGAAAACTGCATGGCCCGGCTCAGCGTGACCT
>CAZVES010000041.1:0-18313 GCA_964625835.1 uncultured Hyphomonadaceae bacterium
CACGACATCAAGGTGCTGGAGGCGGCCCACAAGCGCGGCATCGCCATCAATGCCCATGAGCCGGCCCGCGCCACGGGCCTTCGCCGCACATACCCCAACGCAGTCTCGCGCGAAGGTGCGCGCGGCATGGAGTTCAACGCCTGGGGCACCCCGCCCAACACGGTCGAGCACCAGGCCATCCTGCCCTATACGCGCATGCTGGCCGGCCCGTTCGATTTCACGCCCGGCATCTTCGACCTGATGCCCCATGGCCCCGATGACGTGAACCGTGTGCCCTCGACACTCGCCAAGCAGCTGGCGCTCTATGTAACGATCTACTCCCCCGTGCAGATGGCCGCCGACCTGCCGGAGAATTACCTGCGCTACCCGGACGCCTTCCAGTTCATCAAGGACGTGCCGGCCGACTGGGAGCACTCCATCGCGCTGCAGGGCGAGGTCGGCGACCATTTCGTGATCGCGCGCAAGGATCGGGGTTCCGAGGACTGGTATCTCGGCGGCGTCACCGACGAGATGGCGCGAACGGTATCGGTCCCGCTGGACTTCCTGGCTGAGGGGGTGAGCTACACCGCCCAGATCTACCGCGACGGCCCCGGCGCGGACTGGCAGTCCAACCCCTACGAATACACCATCTCCACACAGACCGTGGATGCTGGCAGCACTCTCACCCTCCCAATGGCGGCAGGCGGCGGCTTCGCCGTGCGGTTCGAGCCGCAGGAGCCCGAAGAGGCCTTTCGCGCCCCGCAATTCCTGGCGCCACCGCGCGATTTCGGCCCGCTGAGCAGCGGCACGAAAGACCTGTCCGGCGGCACGCTGCACACCTGGGGAACGTTCAGGTCATCGCAGGATATCCCTGACCGCGATGTCCATATCTGGACCCCTCCGGGCTATGATCCGGCTGGCGCGGCGCGCTACCCGGTCATCTACATGCATGACGGCCAGCATTTGTTCGAGCCCGGCGCGGGCGTGACCGGCGAGGAATGGAAAGTCGACGAGACGATGGCGGAGCTTGCCTATCGCGAGCTGGCCGCACCTGCGATCATCGTCGGCATCGCCTCCAGTGCCGAGCGCTGGCAGGACTATGCGCCAGCGCCGTTCATTTCGCGGCTGCCCGAAGACCAGCGCACGGCCATGACCGCAGCAGCGGGCGGCGCGCCCCAGTCCGATGCCTATCTCGACTTTCTTGTCGGCGAGCTGAAACCCATGGTGGACGGCGCGTTCCGCACAAAGCCCGACCGGGAGCACACCTATGTCGCGGGCGCGTCCATGGGCGGGCTGATCTCGCTCTATGCCATCTCGCGCCATCCGGACGTGTTTGGCGCAGCGGCGGGCTTCTCCACCCACTGGCCGCTCTACAATCCCGAAACAGCCGACCCGAACGCAGTCCTGACGGCAGTAACCCAGGCATTGGAAAGCGGTGGGCTGGACCCCGCCATCCACCGCATCTGGCTCGATAGCGGCACGGAGAACCTCGACAGCTATTACGGCCCCTACAACGCGGCGATGGCCAGCTATTTCGAGGGTAAGGGCTTTGCCGGCGAGCGCTTCAGTTTCGACACGATCGACGGCGGTGACCACAACGAGGCCAGCTGGGCGACACGCTTTCCTGACGCGATACTGTTCCTGCTCGGAATGGATTAGGCAAAGGGCAGTGCCGACAGAGCGCGTGAAGCGCCGCGGCCTTGGGAGGACAAGATGAGAAAACCGCAGCTGAGCTATCCCCAGATCTGGAACATGTGTTTCGGGTTCCTGGGCATCCAGATCGGGTTTGACCTGCAGAACTCGAACATGTCGCGCATCTTCCAGACGCTGGGCGCCGACTACCAGAACATTGCGATCCTGTGGATCGCCGCGCCGCTGACGGGCCTCATCGTGCAGCCCATCATCGGCCATCTGTCGGACAAGACCTGGATGCCGAGCCTTGGCCGCCGGCGCCCCTATTTCCTTGTGGGCGCGATCCTCGCCAGCCTCTCGCTTGTCGTCATGCCGCACGCCCCGGCGCTCTGGTTTGCCGCGGGCATGCTCTGGATCCTCGACGCCTCGCTGAACATCACCATGGAGCCGACGCGCGCTTTCGTTGGCGACAACCTGCCAGACGAGCAGCGCACCACCGGCTATGCCATGCAGAGCTTCTTCATCGGCGTGGGCGCGGTCATCGCAGGCATGCTGCCCTGGGCGCTGACGACCTGGTTCGGCGTCAGCAACACCGCCGCCGAAGGCGAGATCCCCATGACCGTGCGCATCGCATTCTACTTTGGCGGGCTGATGTTGTTCCTCGCCATTCTCTGGACCGTGGTGTTCTCGCGCGAATACAGCCCGCAGCAGATGGAAGACTTCGAGAAGGCCCGGCGGGACATGCTGGGCGATGACGCCGTGTTGCCAGACCCGCCGCGCGAGTCGGGCGCCTTCTACACGGGCGGGCTCGTCTGGCTGGCGGCCGGCGTACTGATCGCAGCGCTGTTCTACGCCATCCGCGAGGGCGTCATCCCCGGTGCGATGGACGTGATCCCCGTCAGCAAGGAAGCCTATGTGCTCGCCGGCCTCGTCGCCGCATTCGGCGTGATCCAGCTCGTTGCCGGCTGGATGCGCGGGGCGGGCCAGTCCGAAAACGGCTTCATGGAAATCGTCACGGACCTCTTCCGCATGCCGCTGACCATGCGCCAGCTTGCCGTTGTGCAATTCTTCACCTGGTTCGGCCTGTTCGCCATGTGGATCTACGGCACCCAGGCCGTGACCGATTTCCACTATGGCACCAGTGACCCGACGACGGAGGCCTATAACGAAGCGGCCAACTGGTGGGCGCTCCTCGGTGGCATTCGCAATGGCGTGGCCGCCGTCGCTGCCCTGGTCATCATGTGGCTGGCCTACAAGGTGGACCGGCGCCAGCTCCACGCGCTGTGTCTTGGCCTTGGCGTGGCCGGCTTTGCCTCGACTTTCGTGCTGCCGGGCAGCCTGCTCTGGGTGTCCATGATCGGGGTCGGCATTGGCTGGGCGTCCATCGTGTCGGTGCCCTATGCCATCCTTTCGGGTTCCGTCCCGGCCCATCGGATGGGCATCTTCAACATCTTCATCGTCGTGCCCCAGCTGCTCGCCGCCACCTTGCTTGGCACCATCATCCTCGCCTTCGACAATCAGCCCATCGTGGCCTTCGCCATTGCCGCAATCAGCTGGACGATCGCGGCCATCGCGGTGCTGTTCGTCAAGGACGCCGCCCAGGATGAGATTATCGACACTGTGGAGAACCCCGCATGAGATACGCGCTGATCGCCGCCCTGCTGGCACTGGCCCCGGCCGCCTGCCAGACCGTGCCCGCTGCGCCGGCCACCGGGCCGGACTATACGCCGGTGGCCTACTCCATGGTGGAGAATGCCGACTGGTCCCGCGATGCGGTGATCTACCAGCTCAACACGCGCCAGTTCACAGCTGAAGGCACCTTCGCCGCCGCCGAGGACCACCTGCCGCGCATTGCGGAGATGGGCGTGGACATTGTCTGGCTGATGCCGATCCATCCCATCGGGGAGGTGAACCGCAAGGGCTCTCTCGGCTCGCCCTATTCGGTGAAGGACTATCGCGGTGTGAACCCGGAATTCGGAACGGTGGAGGATCTGAAATCCTTCGTCGACACCGCCCATGGGCTCGGCATGAAGGTGATCCTCGATTGGGTCGCCAACCACACCGCATGGGACAACCCGCTCACCGAGACCCATCCGGACTGGTACGAGACCAACTGGAAAGGCGAGTTCCACCCCCCGCTCTGGACCGACTGGGGCGATGTGATCGATCTGGATTTCGACAGTCCGGAATTGCGCCGGTACATGACCGAGGCCATGGTCTACTGGGTGCGCGATGTCGGCATTGACGGCTATCGCGCCGACGTGGCGGGCTTTGTCCCGCTCGACTTCTGGAACACGGTGCGCGCCGAGCTCGACAAGGTAAAGCCCGTCTTCATGCTGGCCGAATGGGAAACCCCGGACATGCACCAGCGCGCCTTCGATGCCACCTATGCCTGGGGCTGGAAGGAAGCGCTGCAGCCGATTGCCCGCGGCGAAGCAGATGTCGGTGCCCTGAGGGGCTATTATTATGGCCAGCAGAACGCCTGGCCGGATGCCGCCTACCGCCTGCTGTACACCTCCAACCATGACCAGAATTCCTGGGATGGCGCCGCGCCCGACATTTATCGCGATGCGCTGGAGGCGGCCATCGCGCTCTCCTTCGTCTCCGAAGGCATTCCGATGATCTATAACGGCCAGGAAGCCGGCCTCGACCACCAGCTCGAATTCTTCGAGAAGGACGAGATCACCTGGCAACCCCACCCCCATGCGGCGCTGTTCCGCCAGCTCGCCGCCCTGCGCAGTGAGACGCGCGCGCTCTGGAGCGGGGCCCATGGCGCGCGCATGATCGAGGTGCCCAGCAGCGACGCCGACCATATCTGGGCCTTTGTCCGCCAGGGCGAGAGCGATGCGGTGTTTGCCATTTTCAACCTGTCTGATTCACCGCGCTCGGTGACCTTCAAAGACACGCTCCACCATGCCGATTGGCGCGAGGTCTTCACGCGTGCAGGGCAAGCATTCGACGGAGATGAGCGGATCACCCTTCCCGACTGGGGCTATCGCGTGTACGTGCGGGAGATCGATTAACTCCGGAGCCTCCCCCATGAACTGGACACGCCTTGAACCCGCACTGCAGGCGTGCCCTGTCGTGCCCGTTCTCACCATTCCCTCAGCCGAGCATGCCGAACCGCTTGCCCGCGCGCTCGAAGCGGGCGGCATCACGGTCAGCGAGACCACGCTGCGCACCCCGGCCGGGATCGAGGCTGTCCAGACCTTCAGGTCCGTGTGCAATGACATGGTGGTGGGGGTCGGCAGCATCCTGGACGAAAAGGCGCTGACGGCCTCCATCGACGCAGGTGCGGATTTCGTGGTGACACCGGGCTTTGACATGCAATTGCTCGAAGCGCTGGTGCAGGCTCCGGTTCCGGCCCTGCCGGGCGTTTCCACGCCGAGCGAAGCCATGATGGCACGCCGGGCCGGGCTGCGGAAGGTCAAGCTGTTCCCGGCTGAAGTCGTTGGCGGTGCCGAGATGCTCAAGGGCCTTGCGGGCCCGATACCGGACATGTCCTTCATGCCGACGGGCGGTGTAACCCTCGCCAACATGGCCGAATACCTCGCCTTGCCGAATGTCTATGCCGTGGGTGGCACCTGGATCGCCAAGGCCGAGCACCTTGAGGCCGGCGACTGGGACGGCATAACCGCGCGCGCACGCGAAGCGGTGGACATGGCCCGCGCCGCACGCGGCTGAAACGGCAGACCCGCCGCGCCGGTCAGACAAGCACGTCCGCATCGCTGCCAAGCCATTCAACCAGAAGGGCCTGCTTGGCCATCAGGTCCGCGGCGGCAGCGTCCGGCGTGCGCTCCAGCAGCCGCACCGAATTGCCCGGGCGCAACTGGCCGAGCAGGTGGCGGTCGCACCGGGCGATATGGGCAATGCGCGGATAGCCACCAGTGGTCTGGGCATCGCACAGAAGCGCTATGGGAACACCTGAAGCCGGGCACTGGATTGTGCCGGGAAACACGGGCGCGCTTTTCATCGTGCCGTCGCTGGCAACATCGAGCCTTGGCCCGGTGAGTTCCACGCCCATGCGCGTGGCCTGGCGGCCAATGGTAAAGCCCGACCCGAACAGGGCGCGGCGCGACGCCTCGGTCAGCAACACCGTCTCGGCCGAGGGGCAGGCCCGAAGGGCATAACTGTCCCTGCAGACGGGGCGCAATTCCTCCGGTGTGGCGAGGCTTTGCGAGAAGACGGGATCGCCCGCAGGTGCCAGTAGGTCGCCAGCTTCCAACGCCCTGCCCTCGTGTCCGCCAAATGCCGCCGGAAGGTATGTCGATGCGGAGCCGAACAGGGTCTGCGCCTGCAGGCCCGAATGGACGGCCAGATAGGCCCGCATCCCCCGCCGGGTCGGGGACATAGTGATCTGGTCTCCTTTGCGCAGGTGCAGGGTTTGATGGCCGGGTGCAGGCCGTCCGGCGATATGGATCGCCTCGAACGCGCCCGTGACCGCCACCGAAGCGGGCGCATCGATGCAAACGTCGAAACCGCCATAGGTGATTTCAATGCAACTTGCCCAGACCGGGTTGCCGACAAGGCGGTTGGCCAGCGCCATGGACAATGTGTCAGCGGGCCCGGACGCGGGAATGCCATGGCGGCGATGCCCGGTCCGCGGAGCGCCCTGCAGCGTGGCCTGCAGACCGGGAGAGATGATCCTGAGCATTCAGACTGGCCTGAAGGTCAGTTTCTGGCCCGGGCTCAACAGGAACGGCTCTGCGCTTTCCGGCGTGAAGAGCTGCGTGTCGGTGCGCCCGATCAGGGGCCAGCCGCCCGGGCCCGGCAGGGCGTAAATGCCCGTGAAGGCCACGCTGACACCAACCGAGCCGGCCGGTACGCGCGGCCTTGGCTGGTCCAGCCGGGGCACACGCACCGTATCGGGAAGACCGGATATGTAGGAAAAGCCTGGCGTGAACCCCATCAGGTCCACCTTGTGTTCGCGGCTTGAATGCAGGTCGATGAATGCATTTGCGGACAGGCCGATCTCGTCAGACACACGCTGCAGGTCCGGCCCGTCAGCCCCGCCATAGCGCACTGGTATCACGGCCGGCTCGCCTTGGGATTGCCGCAGGGCCGCGACCTTGCCCATGCCGGCCAGGAAAGCTTCGAGCCTTGCCGCGCTGGCCGGGTGGAAACGGATCGCGACACAGGCCAGCCCAGCCACCACCTCATCGGCAAGGCCCGATCCGCGCAAGCCTTTCGCCAGGGCCTGGGCCTCAGCGGTGGAATCGCAAGCGATCTCTATGACATCATCGGCGATGCGCCGGGGTTTCAGGCTGGCGGGCACAGAGCCACTCCCGCCTGCTCCAGGGCCTCGCGGATTGCGCGGGCCGAAACCAGTGCGCCGGGGCTGTCTCCATGCAGGCAGATCGTCTCGGCGCGAAGGGCGACCACCTCGCCGCCATGGGTTTCCACCTCGCCGGACAGAGCCAGGGATACAGCCCGTTGCGCCTGCGCCTCGCCATGGGCCAGCAATGCGCCCGGCAGGTCGCGCGACCTCAGGCTGCCATCGCGCTCATAGGCGCGGTCGGCAAAGCCTTCACGGATATAGCCCACGCCTTGCCGGTGCGCGCATTGCTCCAGCTGCGAGCCCGGCGGGCCAACGAGCCTTCCCCCTGGAAGCGTGGCCTGCAGCACGGCCACAACACTGCGCGCCAGGCCCGCATCGCGCGCAGCCATGTTGTAGAGTGCGCCATGGGGCTTGAGATGGGCGACCGCCAGGCCCAGTCCCTCTGCGATGTCTCTCAGGGCGCTCACCTGCGCAGCCAGCTCCGCCTCCAGCTCGGCGCCGGAGAGCGTGGATGGGCTGCGCCCGAAATTCTCCCGGTCCGGAAAGGACGGGTGCGCGCCGACACGCACACCGCCCTGCCGCGCCAGCATGAGCGCCGCATACATCGATCCGGCATCCCCGGCATGCCCGCCGCAGGCAATGTTGCAACTGGTGACAATATCGAGGAGGGCCGCGTCCAGTTCGCCGCCCTCGCCAAGATCGGCGTTCAGGTCGATGGTCGCTGTCATGGCCCGGTCGATACCTTTCCCAAATTCGGCCTCTTCCAATGATAAAGGGCAAGGCCGATTGGCGGCAACTCAACGCCTCGACCGCCCGGCAACCCCAGCCTTTCCGGGGCCTGCATGTGCTCATAGGTGGTTCACGGGAGTGTCAGGCGGGTATCCAAAGGTAACGTCATAGGGCTCCGTCACCCGGTGTTGACTTCATGCGTATCCTGCTCGTCCATCCGAATTACCATTCCGTGGCCGTTTGAGGCCGTGTGCCCTGTCAGGTGTCTCGCAAGAGTTCGTTCACGCCGGTCTTGGATCGGGTCTGGGCATCGACGGTCTTGACGATCACGGCGCAGGCCAGGCTGGGTCCGCCCTTTGGATCCGGCAGGGTGCCTGGCACGACCACTGAATAGGCCGGAACCTCGCCGCGATGGACCTCACCTGTTGCACGATCCACGATTTTCGTGGACTGGCCCAGGAACACGCCCATGGAAATCACTGCGCCTTCGCGCACAATGATGCCCTCAGCAACCTCAGAGCGCGCGCCGATGAAGCAATTGTCCTCGATGATCACCGGATTGGCTTGCAGTGGCTCCAGCACGCCGCCGATGCCTACACCGCCCGACACATGTACATTCTTGCCGATCTGGGCGCAGGACCCCACCGTAGCCCAGGTGTCGATCATGGTGCCTTCGTCCACAAAGGCGCCGATGTTGACATAGGACGGCATCAGCACCGCGTTCCTTGCGATATGAGCGCCTCGACGCACGGCGCAGGGTGGTACGGCGCGAAAACCCGCCTTGCGGAATTCGGCCTCGCCCCACCCATCGAATTTCGATGGCACCTTGTCCCACCATGCACCCCTGTGGCCCGGTCCGCTCTCGATCAGGCCATTGGCATTCAGGCGAAAGCTGAGCAGCACGGCCTTTTTCAGCCACTGGTTCACGCTCCAGTCGCCATCCCCGGCGCGCTCGGCGACGCGGAACTCGCCGCTGTCGAGCATCTCGATGGCCGCGTCGACCGCCTCGCGGACCTCGCCCTGGGTTTCGGTGGAGAAGCGATCGCGCTGCTCCCAGGCATCATTGATCACGCGGGCCAGGGCATCGGGCATCGGGGGCGGTCCTCAGTCAGTTGCAGGCATGGCTGCGGTCAGGAATTCGGTCAGATCGTCGGTCACATAGTGAATGTGTTCGCCCAGGTCATCCCCCGGGCTGGCCGGACGCGCGCCTTCGGGCTCACTTTCCACCCAAGGTGCATCGCTGCGCACCAACACCGTGGTGAAGCCCATGGCATGGGCCGGCTTCAGGTTCCGTTCCATATCCTCAAAGAAGATGGCCCGGCCGGGCTCGACGGAATGGGCCTCGCAGAAGGCGTCATAGGAGCGCTGGTCAGGCTTGGGGTGGAACCCCGCATCCTCGATGCCGGACATGGCGTGGAACAGGTGGTCGATCTGCATGTGCCGAGTCACGCGCTCGGCATGGCGGCGCGAACCGTTCGTGTAAACCAGCTTGCGCCCGGGCAGGGCCGCAATCGCATCGCGCAGGCGCTCACACACAGGCAGGGGCGACAGGTCAACCTCATGCACATGGGCCAGGAAGTCGCCCGGATCCATGCCGTGCAGCGTCATCAGGCCCTTCAGCGTCGTGCCATGCTCGGCATAATAGCGCTTCTGGAGCCCGCGCGCCTCATGGGGTTCGACGCGGAGAAAGCGGGCCACGAAATCGGTCATCCGCGCATCAATCTCGGCAAACAGGTCGCAATGGGCCGGGTACAGCGTATTGTCGAGGTCAAAGACCCAGTCGCTCACATGCTCCAGATCCCCACTTGCAAGTGTCCCGGCCATTGGCTCCGCCCCCTGCCTGTCAGCCTTCGGGCACGGGCCGGGCCCGGTCAAAGTCCCGCTCGAAAAACTCGAAGACGAGCTTCTGGTCTTCCGGCGCAGCGGTCTTGGCAAACAGGGCGGTGCGATAGGCCGAGCTTTCGCAATTCTCCCGGCCAGTGATGGCGAACTTGGACCGGGCGACGCAAAACGGATCGGCGGCCTGCTTGAGGGTCCGCACCCGGCCGTCATCCTGCTCCATCTCGCCATAGACGTAGAAATTACGCTGGTTCAGCGGCATATCGATCGCCCGCGCACAGCCCGAAGCCTCCAGGCGCCACCAGCCGCGGCTTTCCCATGCGTCCCCGCGCTGACGGGCAATGGCGCCCCAGATGGCCTGGTCGGTGCGGTTGCACAGGGTGAAGCCCACATCCCGCGAGCGCGCGATCGCAGACTGTTCGAGGAAGTCGATAAGGTCGGCATCGCTGGTGTTTGCCGAAAGCCCTTCGGAGTTCATAAAGTCGCGGATGGCCGCGCGGGTTTCCCGGCCCAGCAGGCCATCCACGCGGCCCGAAAACACGCCGGCATCCTCCAGCAAGCGCTGCACACCGGCGGCCTCGGCCTGATCAAACGAGTATTCATTGGTCTCGGTGAACGTGGTCTGCCAGTTGGAGCGCCGGTCGATCAGGACCGGGCGAAACCGGCGCTCATCGAGGCCGAAATCGGTGCACTCCGGCGGGCTCTCGACCGAGAAAGAGCCAGTGGGGTCGACACATAAGCGGCGGTCACCGCCCCAGTCGCGGGTGCCACCGCGGTGGGCATCCGATGACTCGCCATAAAGGAAATGCACGCCGGTCGCGAGCGGCCCCTCCAGCGCGATTTCGCAATTGCCCGGGCGCAGCTTCGTCCATCCCTGCACCACAACGGACTGGGCTTCAGGACGCGCGATCGCGGCATTGATGATGTAGCTGGTCTTGTTGCAGAGGCGCCAGCCTTCCTTTTCTTCTTCCTGCGCCAGCGCGCTCGGCCCTGGGGCCAGCCAGCCGGCAAAAAGGAGAGCGAGCGCAACCAGCGCCTTAGGACACAAGTGTTCCAAAGCCATGTTCTGTAAAAAGCTCCATGATAAGGGCATGGGGGGCACGTCCATCCAGAATGACCGCCGCCCCAACACCACCATTGACCGCATTGGCCGCGGTTTCAAGTTTTGGAATCATACCGCCTGCAGCGACCCCGCTGTCGATCAGCGCGCCAACTTCGCCGGCCGGCAGTTCCTTGATCAGGTTCTTCGCCCCGTCCAGCACACCTGTCACATCGGTCAGGAGCATCAGCCGGGCTGCCTTCAGAGCCATGGCCACCGCGCCTGCCGCCGTGTCGGCATTGATGTTGTAACGCGCACCGCCCTCGCCAAAGCCCACGGGCGCGACAACGGGAATGATGCCTTCGGACGCCGCGCTGAGGGCCACCAGCGCGGCCGGGTCCACCGCTACGGGCTCGCCCACATATCCAAGGTCCACAACCTCTTCCAGCGCGCTACCGGGCGTCTTGACCGTGCGCGAGACTTTCTCGGCCCGGATCAGGTTTGCATCTGAGCCTGACAGGCCCACGGCGCGCCCGCCCGCCGCGTTGATGGCGCGGACGATGGATTTGTTGATCGTGCCGGAGAGGACCATTTCGACCACGTCCATCGTGGCATCATCGGTCACGCGCAGGCCGCCCCTGAACTCGGACTTGATGTCCAGCCGGTCCAGCAGCCGCGCGATCTGGGGCCCGCCTCCATGGACAATCACGGGATTGATGCCGAGATGTTTCAGCAGCACAACATCGCGCGCGAAGGAGGCCGAGAGCGCTTCATCCACCATGGCGTGCCCGCCAAACTTGATCACCAGCGTCTGGCCCGCATAACGCTGTATGTAGGGCAGCGCCTCGGAAAGAGTCGTGGCAGTGAACCGGGCCGCTTCCATGGCCGACAAATCAGACATAGGGCGGGATTAGCGCGCTTTGCGCAGCTGCAAAAGGGAGAAGCGCCGGACAATTGTCAGAGCGGCTTGTCCTCATCATCGTTGAGAATGCGATAGGCCGCGCCGTCCGGGTCATCGAACTGGCCGGACTTTTGCGCCCAGAGGAAAGCTGCCAGGCCCAGAAGGCCAAGCAGGAGCGCGATGGGTATGAGAAATCCTATGGCTTCCATGACACTTGTTTAGTGGCGTGCAGGTTCTGCCTCAAGGCGTTGAGCGTCACGACGAGCGAACTGGCCGACATGGCAATGGCCGCCACCAGGGGCGAGGCGTAGCCCAGGACAGCGATGGGCACCGCGATGAGATTGTAGAGCGCGGCAAGGCCGAAATTCTCCAGCATGGTCGCCCGCGCACGCCCGGCCACGTCCAGCACGGTGAGCACGCCGGACAGCCCTTCCCCACTGTAGACCGCATCGCTGGCCGACTGGCTGACATCCATCGCCCCGCCCGGCGCCAACGAGGCATGGGCCAGCGAGAGCGCGCCGGCATCATTGAGCCCGTCGCCCACCATCAGCACCTTGCAGCCCTCTTCGCGCAGTTCTTCAAGCCGCGCCACCTTGCCCTTTGGCGTGGCCCGGGCGGTCCAGCGCTCAATGCCCAGCCGCTCGGCGGCAGCCGCGACGCTGTCGTCCTGGTCACCGGAAAGGATTTCAAAACTGAGCCCCCTGCGCCGCAACCCGTCTAGCACCTCGCACGCATCATCGCGCACACTGTCTTCGAAGGTCAGCTGGCACGGGGCAGCGTCGCCAAGGCTGAACCAGATCGACGGGCCATCTGCCGGGCCAGTGTCCACACCGACCCATTCGGCTGAACCGAGGCGGGCCGGCATACCGTCGATCTCCCCCTCCAGCCCCAGTCCCACATGCTCGCGCACATGGGCGGCAACCGGACCCGCGCCTGCGGCCTCGACCACGGCGCGCGACAGGGGATGGCGGCTGGCCCGGGCCAGCTGTGCGGCGGCGGCCAGTGTCTCGTCGCGCAGCCCCTCCCGCTTCAGGCGAGGCACGCCGAGGGTCAGCGTTCCGGTCTTGTCAAAGACCACATGGTCGATGCTGGCCAGGCGCTCCAGGGCATCGCCGGATTTCAGGAACACACCGTTGCGGAAAAGACGGCCTGAGGCCACGACCTGTGCCACAGGGGCCGCCAGCGCCAGTGCGCAGGGACAGGTGATGATCAGCGTCGAGCAGGCCACGAAAATCGCCTCTCGCACCCCCACTCCGGCCAGGAGCCAGCCGATAAAGGTCAGCGCGGCAACCGAATGGACCAGCGGCACATAGAGGGAGACGGCCCGCTCCGCGATCTTGCGATAGGTGGAACGGCGCTGCTCGCCGGCCTCCAGCATCCGGGCAATGTCGGCCATCAGGGAGTCTGCGGCGCCAGCGACGGCGCGCCCCTTCAGGGCCTGGCCAAGTACGACGGTACCGGCATAGAGCCGCGCACCGGGCCCGACCACGATTGGCGCGCTTTCACCTGTCACCAGGCTTTCATCCACATCCGCAGTGCCTTCGGTGACATCGAGATCGACCACCACACGCTCGCCCGCAGCCACCAGCACCATGTCACCGGCGCGAATGTCCTTTGAGCGCACCGACTGGACGCCACCACTGGCATCAATGCGCGAGACCGATCGCGCCTGGAGCGCCGCCAGATCATTGGCCGCGGCATGGGCACGGCGCCTGAGGCGCGCGTCGAGGAAACGCCCGATCAGCAGGAAGAAGAGGAGCATCACGCAGGCGTCGAAATAGGCATGCTGGCCCTTCAGCGCGGTCTCCCAGGTCGAAACGCCCAGGGCAAGGATGAGCGCCAGCGAGATCGGCACGTCCATATTGGCCCGGCCCTTTGTCAGCACGCCCCAGGCCGACACGAAGAAGGGCCGCCCGGCAAAGATCACCGCAGGGATCGCGATGGCGCCGGAAATCGTGTGCAACAGGGTGCGCGTGGCGTCGCCCATCTCGCCATGCCCGGCCCAGACGGAGATCGACAACAACATGATGTTGGCCGCGGCAAATCCGGCCACGCCCATGGCCATCAGCAGGCGGCGTTCCTCGCGGGCGGCCTCGTCCTTGTCGCGGTCGGGGTCGAGCGGAGAGGCGCCGTAGCCAAGGTCGGAGATGGCCTGGACCACATCGCCAGCCGGCAGTTCGCCGGACCAGGCCACACGCATCTGGCCGTTGGAAAGGTTGAGCCGCGCCTCACTGACGCCGGGCAGGCTTGCGACCGTGCCTTCGATCTTCGACAGGCAGCCGCCGCACTTTGCGCCGCGCACGCTGAGATCCAGGTGTTTGGCACCGGCTTTCTCCACGACGAAGGGAGACGGGTCGCCGGCGGCATTGGCAGAGGGCGGTGCCAGGCCGCTGGGGCAGCCGGGTCCGGATGCGGACAGGTCAGTCATGGTATGTAAACGCGTTTGCGTGCCTCCAGCACCGCTGCGCCATCGCGCCGTTCAAACCCGGTCAGTTCGACCTCATAGGGGCCCGGCGCCATGTCCGGAAGGATGGACTGGTAGGTGCCGTCACCGGCCGCCAGCAGAACCAAGGTGATGTCAGGCGCATTGCTGGCGGTGCGGCGCAGGAGTGCGGTGACGTCCAGCCGGTTCACGCCGTCGCCGGCCGCGTCATCAATCTGCGCGACCAGCGAGGCGTTTTCGACCCCGATGGCGGCAGACCAGCCGCGTTCGGCCTGCAGGGCACGCGTCTCAAGGCGATCATTGTAGGACAGGCCCTGCAGATAAGACTTCTCGACATGCTCACCGGGATGGGTCGTCAGCGCATGATAGAGGAACACGCCGTTCACCGCGAAGATCACACCGAAGAAGGCCAGCATGATGAGCAGGACGTGCCAGCCCTTCAGCTCCTTGCCATTGGTACGATTGGGATCTGCATAGCTCATGGTCAATCTCCCTCAGGGTCCCCGGAAGGACACCCGGTTGTCATAGGTCTCGCCTGTCTGCTCATCGGTGACGGTGAAGGTGATGTGGCCCTGGCGCTCGATGGCGCCGGGCGGCACCGTCACCAGGATGCGGAAGCGGTCGACGCCATTGGCGGCCACGGGTAGGCTGGCCGTGCCACCCTCGCTCGCGATGCCGATCACTTCCAGCTGCGCGCCTTCCACACCGCTTGTCTCAATCAGCATGGTGCGGTCATCCTTCGTTTTGTTCACCAGCTTCAACGTGTAGCCATTGCGCAGGGAGCCGTCGGCGAGTTGCACGAAGGGCGGGCTGCGGTCCTTCAGCGTGTTGACCTCGAAGCTGGCGCGCGTGCTCAGGCCAAAGGTCATGAGCGCGGCAATGAACAGCATGAGGCTGGCATAGAGAATCGTACGCGCGCGCAGGAACTTGTATTTCGGTTTCTCGCCGCGCGCCACCGCGTCGACAGCATGGTCGGTGTCATAGGCGATCAGGCCGCGCGGACGACCGATCTTGTCCATCATCTGGTCACAGGCATCGATGCACAGGGCGCAATGGATGCATTCCAGCTGCGCGCCGTCGCGGATGTCGATGCCCACTGGGCAGACCTGGACACACTGGTCGCAGTCGATGCAGTCGCCCCGGGTCGACCAGTCCGTGTCCTTGCGCATCGGCGCGCGCGGCTCGCCCCGGGCATAGCGGTAGGTCACGTTCAGGGCATGTTCGTCGGTCAGCGCGCCCTGGATGCGCGGCCAGGGGCACATATAGGTGCAGACTTGCTCGCGCATGGCGCCGGCCAGGAAGTAGGTCGTGCCCGTCAGGATCGCAGCGAACCAGTAGGCCGAAAGTGGCGCCTCGCCGATGAAGAAGGTCTGCGCGATCGTCGGCGCATCGTGGAAGTATAGGATGAAGGCGCCGCCGGTCACGAAGCTGATCAGGATCCAGACCAGGTGCTTGCCGCCCTTGCGCGACAGCTTGTTGACGCTCATCGGTGCCTTGTCGAGGCGCATGCGCGCGGCCCGGTCCCCCTCGAAGGCGCGCTCGACCCAGATGAAGAGGTCGGTCCAGACGGTCTGCGGGCAGGTGTAGCCACACCAGACCCGGCCAAACAGGGACGTCACGAGGAACAGGCCCAGCGCCGCCAGAATGAGCAGACCCGTCAGATAGTAGATCTCCTGGGGCCATATCTCGATGAAGAAGAAGTAGAAGCGTTCACCGGCAAAGTCGGCCAGCACCGCCTGGTCCGGCGCCCCTGCCCCGCGCTCCCAGCGAAGCCACGGCACGAGGTAATACACGCTGAGCGTGGCCGCCATGACGATCCACTTCACCATCCGGAACTTGCCATGGGCGAGCTTGGGATAGATCTGCGCGCGCTTGGCGTAGAGATCCTGCGGCGGTGGGGGCACCGGCTTTCCCGGTGCCCGCCTTTCGAGGTCGAGGGTGACTTTGCCCATCTGGCAGATCGCTCCTATTCGCCGCCGCCCAGCGAGTGGACATAAACGGCCAGCGCCTTGATCGTGGCGTCGTCGAGGCGGTCGTCCCATGCCGGCATGTGGGAGTTGCGGGCATTGTAGATCGTCGCCTCAATCGCATCGCGCGAGCCACCATAGAGCCACTCGGCATCGGTCAGGTTCGGCGCGCCGAACTCGCGCATGCCGCGCCCGTCCGCTCCGTGGCAGCTGGAACACTGCATGGCGAAGAGCTCCTCGCCCCGCGCGGCAGCGCCCGCATCGAACTCGTCGCTCGACAGGGATACCACATGCTCGACCAGGTCATTGATCTGGCCGCGGTCCAGCATGCCCATGGCGCCAAAGGCCGGCATCATGGAAAAGCGCGTGTCCGGGTCGCCTTCGTGGCGAATGCCGTGGCGCAGCGTGTACTCGATCCCGTCAAGCGTGCCGTCCCAGAGCCAGACATCGTCTGCCAGCGCCGGATAACCGATGAAGCCGCGACCGCCCGCACCGTGGCAGGTGGCGCAATTGTCGCCAAAGGCGGACTCGCCCATGGCCATGGCGAATTGCTGCAGCGTGCGATCGCTTTCGATCTCTTCCAGCGACGCGGTGAGCAATGCCGCACCCTGGGCCTGGCGTGCGACACGCAGCTCGTCCATCGCCTGGCTGACATTCACCCGGTCAGAGTGCCCGCGAATACCCGGTGTGTTGGAGCCAAGGCCTGGCAGGCCCGGGATCGCCGGCATGAGCACCATGTAGACAATCGCCCAGGCAATGGTGACATACCAGGTGATGAGCCACCAGCGTGGCAGAGGGTTGTTCAGCTCCTTGATGCCGTCCCATTCATGGCCCGTGGTCTCGATTCCCGAGTGGGCGTCGATGTCTTTTTCATGATCACTCATCGCCGGGCTCCTTGTCGGACAATGGAAGGTTTGCGGCCGCATCGAAGGTCGACTGGTTGCGTGGCCACAGGGCGTAGGCGAGGGCCCCGCCAAAACAGGCGACGAAGTAGATCAGGCCGCCGGTCTGCGCAAAACTGGAGAGGGCTTCATACATGTTCAGGTCCTCCTAGCGGCGATTGTGAAGGTCGTCGGCCTCGTAGACCGAGAAATCGACCAGGGTTCCGGTCATCTGCAGATAGGCGACCAGCGCATCCATCTCTGTGATCGTGTCCGGGTCGCCGTCATAGTCGCGCACCAGGATGGTGCCCTCGCGGCCGGACGCTTCGGAGTAGCGCGCCACCAGGGCGTCCTGGGCGTCATAGTCGGCATTCGGGTTGACCTGGGCTTCCAGGTCAGCCGCCGCGTTCTCGATCATCTCCGGCGTGTAGGGCACGCCGATCATCGACTGGGCCTTCAGCTTGTCTGCGATGTTCTCGTAATGGAGCTTGTTGTCCATCAGGAAGGCGTAGGGCGGCATAACCGACTCCGGCACCACCGAGCGGGGATCGACCAGATGATCGACCTGCCACTCCACGGAGTACTTCCCGCCGACCCGGGCGAGATCGGGCCCGGTCCGCTTGGAACCCCACTGGAAGGGGTGGTCGTACATGCTCTCGGCTGCGAGGCTGTAGTGGCCATAGCGCTCCACCTCGTCGCGCAGGGGCCGGACCATCTGCGAGTGGCAGACATAGCAGCCCTCGCGGATGTAGATGTCCCGGCCCGCCAGCTCCAGCGGGGTGTAGGGGCGCATGCCGTCCACCTTCTCGATGGTGTTCTCCAGGTAAAAGAGCGGCGCCATCTGGATGATCCCGCCGATGGAGACCACCACGAGGATTCCCACCGTCAGGAGAAGGGAGTGGCGTTCAAGAATGCCGTGATTGTTCATCAGTCCCATGGGATGCTCCCTTATTCAGCCGGCTGGAGGCCGCCGCGCGCAGCGGGCTCCGGCTCGGTTTGGGTATTGATCTGGGCTTGCTCGGGCGCGACATGGCCAAGGGCGGTGCGCACCAGGTTGTAGGCCATGATGGCCGCGCCCGCGAAATACATCATGCCGCCAAGAGCACGAATGATATAGCTGATATGCTTGGCCTCGACGGTCTCCACGAAGCTGTATTCGAGGAAGCCATACTCGTTATACGCACGCCACATCAGGCCTTCCATGATGCCGGCAAACCACATGGAAATCATGTAGAAGAGGATGCCGATGGTCGCGACCCAGAAGTGCCATTCCACCAGTTTCATGGAGTAGAGGCTGGTGCGCTTCCAGAGCCATGGTGTCAGGCAGTAAAGCGCGCCGAAGCTGATGAAGCCAACCCAGCCGAGCGCACCGGAATGCACGTGTCCGATGCCCCATTCGGTGTAGTGCGACAGGGCGTTCACCGCGCGCACCGACATCAGCGGGCCTTCAAAGGTCGACATGCCGTAAAAGGCCAGCGAGACGATCATCATGCGCACCACCGCGTCGGTGCGCAGCCGGTCCCAGGCGCCCGACAGGGTCATCACGCCATTGATCATGCCACCCCAGCTGGGCATCCACAGCATGATCGAGAAGGTCATGCCCAGTGTCTGCGCCCATTGCGGCA
>CAZVES010000042.1:0-18058 GCA_964625835.1 uncultured Hyphomonadaceae bacterium
CGGGGATCAAACCAGAAGCCCAGGCGCTAGGACACGCCGCCGGCCAGGGCGGGATCATCCTCGACAATCGGGGTGAGCAGGATTTCCACGCGGCGGTTGGCGGCGCGCCCGGCCTCTGTATCATTGCTGGCGATTGGCTGGCTTTCGCCGAAGCCATAGGACTGGACCCGCACCGCGCGCATGCCCTGTGCGACGAGATAGGACTGGACCGCCGATGCGCGCCGCTCGGACAGTTGCTGGTTGTAGTCTTCGGGGCCGTCGGCGCTGGCATGGCCGATGATGTCCACGCTGGTCTTGGGGTAATCGATCAGCGTGCCGGCGACGTCGTTCAGCGTCGGCCTGAAACCCGGCTGCACTTCGGCGCTGTTGACCGGGAAGGTGATGTCCGAGGGCATGTTGAGGGCGATGTTGTCGCCCTGGCGCGCCACTTCGATGCCGGTGCCGGCGGTCGCCTCGCGCAGCTTACGCTCCTGCTCGTCCATGTAGGCGCCTACGGCCGCGCCGGCGAGCGCGCCCACCGCCGCCCCGATGGCCGCGTTACGCTTGTCGTCACCGCCGGCGAGTGTGCCAAGGCCAGCCCCGGCAATGGCCCCGCCCGCGGTTGTGCCAAGCGTGCGGTTGCTGACATTCTGGCAGGCGACAAGGCTGGCCGAGACAAGCGTGATCAGGATGATACGTTTCATGGGGACCTCCAGTGCAAACCCAATGAACGCGCCATAGACCGGTTTCGGTTCCCATGGGTCATGAAATTTTGGTCACAGCTGCGGACGCACGACGACCTTGCCGATCACCTCGCGCCGCTCGAGCATGGCCAGCGCCTCGCGCGTCTCGGCCAGCCCCAGTTCGGCATGGACACGCGGCCGGGTCCGCCCGTCGCGGGCAAGCGCCCAGATCGCCTCGACATTCTCACGGCCCTTCCCGGGAAAGCGCCGGCCATACTCGCCGGCCCGAACGCCCACCACCGAAAAGCCCTTGATCAGCGGCATGTTGGTCGGCACTTCGGCAATCCGCCCGGAGGTGAAGCCGATCACAAGCAGCCGCCCGTCGAAAGCGATGCAGCGCACCGATTCGTCAAACACATCCCCGCCAACGGGGTCGAATATCACGTCGGCGCCGCGCCCTTCAGTGAGGTCCTTGACCGGCTGGCGGAAACCATCGGTTGTGACAAGGACATGGTCTGCGCCATAGGCTTTCAGAGCCTCGGCCTTCTCCGGCGAGCCCGTCGTGGCGATGACCATTGCGCCGAGCAGCTTGCCCATGTCCACCGCCGCCAGACCCACACCGCCGCTGGCGCCATGCACAAGCAGGGTTTCACCGGCCTGCAAGGCGCCGCGCCGCACAAGCGCCACATGCGCGGTGAGATAGGCCGCTGGATAGGCCGCGGCTTCTGCAAATCCCATCGCATCGGGCTTGCTGACGAGGCCTGCCGCCGGCAGGACAAGCTGCTGGGCAAACGCACCGAAACGCGCCCCGCCCGCAACGGCATCGCCGGGTTGGAAGCCGGGCACATCCTCGCCGACCGCCTCGACCACGCCAGCCATGTCCATGCCGGGCGTGAAGGGGGGATCCAGCTTGAGCTGATACCTGCCCTGGCAGATGAGAATGTCGGGGAAATTGACACTGGCCGCCTCGACACGCACACGCACCTCGCCTTTGCCGGGCGCACGGGTCGACACCTCGCGAAGGCCGGTACCACTCAGGTCGTCGGTGATCTCGTGGCAGACAAAAGCCTTGTGCTCGCCCATGCTTCAGCTGCCGATCTCGCGGCCCTCATAGGCCTCGCGCACCATGACGGCAATGTCCCGGCAGGCGGCGTCGGCGGCCGGGGAGACACCGGTGAACGCAGTGAAGCCATGGGCCAGGCTGTCGTAGCACCGATAGATTGTATCGACACCGGCCGCATCGAGGCGCTGGGCATAGGCCTCGCCTTCGTCCACGAGAGGGTCGAAACCGGCGGTGACCACGATTGCAGGGGCGAGGCCCTCCAGATTTATCTCCCGGGCCGGCGACAGGCGCGGGTCCTTCGGGTCTGCGCCTTCCGGCAGGTAGTGCCCCATGAACCAGTCCATCGTGTCGGTCGAGAGCGGATAGGTCTCGCCATAGGTCTCGTGTGAAGGCGATTTTTCGCTGATGTCTGTGGCGGGGTAGATCAGAAGCTGCAGGACGGGCTGGGGAACACCGTTTCGCTTGCACTCCTGGGCAATGATGGCGGAGAAGTTTCCGCCCATACTGTCGCCGCCAATCGCCGCTTCGCCAGCCGGGGCGCCAAGCGAGGCCGCGTTCTTGAGCGCCCATTCATAGGCGAACTGGCAATCGTCCAGGCCAGCCGGCCACTTGTGTTCCGGCGCAAGGCGGTAATCGACCGAGACCACCGGGCACCGCGCGGTCGCCGCGATCATGGTGCAGAAGGCATGGCAGGTGTCGAGGTCGCCGATCACGCCGCCGCCGAAATGGAAGAACACCATCAGGGGCGCACCAGGATCCTGGGTGCCGGGACGATAGGTGCGGATGGGAATCTCGCGATCCGGCGCGCTGAGGTGACTGTCGGACCAGGTGACCCCCGGCTCGGGCTCGGCCTGGAACATGGCCAGTCCCGCAGCAGAAGCCGCACGCCCCTCCTTTGCCGCCATGGACGACATGGGCGGTTGCCTCTTGGCACCATGGGCGAGGAACTGGAAATGGGGATCGAGCCTGCGCCCACCCAGCACCACGGGTTCACCCCCGGCCAGTTTGACCAGCCAGCCCGATGGCAGTTTCAACAAAAGTTTCGCAATCGTGGCCTGCAAGCTCATTGCCGGATCCTCCCAAACCTTGGCGACGGGTTCTATGTATCTGATCTGGCGTGGTTTCCCAGCCTTGCCACACCATTGAGGAAGAGCTCAGCGGCAAAGCGGCTTGCCCCATCCACATCCACCGGCCGACGCTTGAGCATGTGATCGCCCATCTCCCGCGCAATCCCGACCGCCGCAGCGGTCACGTATTCGGTGTCGATCTGGCTGGCAACGCCCTCGCTGAGACGGGTTTCGAGATCGGACCGTATTTCCTGCACGATGGTCTGCATTTCCGGCGTGTCCACACGAACGCCGATAAGGGCCATGTGCGGGGCACCGGACTCGATGGCGTCCTGATTTTCGGACAGGAGAAACTCGAAATACGCCCTGTAGGCGGCGCAGATATAGCTCTCGAAATCGGTGGCTTCAGCGCGCACCCGGGCGAGGCGTGGGCGGAAGCGCGCCGTGGAGTCGTCTGCCAGCGCCTCAAACACCTCTTCCTTTGACTTGAAGTAGTTGTAGAAAGTGCCGGCCGCGAGCGGTGTTTCACGGATGATGTCGCGCACGGTGGCTGATTCCACTCCGAGACGCGCGAAGACGCCCCGCGCTGCTTCGAGGATGCGCTGGCGGTTGGCGGCTTTTGAACGGGCCCGTTTGCCCTGCTCGCCGCAGTCTTCGGTGTTTGCATCTGCCATGGTGGACCTTGCTTGCTGGCCCCTAGTCACTCCATCCGTGACACAACGTCAACTTTTCAGGCACACCCGATCAAGGGTCTGATTCAGCCTAGGCCGGCTCCGACATCATAACCCGGCCAGGACAAGGGGTCGCTGGCTTTGAGGTCAAAGCTGCCTCCGGGCCCCCATTCGCCTGTCAGCACCTCATAGTGAAGGTGGATGGCGGTGGCATTGCCCGTCTGCCCCATGACACCGATCGGCTGGCCGAACCCGATCCTGACCCCCTTGCGAATGGCCGGGTCGAAATTGGCCAGGTGCGCATAGCGGGTGAAGACGCCGCGGCCATGGTCGATCACGACCTGTTTTCCAAAGCCGCGCTGGGTGCTGATTTCACGGATGATGCCCGGCCCGGCGGAGAACACCATGCTGGCGGGTTTCGACTGCAGGTCGATGCCCTTGTGCATACGACCGGCCCGGCGACCGAATCCTGAGCTGAGGCAGGCACCATTGGTCGGAACGGCGGCCAGGATGACCGCCTCTTCAACAATGATCAGGGGTGAAAACGGTGACACGCCCCCGGCGGGATCAACGCCAGGGCGGTTGCTGACCCACATGTTGCAGACCGTGAGATACGCATCCGGCAGATAAGGCCCCTGCGCGGCCAGGCCGACCGGGGCTGGGCCCGGCGCAACGGGGCCATCGCCCGGCCTTTGAGAAGGCGGTGTCGAGCCACAAGCCGACATCATGGCGGCCATGGCGGCCGGGATCAACGGTGAGCGCAGATTCACTGAGCCGCGACGGCTGGCTCGGTATCGCCTGCCAGGTGGACGAAATCCTCTTCCCATCCATCCAGCGTGGATAGCAGCCGAAGCGGGCCCTCATTGCCAAGCAGCACCTGGGCGCGCGCCCAGCCCTCCGGGCGGCCGAGTTCAATGGCGGCCAGGGTCACGTCAATGTCGGCCACGGCCTCTTCAATGTCCTGCCAGCCAGCTTCCGTCACGAAATCTGAGGATCGCAGCACATTGCCGCGGAGCAATCGCAGGGCACGGACAACGAGTTGGGGCACTTCGGTCAAGCTGATACCTTTCCTTTCTGCATCCCCCGTTGCATCTCTCGGGTTAAATCCGTCACATATTGGTTAAAATCAACCTGCATCGTGTGACGCGGCGCATCATAGAAATGGGATTTGTGAAACGCCTCGTCGGCCCGGATCACGCGCTCCATCTCTGAATCGCTTGGCAGCTCATAGGTTCCGTCCAGATGGGCCGCGACGAGTTTCGATTGCTGCTCTGCAAAATTCACCAGCGTAGGCAGCGGCTGGGCCAGGCCGAGAAAATAGAGCGTGTCGTATCCCGGTTTCACCATTCGCTTGAACAGCGGAAAGTGATTCTCCTTCGGCTTCAGTTCCGGATCGCTGAGAAACGGAAAGCTGACCCTGTAGCCCGTCGCCCAGACGATCGCATCGACGCGTTCGCGCGAGCCATCGGCAAACACGACGCCATCTGGCTCCAGTCGCTCCATCGCGCCCTTGGGGACGATATCGCCGCAGCCAACCCGCGTCAGGAACTCGCCAGATACGGAGGGATGTGCGTCAAGCGGCTCATGGTCGGGCTTCGGAAGGCCATAGTCTTCCATGTTCCCGATTGTCTTCTTGATCTTTGATCGCGCCAGCGCCCGGCCGATCTTGTGGGGCATCCATGATGGCAGCACTGCCTTGTCCGCCGGCTGGCCATCTATGTATTTCGGCAACACCCAGACCCCTCGGCGCATCGACACCATGAGCCGCTTTGCAATCGGGCGCTGGCTGAGTTCCGAGGCAATGTCCATGGCGGAGTTTCCAGCCCCCACCACAAGGACAGTCCGGCCACGGAAATCATAGGGTGCGAACGGGTCGCGATAATTGTGCGAGTGAAGCTGGTAGCCCTCGAACGTGCCGGGATAATCGTCGGGTATGCGCGGGTCCCAGTGGTGGCCATTGGCCACGATCAGGGCGCGATAGCGCCGCGTCTCGCCTGTTGAGAGGGACACTTCCCAGTCACCGCCCTCCAGCCTGTCGGCGCGCTCGACCTTCGTGTTGAACGTGATCGTCTCGCGCAGCCTAAAATGGTCCACATAGTCACGGAAGTATTGAAGGAGTTGGCTGTGATGGGGGAAGTCCGGCCAGTCATCGGGCACCGGGAAATCCTCGAACGCAAGACGCCACTTGGATGTGTCGATGTGGAGGGACTGGTAGCAGGACGAGGCCCCATTGGGATTGTTGAAGTACCAGTTTCCGCCAATATCGTCGGACATTTCAAAGCAATCGTATGGGATCGAATGATCCTTGAGCCGTTTGGCCATGGTGAAACCGGAACACCCTGCCCCGATGATGCAGACCTTTTCGTGAATGCTGGTGCCATCGGCCATGTGTTTCCTCCCGGGTTGTTTCATGCGTGTTTTCACGCTCGCTGCGGAATGCTATCGACGCTGACGTAAGCGTCAATTGATGAAAGCGCCCAAGGCCATGGCCGACAAAGCTCCACCACAGGCCCATCAGCTGATGCGCAAGCATGCCCACACCCTCATGACGGCTGTGCCCTGGGCGCGCACGCTCGGTTTTGAAATGGTCTCGATAGAGAAAGCCCGCGCTACGGGGAAGGTCGAGTGGCGCGAGGAACTGGTTGGCGATCCAGAGACAGGTGTCATCGCTGGCGGGGTGCTCACGGCATTGCTCGACAATCTGTGCGGCGTGGCGGTGGGCGCTGCGCTGACCCGGTACCGGTCCATGGCGACCCTGGACCTGCGCATCGATTACATGCGCCCGGCCAGCAGGGGCGAGACCGTCCTCGCGGAAGCCGAGTGCTACCACATCACCCGCTCCATCGCCTTCTGCCGCGCCACCGCCTTCCATGGCGAGGACAAGGCGCGAATCATCGCCACGGCAACGGCAACCTTCGCCCTGAACGATCCTTCTCGCTGGGCCGGTGGAGGCATGTCCAGCGCGATCGAGAAGGACACGTCCCAGCCATGAACCGCTCCGACAATATACATGCCCTGCTGTCGCGAATACCCTTTGCAAACACGCTCGGCATGCGCTGCGAGGTGCACGGCAACGAGATGACCGCCACCCTGCCCTTTGCCGCGCACCTGATCGGAAATCCGGCGCTGCCGGCGCTGCATGGCGGCGCCATTGGCGCGTTCCTTGAGATCACCGCCATGGCGCAGGTCTACCTGGCCAGCGACATCGAAGCGCTGCCAAGGCCAATTGACCTGACGATCGACTACCTGCGCACGGGGCGCGCGGAAGATCTTTTCGCCCGCGCAGTCCTGCGCAAAAAGGGCTCTCGCATGACTTCGGTGCTTGCAGAGGCCTGGCAGACAGACCGAGATAGGCCTGTGGCCACGCTCAGGGCGCAGTTCCTGGTGAAAGCGCAAGAGCGCCGCGAAGGGGCTCGCGCAGACTGAGGATCAGTCGTTGCGGATGGTGCGTTCGCGCCGCTCATGGAGTTCCTGCGCCTCCAGGCTCAGGGTCGCGGTGGGGCGCGCCTCAAGCCTCTTGAGCGCAATCGGCTCGCCCGTATGCTCGCAATAGCCATATGTGCCCTCATCCAGCCGGCGGATGGCTGCATCGATCTTCGAGATCAGCTTGCGTTGGCGGTCCCGGGTGCGAAGCTCAAGGGCCTTGTCGCTCTCGGCCGATGCGCGGTCGACAATGTCAGGATGGTTGGCTGATTCTTCGCGGAGATTTGAAATCGTCTCCTTGGACCCGTTGAGGATGTCGTCCTTCCAGGCCTCAAGCTTGGCCCGGAAGTAGGCCTGCTGCCGGGCATTCATGAACTCTTCCTTTTCGGAAGGCGCGTAACCGTCGAGTTCGAGCTTATCCATGGAATTCACTCCACAACTTGTGGCCCCTATACTCACGCCCGATGTCGCGCGCAATTGGCAATATTGTGACGCAATCAGGGCGCGCAGCGACACTCGCCCCGCGAGCAAGATTCGCACCGTTTCCGCGGCACAAGGGGGAGGCGATGCACAGCCAGCCCCCATTGATTGCGAATTTTTGGTCACAATGCTGCCCTGCTGATGTGTTGGGTTGATATCCGCGTTATGAACATGCGTATACGTGCCCCACGTCCCCTGCAGGCAGATCACTCGGAAACCCTTAAATGAATTTTGGCAGACGCCAGACACGCTTGTCCTCAGGATGGACTCAGGCTGCCATATTCAACGCGATGCTGCTGCTTTTGCCGGTGCTGGCGGCCAATGTCGTGTCGGGTGTTTTCACGGCGCGTGACTTTCCCCATTCCCCGCGTCCAGCAGCGCTGGAGTCCACGCGCGAAGAGATCAACAAGGAGTTTGTGAGCCTGGCGGCGGGCGCCGATGACCGGCGTGATCACTGGGCCAGCCTGGTCGACCTGCAACTGCGCGAGCGCAACATGCCCGCGGCGAGAGGGTTCCTCCTGGCCGCACCACAAATGCTGGATGAGCGCGACCGGGAAGCGGTGGAACAGGCTGCCCCGCAGGCTGTACCGTTCGGCACACGCAATGAACAACTGGTCGGTGCGGCGCTGCTGTTCCTGCCCAATGATGTCCGGGTGCGCTTCGAGACTGCCAATCGCCCACCGCAGATCGACACCCCCTCGCCGAACGCCGAGGTCGCCGCACAGACGGAAAGGTCCAACGAGACCGGGGAACCTGTTCGTAGGGTCGCCGCGCCTGAGACCGGGTTTTCCGTCCTGGGGAATTTCGAGGACCTCGTGCGCAGCGGACGCGACTGGCTGGCCGGTGAAACCAACCAGTCCTTTTCGCTGAGGGTGACCGGACTGGGACTGTTGTCGGACCAGCTGGACACGCCGACCAATGTCGACCTGCGCGAGACCATGTCCTTGCTGAAGGCCGCCGATCGGGCGGCCCGCCTCCAGCCAGAGTTTCGCGAACTCCTTGAGGACCACATTGAGAGGGCCTTGCCGGACGCGGCTCTTCGGGTGGCCATGGCCGAGGCATTGTCACCAGGTTCAACCACGCCGGAACAGGCCACTGCCCTTGAGGCGGCCTTCCTTGAAGTGCTCGATGAAAGCCAGATCAACACCCTTTACGCGAAGGTCGCCCAGGTCAACGAGATCGTCGATGCCGTCGGCC
Organism: uncultured Hyphomonadaceae bacterium; assembly: GCA_964625835.1. Taxonomy (GTDB): domain Bacteria; phylum Pseudomonadota; class Alphaproteobacteria; order Caulobacterales; family Hyphomonadaceae; genus UBA5336. The sequence continues at coordinate 8,564 of CAZVES010000042.1, forward strand.
CGGTCGCAACGCTGGCCCTGCTCGACCATGTCTCAAGCGAGACGGACCTGCGCCGGGCCAGGCTGGTGGCCGAATCGGGCGGGGAAAGGGCCGTGGCGCTGGAGGCTGTCGTCGGGCGTGACGTGCTTTACGTGGCGCGCACGGGCGTGGAGCTGACGCGCGAAGACGTGCTGGAAATCATGGGACTGGCGGCTGCGGCCATGTCACTGTTCTGGATGGTGCTCCTGAGCTTCCAGCGCTACATGGGTCGGCCCCGAGTCGCCCTGAATGCTTACTATGAATGATCCCGCCCCCCGCGGAGCGGTTTGTCGTCATCCGGCGACCTGAAGCCCGAACGCCTCGCCCACGCCATCGATCAGCAGCTGGACTGACAGGGCGGCGAGAATCACCCCGAGGATCCGCGTCAGTGCGCCGGCGATGCTGGGCCCCATGGCGCGCACCAGCGGGCCCGCGGCAAGGAAGATCACCAGGACAAGGACCAGGTTCACCGCAAGTGCGGCAAGAATGACGGCCTTCTCAATCGAATCTCCGGCCTCTGCCATGTAGAACATCGCGGTTGCGATCGTACCCGGTCCGGCGATCATGGGAATTCCAACCGGGAACACCGACACATCGTCGGGCGGTGTGTCCTTTTCATGCTCGGACAGAACGCCTTCGGCGCGGCTTTCGCGGCGCTCGGTGCGCTTTTCAAACACCATGTCGAGCGCAATCATGAAAAGCAGAACGCCGCCGGCCGCCTTGAACGCCGCAATAGAAATGTGCATCGCCCCGAGCAGCCAGGCCCCGGCAAAGGCGAAGAAGAAGATGATGATGGACGCCACAATGGTCGCCTTGATCGCCATGGCCCGGCGATAGGCCCCGTTGCCCCCGGCCGTCAGCGTGGCGAAGACGGGTGCAACGCCCACCGCATCGATAAGCACGAAAAACGTCACGAAGGACGCGGTGAAGAGTGAAATCAGTTCCGGAGACATGGGCCGCGCATTAGCGCGCGTTCTTTATGGCGTCCAGAAGCGCTTTTGCATGGCTGTTCACCGAAACATCACAGGGCACGGGCGCAGCTTCCATGCTGTCAGAGATCGCGATGTCTATCAGTCGGGCATGCGCCTGCAAGCGCGCAAGCAGGGCACTGGCCTCTTCGGGGCCGCTGTATTCGACAATCACCCCGTCACCCAGATCGACCCCCGTACCAGGGGCCAGCTTGCCCGCTTTCAGCCCGGCGATCGCATCTTCGAGCGCAACACAATCAATGATCTTTCCCGATTGCCAGTCCATGTCAGCCCCATCCGCCATCACGCCGCCCCGGCTCGCGGCGCAGCTTCGGCCTGCACCAGCTTGCGGCACTTCGACAACGCGCCGTAGAGGTTGCCGGCCGCCAGCGCGGCAGAAATGGCCACGACAGGCGCTCGCGCCACCCCGGCGGGCCGGCTCCTGACAAGGGTTTCAAGCGCCTCCACCGCCTGGCTGTGCAGCACGCCGTCGGTTTCGCCGAGCAGATACATCTGCATCACGGCGAAATAAGCCGCCTTGGCAGGCGTGTCGGCGTCTTCGGGCTGGAGAATGTCCTTCTCGCGCAGGACGCGCGCGCGGTTTTCCAGCAGAAGCACGCCGCGCCGGTCGCCATTGCGCACCACGGCCCCGTTGACCACAAAGCTCTCACCGGGCTTGAGGGACAGTTTCAAGGGCATCGGGCCTGTAAGCTCCGGGCTTTCTGCTACAATTCAAGAACAAATTGCCCCGATTTCATTAACCCTTTGTTGCGAGCGCTGCAGTCCCGGCAAATCACTTCTCCCACCGTTACGGCTTGCGTCGGCGCGCCCTCGCCTTAATGTCGGCGTAAGAAACAACACGATCCCGAAGGAGGGCACCATGCGCTTTGAAGGCACGGAAAACTATGTCGCGACCGATGACCTGCGCGTGGCGGTGAACGCGGCCATCGCGCTGGAGCGACCGCTTTTGGTCAAGGGCGAGCCGGGTACGGGCAAGACAGTGCTCGCCATCGAGGTCGCCAAGGCCCTCGGCGTGCCTCTGATCGAGTGGCACATCAAGTCCACCACCAAGGCCCAGCAGGGGCTCTATGAGTATGACGCCGTCTCTCGTCTGAGGGATGGCCAAATGGGCGAAGAACGCGCCAAGGACGTCTCCAATTACATTCGCAAGGGCAAGCTCTGGGAGGCTTTCACCGCGCCAGAGCGCCCGATCCTCCTGATCGACGAGATCGACAAGGCCGACATCGAGTTTCCGAACGACCTCCTGCAGGAACTCGACCGGATGGAGTTCTTTGTCTACGAGACCGGCGAGACGGTGCAGGCGAAACAGCGCCCCATCGTGATCATCACCTCGAACAATGAAAAGGAGTTGCCAGACGCCTTCCTGCGCCGCTGCTTCTTCCACTTCATCAAATTCCCCGACGAACAGGTGATGCGTGAGATCATCGACGTGCACTATCCCGGCATCAAGCAGAAGCTGGTGAAGGAGGCGCTGACGACCTTCTACGCCATGCGCGAAGTGCCCGGCATGAAGAAGAAGCCGTCGACCAGCGAACTGCTGGACTGGCTGAAACTCCTCATGAACGAGGATGTGGATCTGGAAACCATGGCCGAGCAGAACCCCGAAAAGCTGACCCCGCCGCTGCACGGCGCGTTGCTGAAGAACGAGCAGGACGTCGCCCTGTTCGAGCGTCTGGCGTTCCTGAGCCGCCGCCAGAACGAGGGAGGCGGGCGGAGAGGGCCTGCGGGGTAACTGCGGCTTGATCAGGAAGGTTTTCGCTTGCAGTTATTGATTGAACTGTCGGAAATCCTGAGAAACCTTGGCCCAGCAGCGGCAGCAGGATTGAGTGCTTGGGTCGCGTTGGAACGGATTCCAAGAAAGAACACACAATCCGATACAGAAAGATCTTCGAGGCACAATTCTGCACGGTGCCATCCTGACCAAGGTCAGCGGCTTGACGGTCAACCAGCTTCGATCTGCACAGATCGACGATACAACTCAATTGCCCGATTACATTGATCGAACCCAACTTTAGAATTTTGCCAAGGTTCAGACCCCACCCAGGCCTTCGACGCTGCGTGCGTCCTCTACGTTGACGCCGGGTCTTTCCATCACGTCTTTCCGACTGTCGAGGAAATCAGCCATCTTGGTCTTGTCGCGCTGTTCCTGGCGCCAGGTGACATAGGCAAAGATGATCCAGCCGGCGTGGAAAGCGAGGCCCGTCGCCAGGGCCAGCCAGCCGGGGATCGGCCCGATGTGCGCGCGGAAGACAAATTCCTCCCAGGTCGGAACGTCATAGGGATGGATCGCGATCTTGGCGAAATAGGCCGCGCCCTGAAGGGCAAAGATCCAACCGAAATTCCGCCTCAGGCGCCGCCCGATCGCACGGGACATGGAAATGCGGTATTTTGGGCTTTCATAATCATCCGACAGCGCCGTCCCCCGGTCGAGCGGGATCGTCGCACCCTCCCCGCGCAGCATCGGGACATAGAATGCGATCTCCAGCACCCGCGCGCGAAATCGCCAGACATAGAAGAAACGGTAGCGCCGCGCTTCGAGCATCAAAAACATGACGCAGAGCAACCCGACCAGAACGATTGGAAAGGGCGAAGCGCCCTCGCCCGCAAACACGATCGAAAGCGCGATGCCCGTGGAGACCACCGCCCAGTTCGTGGTCTGGTCCAGGCGCTGGCGCCACGTGGTCGATCGAAAGACTTCGGCGCGGTAGAGGTGGGCGAGCGCGCCGACCTCCTTGCTGCCGCAAATCGCGTCCGGAGGATCCATCTCGGGGTCCTGACCGCCTGGGAAGATGTCATCACCGCTCATGGCCTGAGTGTGGAGCGGTTTTCTCGGCGCTTCAATGCACCGCTTGGCCGCAATTGACGATCTACCCCTGCGGAAGGCTCCGATTCCGGGGCGAAAGGTCTTTGTCGCGAGCCCGGCTCGTGGTTTCTATGGCCTACAAAACAACAAACACTGCCCGGAGGAACACCACGATGCCTGCAGACACTGCGCCCGCCTGGCCTGCCATGTCCATTGCACAGGCCAACGCCCTGCTTGCCGCGCCAGACTCACCAGTCGGACTGGCAGACGGTGAGATTGGCGGCATTCCCATGAAGGTCTACGCCAATGCGCCAGCAACCCTTCGAGACATCCTCCTGGCGAGCGCCAATTTCGGCCCCCGGGAACTCATCATCTACGAAAACGAACGCGTGTCCTTCACCGCCCACCTTCGCGCGGTGGAACACTTCGCCAGGGCCTTGCGCGAAACCCATGGCGTCCAGCAGGGCGATCGCGTGGCGGTCATCATGCGCAACTATCCCCAGTGGAGTGTCGCGTTCTGGGCCGCGCTTGCCATTGGCGCTATCGCAACGCCGATGAATTCCTGGTGGACGGGTGAAGAGCTGGAGTACGGCCTGCGCGATTCCGGCGCAAAAGTCGCCGTGGTGGACGGGCAGATCTTCGAACGGATCAATCAGCACCGCGAAGAGCTGCCTGAACTGGAGGCGGTGATCATCGCTCGCGACAGCGAGGAGGAGCGCCCGGACCCGCGCGTGTCGCCCATGGAAGCCTATATCGGCGAACCCGGCGACTGGGGGTCCCTCGACGCGATCGGGCTGCCGGACGCAGACATCGGGCCCGACACCGACGCCACGATCATGTACACATCCGGCACCACGGGGCGGCCGAAAGGCGCACTGGCCAGCCACCGGGCGATCATTTCCAACATGTTCAACTCGATGACCTGCCAGGCGCGCATGTTCCTGCGGCGCGGTGAGCAGCCGCCCGAGCCAGACCCGAACGAACAACGCTCCACCCTGCTGGCCATTCCCTTCTTCCACGCCACGGGCGCCTTCGCGATCCTCATTCCGGCCCTGCTCCAGGGCAACAAGATCGTGTCCATGTACAAGTGGGACGCTGACAAGGCGCTGCCGATCATTGAGCAGGAGAGAATCACCGCTGTGGGCGGCGTGCCGGCCATTGCCTGGCAATTGCTGGAGCATCCTGACCGGGACAAGTACGATCTCAGTTCCATCGCGGCGATCAGCTATGGCGGCGCGCCGTCAGCGCCCGAACTGGTCTCTACCATCAAGAAGACATTCCCGGAGGCCGCCGCCGGCAATGGCTGGGGCATGACCGAGACCTGCGCCACTTCAACGCTCAACATCGGCGAAGACTATGTGAACCGGCCCGACAGCGCCGGTGCCCCTCCAAGCGCGGTGGAGATCAAGGTGGTCGATGCAGATGGCAACACCTTGCCGCCCGGCGAGATTGGCGAGCTCTGGTGCAAGGGCCCGATGAACTGCAAGCTCTACTGGAACCGCCCCGACGCCACAGCCGAGACCTTCATAGATGGCTGGGTGGTGACCGGAGACCTTGCCCGGATCGACGATGAAGGCTTCCTCTATCTGGTCGACCGCGCCAAGGACATGCTGATCCGGGGCGGTGAGAATGTCTACTGCATCGAAGTCGAAAGCGCCCTTTACGACCACCCCGCCATCATTGATGCTGCGGTTGTAGGAATACCACACAAGGTTCTGGGAGAAGAAGTCGGCGCCGTGGTCCAGGTGAAACCCGGTATGAGCGTGACCGAACAGGAGTTGCGCGCGCACGTCGCCAGCCACCTTGCCTCATTCAAGGTGCCGGTGGAAATCCAGATGATGAACCAGCCCCTTCCCCGAAATGCCAATGGCAAGATCCTCAAGACAGACTTGCGCGAGAGGTTTTCAGCGAGGACATGAGAGCTCTGCTTGGGCCGATCCGGCACTGACCAGGATTCTGAACCTTATGGGTGCCCCGAATGACAGATGAAAACGCTGGTGACCCCAAAGCAGGAACAGGAAAACCCGTCGCATTGGACCACCGCGACAATACAGCAGACGGGCGGCGCTTCTCGCCCTCGATCGCGCGCAACCGGGATGTCGTGCGCAAGGTGTTTCTCGAACACATGCCAGCGACCGGAGCCGTGCTCGAAATCGCATCGGGCACGGGCGAGCATGGCGCCCATATCGCAAGCGCGCTGCCCGGCCTCGCCTGGCAGTATTCCGATATCGACACCGAGAGCCTCGCCAGCCAGGCGGCCTGGCGCGCTTGCATGGGCGAGCAGGCGAGCCTGCTGGAACCCATCTTCCTCGATGTGACCACGCCGGACTGGTCCGCATCAGGCGCAAAGCTCCCGGTTCAGGCCATGTTCTGCGCCAACATGATCCACATCGCGCCTTTTGCCGCTGCTGAAGGACTGCTGGCGGGAGCCGGTCGGCACCTGGTGCCTGGTGGACGGTTGATGCTCTATGGCCCGTTTGCCCGCGCAGGCGAGATCGCCCCGTCCAATGCGCGGTTCAGTGAAGACCTGAAACGCCGTGACACGAGCTGGGGGGTGCGCGACCTGGACTACGATATACTACCTTACACGCTTTTTGCCGGGCTGGACCTCGTCGATGTCATCGAAATGCCCGCCAACAATCTCAGCGTGATCTTCGAGAGGCGCTAGCCTTCGCTGTCCTCGCGGCGCGGCGGGGCTTCTTCCGTATCGTCTGCGGGGCGACCGGGGATGGCATAGGACCCTTTCAGCCAGCGCGACAGGTCCACATCGGCGCAGCGTTTTGAACAGAACGGCCGGTACTCGGCCACGGTTTCTCGCTTTTCGCAGACGGGACAAAGCGGTTTGCTCATTGGCGAGTGACCTCCATGCGCCCATTCGGGCTTGGCTTGATGGCGATGCGCGGGCCGAGCCGGCCAGTAAGCCCGGCCTCCAGGATCTCGACACCCCCCATCAACCTGCCTGCCGCCATACAAGCCGCTTCTGGCATTGCCAAGGTGAGCGCCACGGACGGCGCCCGGCCTGCCTCCCGTTCCAGCATGCGCAGGCCATCGAGCGCCAGCCCAACCGGCGCCTTCCGCGCTGCATCAATCTCGCCCAAAACCTCGCCAATGGGACACTCCGCCCAAGCCAGGGAGATTTCCATCAGGCCGAAGGGCGATGGCGCCAGGGCCGCCGCCTTGCGCGGGCTGATCTCGCGAAACCGGTCAAGGAAAGCAGCCTTGATCTCAGCGCCTGCGGATTTGGGAACCGGTGCCACGCAATCAAGAACGCCAAGGCCTCCAATCCCGCGCAGGCAAAGCTGTTCGGCAGCACTGACCGCCGCCTGCAGGTTGATTTCTCGCGCCGCACGCGCGCGCCCTGCCCGCCCACCCCGCCCTGCCGTGTCGATATCGATCGCAGTGAGCGCCGGCGTTCCGGAAAGGGTCAGTCGCCCGCCTCCCGGAAGGGTGACTGAGGGTGAGAGTGCCGTTTCAAAGGCCTCATCGATTCGCTCGAATTGCTCTGCGCCCTCGGCCGCGTCGGCTGGCACATGTTCGCCAGTCCAGTCGCGCCAGGCCTTGAAGGGCGCGATCGACCGGGGTGCCGACTGGTCCGAAAGAACCCGGCCACGCGCGACCTTTCCCCCACGCGCTTCCGAGACAATCTCAACGACCAGCCGGGTGCCGAGCGGGGGAGCCGCCTTACGGGCAAAGCGCACGAAAACACGCTCGCCTGTGCCGGTCTCACAAAAGCCTCCATCGAGCCCGTCGGGCCTGTCGCGCAAAATCGCCTCGGCCTGAGTGCCAAGCCGGGGTCCGCGCGCGATCATCTCACTGTCGTGAAACAAGGCGACGGGCGTGTCGCCCGCAAATGCGACAGCCCGCATCTCATGCAAACGCGCCTCATGAAGAACATGCGTGATGGACATGGGTCATGTCCTGACCTGTTTTGCGCCCCGTCTGCAACCACTTGCAGGCCCGCAGGCGGGCTGCCACACTCGCGAAAACTCTGGGAGGACATGTCATGACATCTTTCACACGCCGCCAGGCCCTTGGCAGTACGGCCGCCCTCACCGCCCTGGCATCCTGCGGCACATCGCCCGCCGCGCAGGACGCCGCTCCGGCCCGGGCAGGCACGTCTCCATCTGGTTTCCAGGATGGTGTGGCCCTGGCCGGCCGAATACGGTCCGGTGACACAAGCGCAGTCGAGGCCGTGTCGCAGGCAATTGAGCGGGCCAGGGCGGTCAACCCCCGGATCAATGCCATTGCCGACCGAGACTTCCCGGCAGCCCTCGAGACCGCCGCCACTGAAATGAGCGGCCCATTCGCTGGCGTGCCGACCTTCATCAAGGACCTCGAAGAAACTCGCGGCTTTCAGACCCAGTATGGATCTCGCGGCTTTGCCGGATACCGCCCTGAGAGCGATGGGCCTTTTGCCCGTCGCTGGCGCGAGGCCGGGATGGTGTTCCTGGGCAAGTCGACCACGCCGGAAATGGGGCTGACGGCGTCGACCGAACCACTCAACACCGGGGCCACGCGCAACCCCTGGAATCTCGACCATATTCCGGGCGGCTCGTCGGGGGGCGCAGCCGCACTGGTGGCGGCCCGCGTGGTCCCCTTCGCCCATGCAAGCGACGGTGGCGGATCGATCCGCATTCCCGCGACCTGCTGCGGGCTGTTTGGCCTGAAGCCCTCAGCAGGCCGGATCGGCCGGGCGGAAAACGCAAATGGCGGGGTCGACATCTCGGTCAATCATGCGGTCACCTTGACCGTGCGCGACAGCGCCGCCCTTTTCGCCATCGCCGAGAATGGCACCTACGAGACGCTCGGCATGGTCGAGGCGCCGCTGCGCCGCAGGCTGAAGATCGGGTTTGCACCAGAGCCGCTGAATGGCGCTGGCCTCGACGCCGATGTCCGCGCAAAGGCGCAAGCGGCTGCGAGCCTTTGCGAGGAACTCGGCCATGAGGTGCGCGAGATCAGCCTGCCCTTTGACGGCGCCACCTTCACCGATGCGTTCACGCTTTACTGGGCCGCCGGCGCCGCGCAGTTTGCACAAAGCGCAGCCCGCTTCGCAGGCAAGCCGATTGGCCCGGACATCGTTGAACCCCTGACGCTCGGCCTTGCGGGTCTTTACCAGTCGCGCCAACAGGACATGTCGGATGCCGTAGCCTATCTGCGAAGCTTCGAGGCGCGCTATGACGCGGTTTTCGAGGATATTGACGTACTGCTGACACCGACCGTGAATAAAAGCGTTCCGAAGATCGGCGCGTTCGATCCCGCCGGGAGCTTTGAAGAAAGTTTCGGCGCCGTCATGGACTATGTCGGCTTCACCCCGCCGATGAACGTGGCCGGCGCGGCGTCGATGTCCGTTCCGCTCTACCAGGGAGGGGATGGCCTGCCGATCGGCGTGATGTTTTCGGGAAAGCGCGGTGATGACGGCCTTCTGTTCGAACTGGCCTACGAACTGGAAGAGGCCCTGCCCTGGATCAGCCGCACACCTGCCGTGCGAGCCTGACAGGGGCGCAGCCGGGCCCGCATCGGGCACCTGGCCGGGCTGCCGCAAAACCCCATGGACAAGACCGCAATGGGCGGCTAGATACGCGGCTTCCCCAAATGGCCCGGCCCGGGTAGCTCAGGGGTAGAGCAGCGGATTGAAAATCCGCGTGTCGGTGGTTCGATTCCGCCCCCGGGCACCATTCCTGTCTG
>CAZVES010000043.1:0-1227 GCA_964625835.1 uncultured Hyphomonadaceae bacterium
ATTGTCAGTGAGGACGCGCTCCGCGATGCTCTTTCGCCCCTTCCCGTGGCCACGCTGCGCCTGTCGGGGGAGACCTGCCAGCTGCTGCGTCGGTTCGGCCTCACCCGTATCGGCCAGCTCTTCGGCGTGGACCGCAAGGCGCTGGCCCGCCGTTTTGCCTCGCGCGAGGCGGCAGAGGCCGTGCTCCTGCGCCTCGACCAGGCCCTCGGCCTGCGCCATGAGGCCCTGGCAACGCTGCGCCCGGCGCCGCAATACAGTGTTCGCCTGCCCTGCGCGGAACCCCTGCTGCACACAGATGGTGTGCGCGCGGGCCTGGCGCAGCTGATGGAGGCCCTTGCCGCCGAGCTCACATCCCATGGCTGTGGGGCGCGGGGGTTCTGCCTGAAGGCCTATCGCAGCGACGCCACGCTCGCCACGGTCCGCATCCGGGCCGCGCGCGCCATCCGCAAGCCGTCCCATGCCCTGCGCCTGTTCGAGGAAAAACTCGACACGCTGGATCCCGGCTTCGGCATAGACCTTCTGGTGCTGGAGGCCGAGCGGGTGGACGCCATGGAGGCGGGCGCGCCGGCCTTGTCTGCCGCGCTGTCGGGCGGCGATGTGGACGAGACGGAACTGGCCGCCCTGGCCGACAGGCTCACGGCCCGGCTGGGCGCGAACACGGTGCAGGTCATGGTCCCGCGCGAGAGCCACATCCCCGAACGGGCCGAGGCCCGCAGCGCCTATGGCGGCACCCTTCCGGTCTGGCCTGGCGGCGACCCGGCGCGCGCGCAACGCCCGCTGAAACTGTTTGCCAGGCCGGAGCCGATCGACGTGCTCGCCGAAGTGCCCGATGGCCCGCCCCTGAATTTTGTATGGCGGCGGGTGCCGCGCCGGGTGGCAAAGGCGGACGGGCCCGAGCGGATCGCCCCGGAATGGTGGCAGGCGGCCGGCCCCACGGCAGACCTGCCCGGCCCGGACGGGCCCAAACGCGCGCGGGACTATTACCGCATCGAGGATGAGGACGGCCGGCGCTACTGGGTGTTCCGCCACGGGCTTTACGATGACGGGCGTGGCGGCCCACCCGCCTGGTATGTGCATGGGATGTTTGCATGAGTTTTCTGGCCTGCGCGCCTCCGGCTTGCTGCTCGGTGCTGTTCCAGCCTGACGGCTGGGCACCTGCGCCTGCGCGTTACTTGTGCGGGCGCTTCCAATCGAGGGCCTCCGCAGCCCTGAGCGCGATCCATCGCG
>CAZVES010000043.1:1327-18038 GCA_964625835.1 uncultured Hyphomonadaceae bacterium
AGCCCTGAGCGCGATCCATCGCGAAGCAAAGCGGAGCGGGGATCAGGACTGATGACCCAGTACGCCGAGCTCCAGGTCACGACGAATTTCTCCTTCCTGCGCGGGGCCTCCCATGCCGAGGAACTGGTCGCAGCCGCCAGGGATGCCGGCTTGTCGGCGATCGGCATCTGCGACCGCAACACGCTGGCCGGCGTGGTGCGCGCCCATATCGCGGCGAAGGAAGCCGGGCTGGATCTCGTGGTCGGCGCGCGCCTCGACCTTGCCGATGGCCCCAGCCTGATCACCTATCCCATGGACCGGCCCGCCTATGGCCGGCTCTCGGCCCTGATCACCAAGGGCAAGCGCGCCGCGCCCAAGGGCGAGTGCCACATCACCCTGGCCGATGTGATCGAGCACAGCGAAGGCCAGGTCTTCATCGCCGTGCCGCCCGCCCGCCTCTCGGCCGATTTCGAGGCCACGCTGGAGCGGCTCGCAGGCCTCTGGCCGGGCCGGGTCTACCTGGCGGCCACATACACCCATTCCGGCCGCGACCGGGAGCGCATCGCCGCCCTGGCCCAACTCGGCGCACGCACGCGCGCCCCCATCGTCGCCACGGGGGACGTGCTCTACCATGTTCCTGCCCGCCGCCCGCTGCAGGACGTGGTCACCTGCATCCGCGAGCATTGCACCCTGGCCGAGGCAGGCTATCGCCTCGCCGCCAATGCCGAGCGCCACATTCGCGGGCCGGAGGAGATGGCGCGGTTTTTCAAGGGGTTCGAGCCGGCCCTGGCGCGCAGTGTCGAGATTGCCCGGCGCTGCAACTTCTCCCTGGACGAGCTGGCCTATGAATACCCCGACGAGCCCGTGCCGCCCGGCACATCGCCCCAGCAGCACCTGGAGGAGCTGACCTGGGCCGGGGCGGACTGGCGCTACCCCGCCGGCGTGCCCGCGCGCGTGGCCGCCGCCCTGCGCAAGGAACTCGGCCTGATCGCGGAGCTGGACTATGCGCCCTACTTCCTGACGGTGAATGACATCGTCGCCTGGGCGCGGGGCGAGGGCATTCTCTGCCAGGGGCGCGGCTCTGCGGCCAATTCGGCGGTGTGCTACGTGCTCGGCATCACCAGCGTGGACCCGGACACGACCAACCTCCTGTTCGAGCGTTTCATCTCCAAGGAGCGCCGCGAGCCGCCCGACATTGACGTGGATTTCGAGCATGAGCGCCGCGAGGAGGTGATCCAGTATGTCTATCGCCGCTATGGCCGCCACCGCGCTGCCCTGACGGCCACGGTGATCTCATACCGCCCGCGCTCGGCGGTGCGGGAGGTCTGCAAGGCCATGGGGCTGAGCGAGGACATCGCCACGGCCATGGCCGGCACGGTCTGGGGCAGTTGGGGCAGCGACATCAACGAGCCGCTGATCAGGCAGGCCGGCCTTGACCCGAAGAACCCGGTCCTGCGCCAGGCCATCGCCCTCACGCGCCAACTGATCGGCTTTCCGCGCCACCTCTCCCAGCATGTCGGCGGCTTCGTGCTCACGCGCGGCCCCCTCAGCGAGACCGTGCCCATTGGCAATGCGGCCATGAATGAGCGCACCTTCATCGAATGGGACAAGGACGATATCGAGGCGCTGGGCATCATGAAGGTGGATGTGCTTGCCCTCGGCATGCTGACCTGCATCCGCAAGGCCTTCGACATGCTGGCCCTCTACAAGGGGCTCTCCCACACCCTCGCCAGCGTGCCCCAGGGGGATGCGGCGACCTATGACATGCTGTGTGTGGGCGACAGCCTCGGCGTCTTCCAGGTGGAAAGCCGGGCGCAGATGAACATGCTGCCGCGCCTGCGCCCCCGCGAATTCTACGACCTTGTCATCGAAGTGGCGATCGTGCGGCCCGGCCCGATCCAGGGCGACATGGTCCACCCGTATCTGCGCCGCCGCCAGGGCAAGGAGCGCGTCACCTATCCCCGGCCCAGCACAGAGCATGGCCACCCCAAGGAGCTGGAGAACATACTCGGGCGCACCCTCGGCGTGCCGCTGTTCCAGGAACAGGCCATGCAGATCGCCATGGATGCGGCCAAATTCTCCCCCGAGGAAGCCAATGGCCTGCGCCGCGCCATGGCCACCTTCCGCAAGGTCGGCACAATCTCCCATTATGAGGAAAAGATGGTCGAGCGGATGATCGCGCGCGGCTATGAGCCCGATTTCGCCAGGCGCTGTTTCGACCAGATCAAGGGCTTTGGCGAATATGGCTTTCCCGAAAGCCATGCGGCGAGTTTTGCGCTGCTCGTCTACATCTCCAGCTGGCTGAAATGCCACCATCCGGACGTGTTCTGCGCGGCCCTGCTCAACAGCCAGCCCATGGGCTTTTACGCCCCGGCCCAGATCGTGCGCGATGCGCGCGAGCATGGCGTGGAGGTGCGCGGGGTGGATGTAAACCATTCCGACTGGGACAACACGCTGGAGCCGGCAGGGGAGGGCCCGCACCTGGCCGTGCGCCTCGGCCTGCGCCAGGTCGATGGCCTGCGCGAGGATGAGGCGGAAAAGCTGATCCAGGCCCGGGCGGAGGGCTATTTTACGCCCGAAGAGCTGCGCCGGCGGGCCGGGTTGATGCGCCGCTCGGTGGAGTTGCTGGCGGCCGCTGACGCCTTTCGCTCCATGGGGCTGGACCGGCGCGCGGCCCTCTGGCAGGTGCGCGCCAGCCCGCCCGATGCAGCCCTGCCCCTGTTTGCCGCCGCAGACGTGGCCGAACAGGGCCGGGAGGCGGAGACGTGCCTGCCCGAAATGCCCGCCAGCGAGCATGTGGTTCAGGATTACCAGACCACGCGCCTGTCGCTAAAGGCCCATCCCATGGCCTTCCTGCGCCCGCGCTATGGCGCCGCGCACATCCTCTCCACGGCCGAGGCCACATCAGCGTCGGCTGGCCAGCGCGTGACCACGGCCGGCGTCGTGCTGGTGCGCCAGAAACCCGGCTCGGCGGGAGGCGTCGTGTTCATAACGATTGAGGATGAAAGCGGCATCGCGAACATCGTGGTGTGGAAGCGGATGGTGGAGCGCTACCGCGCCACGGTGATGGGCGCGCGCATCCTGGCGGTGGAGGGCCGTGTCCAGAGGGCCGACAATGTCACCCATATCGTCGCTGATCGATTGATCGACCGCACCGGTGACCTGGAGCTGCTCAGCGAGGACCATCAGGGCGACCCCTTATCGAACGCGCTGGCGCGGGCCGACCATGTGCGCAGCCCCCTGCCGGCTTCGGGGCAATCGCTGGCCAAACGCGTGGCGAAACTGCCGGCGGGCGACCCGCTGCGCCATGCCCTGGCCAATGCCGACGAGGTGCGCCGGCCCGATCCGGGAAGCTATCGCAAGCCGCGCGGCAGCCATCCGCGCAATCTTCGGGTTATCCCGAAAAGCCGGGATTTTCACTAGTTTTGCGCTCACGGCTGTTGTCGGCTCGCGCCGACGCCTCCGCAGGGGCGGCCTGACCGGCCGGCGGGCGCTTGCCCGCTGGCTGCGCTTTTGCGCTCACGGCTGTTGTCGGCTCTAGCTGCCCAGGTGCTCGGCCAGGCATTGCGCCATGCTGGCTGCGTCATCCTGGTGGGTGAAGAAGGTCTTCAGGGACCAATCCTCGTCCATGAGATAGATCAGTGAGGTGTGGTCCATCGTGTAGCCCGCCAGGCTTTCCGGTGTCTCCACACGCTCATATCCGGCCTTGAAAACATCGGCCGCCGCGCGGATTTCTTCCGGTGTTCCAGTCAGCCCGACCGCGCCATCGGGAAACGCGTCATTGGAGAGATAGGTCGCCAGCGCCTCGGGCGTGTCGCGTTCCGGGTCAACCGAAATCAGGACCGTGCGCGGTGGGGTGGCGCCTTCGGGCAACTGTTCGATGGCCTGGCCCATCGTGTAGAGCGCCATGGGGCAGATGTCCGGGCAGTAGGTGAAGCCGAAGAACACCAGCGTCGGCCTGCCAGCAAAATCGGCCTCGGTCACCCGAGCGCCGCTTTGGTCGATGAGGCTGATCGGCCCGCCAATCTCCGAATAGGCCCGGGTCATGCAGCCAGCCTGCGCCCCGCCGGCTGTGGGTGTTTGCTCCGCCCCGCCACAGGCGACCAGCGCCAGGGCAGCCATGGAAATCGCGATCTTTTTCATGATGTGAGGTATGCCTGCCGCTTTCCCCTTTGCACAGGCGGCGGCTTGCCACAGACTGGGGCGATGGAAGATGTTGTCAGGGAAAGCCGTATCGGCCTGAATGAAACGCTGTTTGCTCTGGCGCCCGAGGGCCTGGGCAGCGCGCAGTCGGCGCTCGGCCGGACACGGATGCGCACCTTCATCACCCTGCGCTGGATTGCGGTGGCGGGCCAGACGGGCGCTGTGTTGTTTGTCTATTTCGGCCTCGGATTCTCGCTGCCGCTGAGCGCCTGCCTGGCAGCCATTGCCGCTTCCGCCTGGGTGAATGTGCTATTGACGCTGTTTCTTCCCAGCCAGCGACTGGTGCGCGACTGGGAAGCGTTCCTGAACCTGGCCTTCGACATCCTGCAGCTGGCCGCTCTAGTTGCCTTGACTGGCGGGCTGACCAACCCTTTCCTTCTGTTGCTGGTCGCGCCTGTCACGATTGCCGCGCTGATCCTGCGCCCGCACGAGGCCGCGCTGCTGGCGGTGCTGGCCATGGTGTGCGCCAGCGCCATGATCTGGGTGGCCTGGCCCTTGCCCTGGTCCGGCGAGTTGCCGCCGGACCTGCCGGAACTGTTCAAGTATGGCCACCTGGCCGCCCTTGCCACAGGGCTCAGCTTCTTTGCGGTGTCTGCCCTGCGCGTCAGCCAGGATGAGGCCCGGCTGGTGCGCGCGCTGGATGCAGCATCGGTTGTCATGGCGCGCGAGCAGCGCCTGTCGGCCATCGGTGCGATGTCTGCGATGACGGCCCATGAACTCGGCACGCCGCTCGCCACGATCCATCTTGTGGCGAAGGAAATGGCCGGCCAGTTCGACCCCGACGACCCCCTTGCGGAAGACGCCAACCTGTTGGCCGAACAGGCCGAGCGTTGCCGGAAGATCCTGCGCCAGCTGGGCGAGGCCCGGGAAGCCAGCGACATTGTCCATGCTCGTATGCCGATCAGCGCCCTTGTCGAGGAAGCGGCCGAGCCCTATCGCGGTCTCGGGGTGGCACTGAATGTCAGCTCCGCGCCGGGCGAGGGCGGCGAGGATATCGCACCCACGCTGCGCAGGAGCCCGGAAGTTCTGCATGCGCTCAGCGCCTTCATCGAGAACGCGGTGAGTTTTGCCGCCACCAGCGTGAGCGCACGGATCAGTTGGACCGCGGACCAGTTCATCGTGACGATCAGTGATGACGGCCCGGGCTTTGCGCCCGAAGTGTTGCCGAAACTCGGCGAACCCTATATTTCCCAGCGTGGCGAAGCCCAAAAAGGTGGCGGCGACATGGGACTTGGCTTCTTCATCGCAAAGACGCTGATCGAACAGACAGGAGGCCGCGTCGCCTCGCGCAACAGGATGCCACCAAAGCGCGGCGCAGTTGTGCAGGCGGTCTGGCCGCGTCGTCGATTGGAAGCGCCGGAAAACCGGCTTATATGAGTAACATGATGACAGACACCACACGCACAGACCGACCGGTGACCGTGACCCTGCATGAAGCCTTGCAGGACGTGGAAGACCGGACTTGCCTCGTCCTTGATGATGACGGGCCATTCCTGCAGCGCCTTGCCCGGGCCCTGACCCAGCGCGGCTTTCTCGTTTCGGC
Source organism: uncultured Hyphomonadaceae bacterium (assembly GCA_964625835.1). GTDB lineage: Bacteria > Pseudomonadota > Alphaproteobacteria > Caulobacterales > Hyphomonadaceae > UBA5336. The sequence continues at coordinate 7,053 of CAZVES010000043.1, forward strand.
GGTTTCCTCGGCCAGCGAGGCGAGGGACATTGCGCGGCTCAACCCGCCGGCCTTCGCGGTGCTGGACCTGAGGCTTGAAGACGGCTCGGGCCTGGATGTCGTGCAGGTGCTGCATGAATACCGCCCGGACGCGCGGGCCGTGATCCTGACGGGCTATGGCGCCATCGCGACGGCGGTTGCGGCGGTGAAGGCCGGCGCGGCCGATTACCTGGCCAAGCCCGCCGACGTGGAAGACATCGTCAAGGCGCTGACGGCGTTTCCCGACCAGAAGCCGGCCCCGCCTGACAATCCGATGTCGGCTGACCGGGTGCGTTGGGAGCACATCCAGCGGGTCTATGAGCTTTGTAACCACAATGTGTCCGAGACCGCACGTCGCCTGAACATGCACCGCAGGACGTTGCAGCGCATCCTGGCCAAACGTGCCCCGCGTTAGGGCGCTTTATGATAATTTTTCGCACCGCCCCTGACGTGCTATGAGCTGTAGTTTTAGTCCAATAATATCAATCATTTACGTGACTTGAAGTCGGCCCTTCGCCCGCACTCTTGTCTGGTTTTGGTCCACAGTTTTGCGGACCGGTCGGTTTCGAAGCAGGACCATCTCACAAGGCGTGCGATAGAATGACTTTGTCTTAAGCAGGATCCCGCGTTGGTCTCGTTCGTCAAATCAATCCAATGAACAGGGTTAGGTCAGTAACGGGATGGTGGCTTGCAAATCCGCAACGGGCACACAAGCAATAGGCAATGGATTCAGCACGGAGCAGCGGAAAGACCTGCTTCATCCCGGCCCTCGTCCAAGTTAAACTGACATCAACCAGCACCGAGAGAACAATCAATGCTCAGAATTACTGCCAGCATATGCGTCCTCGCCTTATCAGCCTGCGCGACAGCGCCGATAACGGCACCCGACGCGCAAGTTTATGCCGAACCTGGACCGGCGATTGTCTATTCGCTTCCCGATCTGCCTTATGCGTACGACGCCCTCGAAGGGGCCATCGATGCGGCGACCATGGAAATCCATCACAGTCGCCATCACGCGGGCTATGTGCGCAAACTCAACGCAGCCCTTGCAGAGCGCACTGACCTTGCCGCGCTTCCGCTCGATCAGATCCTGGCCAACATATCCGCACTTCCGCCTGCGATCCGCAACAATGCCGGTGGCCATTATAACCATGAGCTGTTCTGGCGGCTCATGGCTCCTGCAGGGACGGGCGGCGAACCGTCTGCTGCACTTCTCTCCCGGATCGAGGCCGACTTTGGGTCAATGGATGCGTTCAAGGCGGCTTTCAGTTCTGCCGCAGCGAGCCAGTTCGGTTCCGGTTGGGCATGGCTGATCTGGACCGAAGAGGGCCTGGAAGTGACAGCCACCCCGAACCAGGACAACCCGCTTATGGACGTCGCTCCGCTTCAGGGCACGCCGATCCTCGCTGTCGATGTCTGGGAACACGCCTATTATCTGCGCTACCAGAACAAGCGTGGAGATTATCTTGCGGCCTGGTGGACGGTCGTGAACTGGAACGAAGTCAACCGCCTGTTCGAGGCGGCAAGTGGGCGAACTGCCTCGGATGGTTCCCGATTAGACGAAAGCACGAGTTCCTCGGCGATTTTCAGCGAAGCCCAGTAGTGGTCGTCGGCCTCGGCAAGCAGATCGCGTTTGTAGCGAGCCTGCTCAATCGACTTTGTGCTCAGCGATTCCTTGATACGCTTGCGGCAATCGAGGTGTGCGAACTTGCTCGGCACACGTCGGTTATATCACCAGACCCGGCCGCGTTGTTCGACGGCGAAGTTGTCTTCGACGCGCTTCTCGACGCCAACCACAGTGTCTTGCTATTTCATGCAAGAAGAAACGAACGGAACCGAAAATAACCTTTTCCATGTTTTGAGCGGGTTACACATCTTGAGAAGTGGCGCGAGTGACGTGCGTCTGGGCCAGGCCGGGCACACGCCCATCGAAGGCAAAATCCTCCAGATGGGCAGGATCGCCAGCGTGAAGAGCCGACAGTAGAGGGTCAGGGACGGCCATTGCTCTGGTTTTCGGCTGCGACCTCATACCGCTCGCCGGGCTCGAGCTGAACAATGAGGCGCGCCGCAGCGAGTCCGGCGCCCTGAAAGCCCTTGCCCTTGCCATGGTGGGCGCGCTGACCATCTTCATGTGCATCGGGATTTTCGGGGCTATCATGTTCATGCGGACCTGACTTGCGGTGGCGGCCGAAATTGCACAGCCCGGCACAATTCTGTGCAGAAGTGACGCAGGTGGCCCACCTTCATATTGCGTTAACCGACACCTTCAATCACTATATATAGTGTTGAACTGATTCATGGAGCACAAGATGGCCGACGGCAGCGCAAACATTCCCGGGCTACTGACCCCTTCCCACGCCTACAAGCCATTCCGCTATCCGTGGGCTCATGAGTTCTGGAAGAAGCAGCAACAGGTCCACTGGATGCCCGAAGAGGTGCCGCTGGGCGAGGACTGCAAGGACTGGGCGGTGAAACTGTCGGACAAGGAGCGCAACCTGCTCACGCAGATTTTCCGCTTCTTCACCCAGTCGGATGTGGAAGTCGGCGCAAACTATATGGAACACTACATGCCGTTGTTCAAACCAACGGAAGTCTCCATGATGCTGGCGTCCTTCTCCAATATGGAGACGATCCACATCGCGGCCTATGCGCTCCTGCTCGAGACCATCGGCATGCCGGACGCCGAATTCGGCGCGTTCATGGAATATGAGGAGATGGCCGCCAAGCACGACTATCTCGGCCAGTTCGGCACCGAGACGAATGAAGATATCGCCGTCTCCATGGCGGTGTTTGGCGCGTTCACCGAGGGCCTCCAGCTGTTCGCCAGCTTCGCCATGCTGATGAATTTCCCGCGCTTTAACAAGATGAAGGGCATGGGCCAGATCGTGACCTGGTCGATCCGTGATGAGAGTCTGCATTGCGAGGGCATGATCAAGCTGTTCCACACATTCTGCGCCGAGACCGGCGTGATGACGCCGGAGCTGGGCGAAAAGATCCGCGAGTGCTGCCGCACGGTCGTGGCGCTGGAGGACAAGTTCATCGAGCTCGCCTTCGAGGCCGGCGAAGTGGAGGGCATGACGCCCGCCGACATCCAGCAATACATCCGCTACATCGCAGACTGGCGCCTGGGGCAGCTAAAGCTGGAGCCGATCTATGGCATCACCGAACATCCCCTGCCCTGGCTCTCGGAAATCCTCAACGGCGTCGAACATGCCAACTTCTTCGAGGCCCGCGCCACGGAATACTCCAAGGGCGCGACGAAGGGTGACTGGCACGGCGATGAAGGCGTCTGGGGCCAGTTCGACAAGGTGATGGCGCGTCGCGAGGTGGCGGCGCAATAGCCATTCCACAGTGAAAACCGATCAAGGCGTGGAGGCTCCGGCTTCCGCGCTTTTTTCGCTTCTGGCGATTACAACAGCTTCATGTTTCCCTTGTTGCGCGAAACATGAACGGGGCCTTACCGTGCCATGAACACCTTGTTCAGACAGACCCGGCTAGAAAGACCCCATGATTTCGAAATCCCGACTGTCCTTCTCGAAAGCCTTCCTCGCCGGCCTGTTATTTGGCGCGCTGCTGGCCGCGCCGGCGCTGGCATTCTGAGGCCGCATTCGCACAGGGCCTTTGCTCGTGCCGGTCAGAATCCGGCGCCCGGTTGGGCGAGGTATTCCCTTTCAGCGGTCGTGTCCGGGCGTCCCAGTATGGCATTGCGATGGGGGAAACGCCCAAAGCGTTCGATCACGTCCCGGTGCTGGCGGGCATAATCCAGGCAATTTGCCATGGTCGGCCGGAACGCCTCACGCGCGCTGTCGACGAGGCGCTCGAACAGCTCCACGCTGAGCGTCTGGTCTGCCATCCGCTCTGAATGCTGCAGGGGCATGTAGAAGAACATCTGCTCGATTTCGGTGAGCTCTGCGTCCTGACCGAGGACCAGCCCCTCCTTGGCAAGGCCAAGGGCGCGGTTGTCGAGGATGAAGGCCTCTGCAGTGCCCCGGAAGATGTTGCGGGTGAACTGGTCCATGGCGATGATGGCCGCCAGGCGCGGGCGCGGGCCGCGTTCGGCCCAGGTCTCCGCAAGGCCATCTGCAAGCGCCTCGAGAGTGGTGAGATAGCGTGCCCGCAAGTCGCGATCGACGGCATCGGAGCGACCAAACCAGATACTCATGCGCGCGCCTGCGAGGGTGGCGTCATGGGCCGCCGGCCCGATCCAGTCATCGAGAATGGCGTCGGGACTGGCCAGGCTCATTTCGTGCGGGACGAGACGATCATGTAATTCACGTCCGTGTCTGAGGACAGGCGCCAGGAATCCATCAGCGGATTGTAAGACACGCCCTGTGGCGCGCGCACGGTGAGCCCCGCGCTGGTGACCGCGTCGACTATCTCTCGCGGTTTTAGGAATTTGCTCCATTCATGGGTCCCGCGCGGCAGCCAGCCCAGCACGTATTCCGCCCCCACAATCGCAAGCGCAAAGGCTTTGGGCGTGCGATTCAACGTGGCCACAAGCATCAGTCCGCCCGGCGCCACCAGGCTGGCGGTGTCACGCAGGAACTGTTCCGGGTCGGCCACATGCTCGACCACCTCCAGGTTCAGCACCACGTCAAATGGTCCCTCGCCGGCCGCGATCAGTTCCTCCGCCGTGCCGGCACGGTAGTCCACATCCAGACCGGACTGGCCGGCATGGGTCATGGCTGTCTTGATGTTGGCCTCGGACGCATCGACCCCGGTCACTGCCGCGCCGAGGCGCGCCATCGGCTCGCTGACCAGCCCGCCGCCGCAGCCGATATCGAGGACGCGCAGGCCTTCAAATGGCCGGCGGGCGCCGCGGTCGAGGCCGAAATGATCCACCACCGTGTCGCGGATGAAACCCAGGCGAACGGGATTGAACTTGTGAAGCGGCTTGAACTTCCCGCCCGGGTCCCACCACTCGGCGGCCATCGCCGTAAACTTGGCGACCTCTGCCTCATCAATGCTCGGCCTGTGCAGGCTTTCGGGGCGATCCGCAGTGGTTTCAGCCATCGGTTCAGGTTTCCTGTTTGATCCGCGTCATGGCGCGCTCTACAAAGGCGCGTTCACACACCGAGATGGGCAGGAAAGACAGACTGGCAATGCGGCGAACCGTTCTGAAATTCGGAGGCACCTCCGTGGCCGACCTGGAAAGGATCGCCCATGTGGCCGACATTGTCGCCGCGCGCGCGGGCGAGGGCGAGCGCCTGGCCGTGGTGGTGTCTGCCATGGCCGGCGAAACCAACAAGCTGATTGGATATGCACGGGGCGCAGCCGGCGAGCATGAACGCCTTGAGCATTTCGAGGATGAGTATGACGTGGTGGTCAGTTCCGGCGAGCAGGTGACCGCCGGGCTGCTGGCGCTGGCCCTGCGCCGGCGCGGCCACAGGGCGCGCAGCTGGCTCGGCTGGCAGTTGCAGATGCGCACCGACACCGACCATGGCCGCGCGCGCATCCTCGGTTTTGAGGATTCCGGCCTGCCCGAAGCGGTCGATTCAGGCGAGATCGCCGTCATCGCCGGCTTCCAGGGCGTCACCGCCCATGGCCGCATCGCAACACTGGGCCGGGGCGGCTCCGACACAAGTGCGGTGGCCGTCGCCGCCGCGCTCGGGGCGGCATGTTGCGATATCTACACAGACGTCGACGGCGTCTACACCACCGATCCACGCATAGTTTCAAAGGCCCAGCGCCTGGAACGCATCTCCTATGAGGAAATGCTGGAGATGGCTTCGCTGGGCGCAAAAGTGCTTCAGACACGCTCTGTCGAACTGGCGATGAACCAGGAGGTGCCCATCCGGGTCCTGTCCAGCTTTATCGCCCACAACACGCCCAATCCGGGCACTCTGGTCTGTTCGGAGGATGAAATCGTGGAAAAACAGGTTGTCAGCGGGGTCGCCTATTCGCGCGACGAGGCCAAGGTCACCCTCTACGGCGTGGCCGACAAGCCCGGTGTCTCGGCCCGTATCTTCTCCCTGCTGGCCGCCGGCGGGGTCAATGTCGACATGATCGTCCAGGCCAATGCGCGCGGCGAAGGCGTGGCCAACATGGTGTTCACCTGCACGGACCGCGACAGCCAGGTGGCGGAGGAAACCCTCAAGGCCCAGCGCGAGGACATCGAATTCGAACGCATCGAAGTGGCCCGCGATGTAGCGAAAGTGTCGATCATCGGGGTGGGCATGAAAAGCCACACCGGTGTTGCAGAAACCATGTTCCGGGCGCTTTATGAAAAAGGGATCAACATCGATGTCATCGCCACATCCGAGATCAAGATCTCCGTCCTGATCGAGGCGGCCTATACCGAGCTTGCCGTACGCGCGCTGCACACCGCATTTGATCTTGACGCAACGTAAGTTCGCCCGCGACAAGTGAATCAGACAGATGCCAGAGACCTATTCAGCCCCGCGCCTCCTGATGAACCGCCTGCGCCAGTTGATGGCCGCCGGCGGGGAGGCTGGCGAGCGCCTCGACAAGGTCGTGAAACTGATCGCCGGCACAATGATCGCCGATGTGTGCTCGATCTACCTGCGCACTCCGGGCGACATGCTGGAATTGATTGCAACGGAGGGGCTGAGACCTGAAGCGGTCAGCCGGACCCGGCTGGACCTGGACGAGGGCCTGGTCGGCCAGATCGCCATCTCCGCGGCCCCCCTGGCCATCCAGGACGCGCCGCGCCATCCCGCCTTTTCCTACCGTCCGGAAACCGGCGAGGACCCCTACCACGCCTTCCTTGGCGTTCCGATCCTGCGCAATGGCCGGGTCACAGGTGTCCTGACTGTCCAGAACCGCACCGCGCGCGCCTATGGCGAAGACGAGATCGAAACGCTCCAGACCATTGCAATGGTCCTGGCCGAGGTTCTGGCAACCGTTTCGGAAAGCCGACGCAATGCTGTGGAAGATGAAGGCAGCCTGCGCTCATCCACCTTGTCAGGGCGCCCCTTGTGCCGGGGCATCGGCATGGGCAATGCCGTGTTCCACGACCCTGTCGTTCCGGCCGCCAAGTTCTTTTCCGCCGATGCCGAAGGCGAGACCGAACGCCTGCAGGCGGCCCTGAATGCGCTCAGGGTCTCGGTCGATGCCATGGTGACGATCGACACGGGTGCCCTGATGGGGGAGTCCCGGGAGGTCCTGGAGACCTATCGGCTGCTTGCCCATGACCCGGCCTGGGCCGAACGCCTGCAGGAGGGGGTGCAAAGCGGACTGACGGCAGAAGCCGCCGTCGATCGCGCGCGGCGGGAACACCGCGCGCGGCTGGAGACGGCCACGGACGCGTATCTTCGCGAGCGCCTCTATGACCTGGAAGACCTCGACAACCGCCTTCTGAGGATCCTCAGCGGGGATGGTCATTCTGCCCTTTCGGCCGGCAGCGACATCTCCAACCGGGTGGTGATCGCCCGCCGGCTCGGCCCGGCGGACCTTCTGGAATACCGCGGCACAGGTGTCGCGGGCATCCTGATCGAGGATTCCTCGGTGTCCTCCCACGCCGCCATTGTCGCCCGGGCGCTCGAGATACCGACGATTGGAAATGTGCACGGCCTGACCACCGCGGTCGAACAGGGCATCCCGATCATCGTCGATGGCGAAGAGGGCAAGGCGCACCTGCGCGCCGACGATGCCCTGAGGGCGGCCTATGCCGACCGGATTGCCCTGCGCGGGGAGCGCCAGGCAGCCTACCAGGCCCTGCGCGACAAGCCGGCCACCTCGCTCGACGGCGTGACCGTTTCGCTGAACCTGAATGCCGGGCTGGCCCTGGACGTCGATGCGGTCAGCGAGGCCGGCGCCGATGGCATCGGCCTGTTTCGCACGGAATTCCAGTTCCTGGTGGCATCCAACCTGCCGAGGCTGGGCGAACAGATCGAGCTTTACACCCAGGTCCTGGACACGGCCGGCCACCGGCCGGTCACTTTCCGCACCCTTGACCTTGGCGGCGACAAGATGCTGCCGAACCTGAACACCGTGCGGGAGGAAAACCCGGCCCTGGGGTGGCGCTCCATTCGGTTTGCCCTCGATACGCGTGGCCTGTTCAGGCGACAATTGCGGGCGTTGGTGCGCGCAGCCAGCGAGCGCCACCTTCGGGTGATGTTTCCGATGGTGACCATCGCCGAGGAATTCTTCGAGGCCAAGGCGATGATACTGGAGGAGCTGGAGTGGAGTGGCGCGCGCGGCTTCGCCCCACCCGCGCGGATCGAAATCGGCGCCATGCTAGAAGCGCCGGCCCTCGCCTATGCCCTGCCCGAGATCGCCAGCGAAGCAGACTTCCTGTCCCTGGGCACCAATGACCTGATGCAGTTCTTCTTCGCGGCCGATCGCATGACCCCTGCTGTGTCAGAACGCTACGACATCATCAGCCGGCCGGCCCTGCGTTTCCTGAAAACGGTCGTCGAGACCTGTGGCGAGCTGGACCTGCCCATATCGATTTGTGGCGAAGCGTCGGGCGACCCGCTGCAGGCGCTCTGCCTTGCATCACTCGGATTTCACACACTTTCCATGCCCGCGTCCCAGATCGGGCCGGTGAAAAAGGCGATACGTAGCGTACACCTCGCCCGATTGGGGCATGCGCTTTGCACTTCTCTCGCACAGGGGCGTGGCGACCTGCGTAAGGAATTGTTAGCCTTGTTGGATGACCTTGGCGTGGATGTCACTCTCAATTGATCGTGGCCCCTGATTTGTATAGAACCAAAGCGGGTTCAGGGCATTTTTTGAGGCGGGACACTTGCCCCGCAGACGAGGAGAAGGCTGCTTGCGCAGCTTTGCGGTACGGATGGCAGACGAAACATCAATGCCCCTGGAACAGCCGGTAACGGGTCCCTCGCAACCGCAAACCAGTGACCGTACGGATGGTTCCGTTTCCGATGCGGGTGCGAATTCCGCGCTGGATGACGCGGAAACCCCCATTTTCGAGCCCGTCTACGCCAATGATCCCAAGGCGTATTACAGAGACCTGCGCACGGCCTTGCCCGAGGAGCGGATTGGCCAGATCATTCGCAGGGTCCGCGATGCCCAGGGGCTGTCGGTCGGCGACATTCACGCCAGGACCCATCTGGGCACGCAGAAACTCGTTTCGCTGGAGCGCATGGAAGTCTCCAGCCTGCCCAGGGGTCCCGTCGGCCCATTGGTGCGCGCTTACGCTTCAGAGCTTGGCCTCGACACTGATACGGTCGTGCGGGACTACACAGAGGATTGCGGTATTCTGGAAACGGTGGTTGCGCCAGAGCCGGTGGTTGCGCCGGAGACGACCGGGCGCCTCGCCCTGTCGCGCCCCGCCACCGCCATCGCCGCTGCCCTTGGCCTTGCTTTCGTTTTCGGCGCGGTTTTCATGCTGGCCGATGGCCCCGACACGGTGGCCGGTCCTGCCCTGGCAACCCAGCCGCTGAACGGGGCCGCCGAGAGTCTGTTTACAGATGTGCCGGTCACCGAACGTGTGCGCGTGGAGCATATGGAACTGACGCTGGTCGCCCTCGAAGACGCGTGGGTCGAAGTGCGCGGCCCCGATGGCACCCTTTATCGCAATCGCATCATGCGCGCGGGCGAGACCTATATTCCACGCTCAGGTGCTGGCTGGACGATCAGCGCGCGCAATGGCGCAGCCTTCGAGTGGCGCGTCGGCGATGCCGTGGTCGGGCCCCTCGGCCCGCAAGACACCGCCGTCTTTGCCGCCAGCGTGGATGCGGCGGCATCCCGCGCCAAGGAGGCGGCCACGCCCGCACTGGCCGCAGCCGGCAACGGCCAGCCGTCCCGTTGACGCGTCGGACCAACTGACACCTTTACGGATCGGGTTGAAGGGCGCACCTTGGCCCAAGTGTTCTGGTCTACGGAGCTGACAGGAATGAGTGTAAATCCCATCCGCCCCTGGCGCAGCATCGAGCGTCGGCCAAGCCGCAAGATTCGCGTCGGCAACGTCGAAGTGGGCGGGGATGCCCCCATCGCCGTCCAGTCCATGACGAATACGCCGACCGAGGATGTTGCAGCCACGCTGGACCAGATACGGCACCTTGAGGAAGCGGGAGCCGACATCGTGCGCGTCTCCTGCCCCACCGAGGAGTCCACGGCTGCCATGCACACCATCTGCCGCGAGGCGAACGTGCCTATCGTGGCCGACATCCATTTCCACTACAAACGCGGCATCGAGGCCGCCGAGGCGGGCGCGGCCTGCCTGCGGATCAATCCGGGCAATATCGGCAGCCAGGACCGGGTGAAGGAAGTCGTCAGCGCGGCCCGCGCCAATGGCTGCTCCATCCGCATCGGGGTGAATGGCGGCTCGCTGGAGCGCCACCTGCTGGAAAAATACGGCGAGCCCTGCCCGGACGCCATGGTCGAAAGCGCGCTGGACCATGCCCGCATCCTCGATGACCTGGATTTCCACGAATACAAGATATCGGTGAAGGCGTCGGACATGTTCCTGACCGTGGCGGCCTATCAGCAGCTCGCCGAGGCCACGGACGCGCCGCTGCACCTTGGCATCACGGAGGCCGGCGGCCTGCGCACGGGCACGGTGAAATCCTCCATCGGCATGGGCAACCTGCTCTGGATGGGCATCGGCGACACGATCCGCGTCTCGCTCAGCGCTGACCCGGTCGAGGAGATCAAGGTCGGCTTCGAGATGCTGAAATCGCTGGGCCTGCGCACGCGCGGGGTCAACATCGTCGCCTGCCCATCCTGCGCGCGCCAGGGCTTTGACGTGATCAAGACCGTGGAGACGCTGGAACAGCGCCTGGCGCACATTTCAGAGCCGATTTCGCTGTCGATCATCGGCTGCGTGGTCAATGGCCCGGGCGAAGCGGCCCTGACCGACATGGGCTTCACCGGCGGCGGCAAGGAGGCGGGCATGATGTACATGGCCGGCGCGCCAAGCCACAAGATCTCCAACGAAGACATGATCGAGCACATCGTCGAGGAAATCGAAGCCAAGGCCGCCCAGCTTCGCGCCGAGCGCGAGGCGGCGGAACTCGCGGCGGAGTAGGACGGGCTGAG
>CAZVES010000044.1:0-13214 GCA_964625835.1 uncultured Hyphomonadaceae bacterium
ATTCGCCCGAGGGACAAGCGTGCGCCAATCCGACCGCACCGGCCCCCGGCCTAAGCTTGCGGCCATGGACCGTGCCACCGCAGACGCCCTCGACTGGAGTTTCGATTTCATCGCCCGCACACTTTCGGCGCTGGTCGCGTCCCTTGGTTTTGACCGCTGGGTGCCCGATGTGATCGCGCGGCCCGCCTGGCGACGCGCCATGGCCGAAATGCGTATCCTGGAGGCCACCGCGCGGCGCCTCCTGCTGGTCCTGTCGGGCGAGGTGGAGTTTCGGGCTGGCAAGGTAAATGCCGGCGCGCGCTGCCCGGCGGCGATGCCCGGAAAACCGCGGAAAGACAGGGTTCGCGCCCCATGCTTCGCAATCGCCGAACGCCTGCCCGACGGGTTTGCCATGATCGCCGCCGCAATGGCCGGGCCGGACGACACGGGCAGGCACAAGGCGCCCACTGCGCCGCCGTCCGCTGCCGCGCCCATGGCCAGCGCGGCGGGCCTTGCCCGTCGCATCGAAGCGCTCTCGAACATGCTGGACAACCCGATGCCCATGGCCCGCCGTATCGCCCGGCAACGCCGCCGCACGGGCCCCGGCCGGCGCAACATCCTGCGGCTTGGCCGCCTGCCGGGACATGGACGCGGGCCGACCGAATGCCTCATGATCAGCACGCTGCACCACGCCCATCAGCTGGCCATGGCGGAGCTGAACCGGGGCTGCCCCTGGCCAGAAATTCCCTGCTTTGCGCCCGGCTAGGTTCGCAAATCAAACCTAACTCAGGCTGAGGAGCTCCGGGTCGCCGCCCTGGGCTGTGATGTTGTTGGTCACGGTGCGCTCGGTGGCGAAACGGGCCAGATAGTGCGGCCCGCCCGCCTTGGGCCCTGTTCCGGAAAGCCCCTCCCCGCCAAAGGGCTGGACCCCCACCACGGCCCCGGTCATGGAGCGGTTGATATAGGTGTTGCCCATGGGGCAGGCCTCGATCACCTCGCGCCAGAAACTCTCCAGCCGGGAATGAACCCCCAGCGTCAGGCCATAGCCCTTGGCCATGAGCGCCGCGCCAACCTGGCCGACCTCGTCGGGATCATAGCGCAGCACGTGCAGCACGGGGCCGAACATCTCATGGTCGATCTGGTCAAGGGATTTCAGCTCGATCAGGGCCGGGCCGAAGAAATGGCCCTGTCGGGCCTGCGCGCTGACATCCACCTGCTTGAGCAGCGTGGCCTCACGCGACATCTTCCCGACATAGGCCTCCAGCATCGCGCGCGCTTCGGCGTCGATCACCGGGCCCACATCGGTGTCGAACTCACATGGGTTGCCGATCTTCAGCTCGTCCATCGCGCCCTTCAGCCCGTCGAGCATCATGTCAGCGGTCTCATCGGGCAGGAACAACAGGCGCAGCGCTGAACAGCGTTGCCCGGCCGAACCGAAGGCGGAGTGGATCACATCATCGATCACCTGCTCGCGCAGCGCCGTCGTGTCCACGAACATGGCATTCAGTCCACCGGTCTCGGCAATCAGCGGCAGGATCGGCCCCTCGCGCCCGGCCAACGATCGCTGGATCAGTCGCGCGGTGGACGTGCCGCCGGTAAAAGCAATGCCGGATGTCTCGGGGGCGCCGGTGATCGCTGCGCCCACGGTCTCGCCGCGTCCGGGCAACAATGCCAGCACCTCTTCGGGCACACCGGCCTTGCGGAAGATCTTCACCGCCTCAAAGGCCACCAGCGGGCTCTGCTCGGCCGGCTTGGCCAGAACCGTGTTGCCCGCGCCCAGCGCGGCGGCAACCTGTCCGGTGAAGATGGCCAGCGGGAAATTCCATGGGCTGATGCAGCCAAACACGCCGCGGCCATGCAGCGACAAATGGTTGGTCTCCCCGGACGGTCCGGGCAGTCGCTCGGGCGCGGCGAACTTCGCCTCGGCCTCGGTGGCATAGTAGCGGCAGAAGTCCACCGCCTCGCGCACTTCGTCGATGCCGTCCTGCAATGTCTTTCCGGTCTCGCGCGCCATCAGGGCGATCAGGCGCGGGCCCGCCTCTTCCAGCCCGTCGCCCATGGCACGAAGGATCGCCCCGCGCTCGGCCCCGCCGCGCCTGTCCCAGTCGCGCTGGGCACCGTTACACACTTTCGCGGCGCGCCGGACATCATCGTCTGCAGCCTCGCGCACACGGCCCATGATGATCGCCGTCTCGGAGGGGTTCGGCTGGGCCACGGACGCGCCGCCAGCCGGGGCCTTGCCCGCCAGCAACGGCACCGCTTCGATGGGTGGTGCATTGGTCATGTCCCGGATCGCCTTGCGCACTTCATCACGCACGGAGGATACAGTCAGGTCGAGCCCGGTCGAATTGCGGCGCTCCGGCCCGAACAGTCGCGGCGGCGTCGGGATCTGGGGATGGCGCCGCGGGCCTGCTTCCAGCTTGGCAATCGGGTCCTCCACCACATGCTCAACCGGCACGTCCGGATCGAGGAAAGCATGGACAAAGCTGGTATTGGCCCCGTTTTCCAGGAGGCGGCGCACCAGATAGGGCAACAGGTCCTGATGGGCACCGACCGGCGCGTAGATGCGCACGCGATGGGCCTCTCCGGCGGCGCCGTAGAGCGGCTCGCCCATCCCGTGCAGGCGCTGGTATTCAAAGCCGGGCTGGCCCGCTGCCTCGGCCATCTGTTCAATCGCCGCCAGCGTGTAGGCGTTATGGGTCGCGAACTGGGGGTAGACATCCGGCGCCGCCTCCAGCAGCGCCTGGGCACAGGCGAGGTAGGACAGGTCCGTGCCAGGCTTTGTGGTGAACACCGGGAAGTTGGGAAAGCCCATCACCTGGGCATGCTTGATCTCGGTGTCCCAGTAAGCCCCTTTCACCAGGCGCACCATGAGCCTGCGGCCAGTGTCGCGGGCCAGCTTCACCACGTGCTGGACAACGCCAAGCGCACGCTTCTGGTAAGCCTGTACCGCGAGGCCGAGCCCGGTCCAGCCATCCAGCTCCGGCGCCTGGCACAGCCGTTCCAGCAGCTTCAGGGAAATCACCAGCCGGTCGGCTTCCTCTGCATCCAGGCACAGGTTGATGTTCGTACGCGCGGCCATTGTGCACAGGCGCAAGAGCCTGGGGTAAAGCTCCTCCATCACGCGGGTCTCGTGCAGCGCGTCATAGCGCGGGTGCAGCGCAGACAGCTTCACCGACACGCCCGATCCCGCCTCGGGCGCGGACGGGCCACCATCGGTGGCGGCCACTGATTCGATCGCGCGCTCATAAGCGGTCAAATATCGCTGGGCGTCTGCGGCCGTGCGCGCGCCTTCGCCGAGCATGTCGAAGCTGAAATGGGCCGCCTCGCCGCGTGAGACCATGCGCTGGCCCCGCCGCATCGCCTCGTCGACCGTGCGCCCGAGAACGAATTGCTCGCCCATGATCCGCATGGCCTGCATCATGGCAGCACGGATCACCGGCTCGCCGCTTTCGCGCACCAGCGAAGACACGAAGGCCCGCGGGCCCTTGCGCGCCACCCTGGGCGGACCGATCACCCGTCCGGTCAGCATCAGGCCCCAGGTCGAAGCGTTCACCAGCCAGCTTTCCGACTGACCGCGGTGGCTGCCCCAGTCCCCTGAACGGATCTTCTCGGCGATGAGCTCATCGCGGGTCTCAATGTCGGGCACGCGCAGGAGGGCTTCGGCCAGGCACATCAGAGCCAGGCCTTCTGAGTTGGACAGGCCGAACTCTTCCAGAAAGCTTTCCATCATGCCCTTGCGCCGGGTCGCCCGGCGGGCAGTCTCCACAATGTCCAAGCCGCGCCGCAGCGCTGCCGCCCTGGCAGCCTCGTCGAAGACAAGCGTCTCCATGAGGCCGGCCACGTGCGCCTCCTCATCGACGAATTTCAGATCGTCGAGTTCGTCCCAGTTTCGTTGGATTCGTACAGCTTCAGCGGGCACAATGTCGGGCATGAATTTCCTTTTCCTATCGGCTCAGGGACAACATATTCCTGACAGGTTTGCAACGCGGCACGTTCCTATGTATCGCGCGTTGCAGAGTGGCCGGCGAGGCAGACCATGAAGATCATGCTGATTACTGACGCCTGGGACCCACAGGTGAACGGCGTGGTGACCACGATGAAACGGGTCATCGCCGAGACCGAGGCCATGGGCCATGAATGGGAAATCGTCTCACCCGCCGACGGCTTCCCGACCATTCCGCTGCCGACCTACAGTGAGATCAAACTGGCCCTGTTTGCGCGCCGCAAGATCGAGGACCGTTTCCACGAATTCGAGCCCGAGGCGGTCCACATCGTGACCGAAGGAACACTGGGCATGGCCGCGCGCGCCATGTGCATCAAGCTCAAACACCCCTTCTCGACCGCCTATCACACACGGTTTCCCGAATATGTCGCCGCTCGCTTGCCGGTCCCGGTCAGCTGGGGCTACAGCTTTGTGCGCTGGTTCCACAAATATTCGGGCAAGGTGATGGTGCCCACGCCCTCCATGGTGGCCGAATTGGACGCGCGGGGCTTTCGCAACACGGTCGCCTGGTCGCGCGGGGTCGACACCGAACGGTTCCATCCCTCACGCCGCATTGGGGAGGGCGAGGCGGGCGACCCGTTTGCAGGCCTGGCGCGGCCCGTCTTCATCAATGTCGGCCGTGTCGCAGTGGAGAAGAACATCGACGCCTTCCTCGAACTCGACCTGCCGGGCACCAAGGTGTTGGTGGGCGATGGCCCTCATCTTGAGACGCTGAAGACCCGCCACCCCGATGCGGTTTACCTGGGCGCGCGCTTTGGCGACGAACTGGCCACACTGTTCGCCAGCGCTGACGTGTTCGTCTTTCCCAGCCTCACAGACACGTTTGGTCTTGTTGTCCTGGAGGCCATTGCCTCGGGAACGCCTGTCGCCGCCTTTGATGCCACAGGCCCGCGCGATATCATCCCGGGTTCGGGTGCGGGCCTGATCGCGAAGGACGAAACGGGCCTGGCTCAAGCGACGCTCGACTGCCTTGAACTGGATCGCGCCCGGTGCCGGGAGTATGCGGAGGGATACAGCTGGCGGGCATGTGCGGAAGATTTCGTCGAAAATCTGCAACCCCTTCCACCGCCCGAGCGCAAACGCTTCTGGCAGAGGCTCCGCCTCGGCCGGGGACGGTCTGCCAAGGCAAAGAAGAGCCCAGGCACGGCACCGAGCTCGGCCCCTTGAGCCAAGATTTGAGTCGGAACCTGGCCGGAGTCGCACTAAGTAAAAGGAGAGGATATTTCGGGAGCATGCATGGGACGCCTGATCGCGATTTCTAACCGCACCGCAGCCGACCCGAGTGCCCGCGCCGGCGGACTCGCCGTGGCCGTCTGGGAGTCGCTGAAAGAAACCGGTGGCATCTGGTTCGGCTGGTCAGGCGATGTGGTGGAAGATCCCCCGCGCGGGGTCCATGTGATGCGCGATGACGGGGTGGAATTCGTTCTTACGGACCTGACCGAACAGGAGCACCACGACTTCTATCTCAGCTATTCCAACTCCATACTCTGGCCGATCTTCCACTACCGCATCGACCTGGCGTCATTCGATGGGGAAACCTTCAATGCCTATGCGGCGGTGAACCAGAAGATTGCCGGACACGTCGCCGACCGCCTTGAGGAAGGCGACACGGTCTGGGTTCACGACTATCATTTCCTGTTGATGGGGGACTATCTGCGCCGATCCGGTTGGGAAGGTGCCATCGGCTTCTTCCTGCACATCCCCTTTCCGCCACCTGAGATGTTCCGCGCTCTACCCGAACACCAGTGGATCGCCCGGGCCATGTGCAGCTATTCCGTGATCGGGTTCCAGTCCCGCCAGGATCAGTCGAACTTCATTCGCTACCTGATTGAGGATTGCCGTGGAACGCGGCTCGATGATGACGTCGTGGAGGTGTTCGCCACGAGGGTGAAGGTGGCCTGCTATCCCATCGGGATCGATGCCAAGGGCTTTGCCGAGGCCGCCGTCTCCGAGAAGGCCAGCAAGGCATCTGTCCAGATTGGTCGCTTCCTGGGCGGGCGCTCGCTCGTCATCGGCGTTGACCGAATGGACTATTCCAAGGGCCTGCCGGAGCGATTTGAAGCTGTCGGCAAACTGTTCGACGAATATCCAGACCTGCGCGGCAAGGTGTCGGTCACCCAGATCGCGCCGCCATCGCGCAGCAAGGTGGAGGAATACCGCCAGCTGCGCCAGACGCTGGATGCTCTCTCAGGCCGGATCAATGGTGATTATGGCGACCTGGACTGGCTGCCGCTTCGCTACCTCGCGCGCTCCTATGACCGACAGGAACTGGCGGGCATTTTCCGCACCGCACGGGTCGGACTGGTCACGCCCCTGCGCGATGGCATGAACCTTGTGGCCAAGGAATTCGTCATGGCCCAGGACCCGGAAGATCCCGGCGTTCTCATCCTGTCGGAATTCGCCGGCGCCGCCGAGCAGTTGACCGCCGCCCTGATCGTCAATCCCCACGACACGTGGAAGCTGGCCGAGGTGATCAAGATGGCCCTGGAAATGCCGCTTGAGGAGCGCACCATGCGCTGGAAAGAGCTCAGGGACATCGTGTCCGAGCAGGACGTGGCCTGGTGGCGCAAGCGCTTTCTGAAAGACCTGGTTGATCTGCCCGGCGGTTAGGGCCAAGCCTGCCCGGCATGAAAATCGACGACATCGCTCCGCCCCGCCTTACGGCGCGCCATGCGCTATTCCTGGATTTCGACGGGACGCTGGCCCCGATACAGGACGATCCCGATACGGTGGAGCTGCCGGCGGGCGGCGCATCGACGCTGGACAGTCTGGCAGGCCAGCTGGGCGGTGCTCTGGCTGTCGTCAGCGGGCGTGATGTGCGTGACCTCAGCGCACGGGTGCCGGGCGGGCTCTGGCGCGCCGGCGGGCATGGACTGGAAATCTGCCAGCCCGGAGAAGCGCCCGCGCCCCGGCCCGCGCCAGGCCCGGCGGAACTGGAGGACAGGCTGGCGGAGGCTGTGGCCGGCCACCCTGGCACGCGCCTTGAAACAAAAGGCGCCGTTTATGCGATCCACTACCGTGCGGTGCCAGCCCAGGGCGCCCCACTGGCTTCGGCACTCGAGCGGCTCGTGGACACGATGCCCGACTACAGACTCCAGAGAGGCAAGATGGTTTTCGAGCTGAAACCCTCACGCGCCCACAAGGGCAAGGCCCTGCAACACCTGATGACCCGCGCGCCATTCGCTGGCCGCACGCCGGTCATGGTCGGCGACGACACGACCGATGAGGATGCCATGGCCGTGGCGCTGCAACTGTCGGGGCTTGCGGTCAAGGTCGGTGAGGGTGAGAGCCTGGCCAGCCACAGGCTGGACAGCCCCACCGCAGTCTTCGCCTGGCTCGAGGGAGGGGTGGCATGAGCTCACTGGAAATGGGAATCCTGGGCAATGGCACGGTCGCTGCCTTGGTGGATGAACAGGCCGCCGTGTCATGGATGTGCCTGCCGCGCCTGGATGGCGAGCCTGTCTTCAACGCCCTGCTGGGGGGCGGCGGGGCCTTCTCGATCCGCCTTGATGGCATGACAGGAACGACCCAGCGCTATGAGAAGAACACCGCGATCCTGGAAACCATCCTGGAAGCGGGCGACGGATCGAAGGTGAAGGTGACCGACTTCGCCCCGCGCTTTGAAGATCGCGGGCGCATGTTCCGCCCGGCCTCCGTTGTTCGCATCATCGAGCCCATTGCCGGCATGCCGCGCATCACCGTCTCCATCACCGCAGAGACCGGCCATGGCCAAGCGCCCATGCCCTGCCGTCGGGGCGTGACACATATCAGTTTCAAGCACGACACCTGCGGCTTTCGGGTCACCACCAACGCGCCTGTCTCCTATGTCATGGATGCGCGCGAATTCGTGCTGGACCGCCCGGCCAGCTTCATCCTCGGACCGGACGAATCCCTGTCGGACAATCCCCGCGACATGGCCGCCGACTGGCTGGCGCGCACGCGGACCAACTGGCTCGACTGGTCCCGTCGCCTCGCCACGCCTCCCGAATGGCAGGAGGCGGTCATCCGCGCCGCCATCACGCTGAAGCTCTGCGTCTATGAGGAAACTGGCGGCATCGTCGCCGCGCTGACCACCTCCATCCCCGAGCATGAGGGCTCGCAGCGCAACTGGGACTATCGCTTCTGCTGGCTGCGCGATGCCTACTTCACGGTCACCGCGCTGAACCGGCTCTCGGCCGTGGGCACGCTTGAGCGATACCTGGCTTACCTGCGCAACACCGTGGCCCAGACAAAGGGCGGGCACATCCAGCCCGTCTTCGGCATCGCGCTGGAAGATGACCTCACCGAGGCGCTGGCCGACAACCTGCCCGGCTATCGCGGCATGGGTCCTGTGCGCATCGGCAACCAGGCCGCCGAACACATCCAGCACGATGTATACGGCCACGTGATCCTGGGGGCCAGCCAGGCTTTCTTCGACGAACGGCTCCTGGCCCAGGCGGGCAAGCTGGAGTTCGAGCATTTCGAGCAGGTCGGCGAGCGCGCCTATGAGGTCTACCTCACGCCCGATGCCGGCATCTGGGAGTTCCGCGGCATCGCCCACATCCACACCTCCTCGGCGATCATGTGCTGGGCCGCCTGTGACCGGCTTGGGCGGATCGCAGACCATCTCGGCCTCACCGATCGGGCAAGCCTGTGGCATGGCCGCGCCAGCGAGATGCGCGACGTCATCCTGGAACGGGCCTGGAACGAGGAACGTCAGGCGTTCACCGGCGCCTTTGGCGGGGACGCGCTGGACGGCTCGGTCCTCCTGATGGCCGAGATCGGCTTCATCTCACCCACCGATCCGCGCTTTGTGGCAACGGTGGAGCGGATCGACGAGGAGTTGCGCGAGGGCGACCATGTCTATCGCTACAAGACCGAGGACGATTTCGGCAAACCGAAAACCGCCTTCACCGCCTGCACCTTCTGGCACATCGACGCCCTGGCGCGGATGGGCCGCAAGGAGGAAGCGCGCGCCATGTTCGAGGCGGTCCTCGCCAAACGCACCCGGCTCGGCCTCCTTTCGGAAGACATCGACACCGCCACAGGCGAGCTTTGGGGCAACTTCCCACAGACCTATTCCATGGTCGGCATCATCAACGCCGCCGCCCGCCTCAGCCGGACCTGGGAAGAGACGGTCTGACGATCACTCCGCTGGCGCGGCCTGGGCCTCGGCTTCCGCCTCGAGCCTGCGCGCCACATCGCCGGGCGAGCCGGACCCTCGGGCGATCAGCGCATAGGCCGTGGGTACAAACAGGACGGTCACGAATGCGGCCGCCACAACGCCGAACAGGATGACGATGCCGATCGCCGCGCGGGTCTCCGCGCCGGCCCCGCTCGAAAGGATCAGCGGCAGAGCGCCCGCTGCCGTGGTCAGGCCGGTCATCACGATGGGCCTGAGGCGCGCCATGGATGCCTCTTTCAGGGCATCATGGAATGGCTGACCCTGGTCGCGCAACTGGTTGGCGAATTCCACGATCAGAATGCCGTTCTTCGCCGCCAGGCCCACCAGCATGATCAGACCGATCTGGGTGTAGATGTTCAGGCTGCCCCCGGTCAGCCAGATGCCGAGCAATCCACCCGCCAGCGTTGCGGGCACACACAGCATGATGATCACCGGGTGGCGGTAGCTCTCGAACTGGGCCGCCAGGACAAGGAAAACAATCGCAAGGCCGATCAGGAAGACGAAAAGTATCGACGAACCAGACGTCTTGAAGTCCAGCGACTGGCCCTTGAAATCAATGGTCGCTTCCATGGGCAGCACGTCGCGGGCAATGTCCTGCATCGCATCGAGGGCCTCACCGAGCGCTGTGCCTGGAGTAAGGCCGGCCTCGATGGTGATCGCGCGCACGCGGTTGTATCGGTTCAGCGTGGCGCTGTCTGCCATGGCTTCCACGCTGATCAGGTTCGACAGCGGGATGAGCTGGCCCGAGCGCGCCGAGCGAACATAGATGTTCTCCACGTCATTGGGCGTGTTCTGGTCCGATCGCAGGCCCTCGAGAATGACGTCATACTCCTCGCCATTCTCGATATAGGTGGTCACGCGGCGCGATCCGAGCATGGTCTGGAGTGTGGTTCCGATATCGGCCACGGTGACGCCCAGGTCGGCGGCGCGGTCATAGTTCACCCGTATCCGGTATTGCGGCTGGGTCTCCTTGTAATCCCAGTCAATGTCCACAAGGCCCGGATTGTTCGCCTCAAGGGCGGCTACGAAGGTGTCACGCCACTGCGTCAGCACCTCATAGCTCGGCCCGCCGATCACGAACTGGACCGGCTTGCCGGTGCCCCCGCCAAGGCCCTGGCGCATGATGGCAAAGCCGCGCACGCCCGGCAGGTCGCCGAGGCCGCGATTGATCTCTCCGATAATCGTGTCAGCGGGCCGGCGCTCGCTCCAATCATTCAGCACCACGATGATGAAGGCCTGGTTGAAGGCCGAGGAGCCAAAGCCCGGCGCCCGGATGAGGAGGCGGTTGACCTCGGGCGGCCTGCCCTCCTGGCTTTCGGTGTAGGGCAGAAGCCGGCGTTCGATCTCGTCGATATAGCGCTCCATATAGGCATAGGATGCGCCCTCCGGGCCGCGTACAGCGACGAAGAAAGCACCGCGATCCTC
Organism: uncultured Hyphomonadaceae bacterium; assembly: GCA_964625835.1. Taxonomy (GTDB): domain Bacteria; phylum Pseudomonadota; class Alphaproteobacteria; order Caulobacterales; family Hyphomonadaceae; genus UBA5336. Next base: position 10,575 of record CAZVES010000044.1, read on the forward strand.
GCGCGGGACATATTCCTGCTGAACGTTCTGCGACAGCTGCCAGGCTCCAACGAAGGTGCCGAGCAGCAAGGCGCCCATCAGGATTGGACGCAGGATGATCCTGTCCAGCAGCCAGCCATATCCCTTGCGAACCTTGCTGAATGCCCCGTCAACTGCGTCCGGTATGGCCGTCAGGACGCTGCGCCGCTGCGATGCAGGCTTCAAGAGTTTCGAGGCCATCATCGGGGTGAGCGTCAGCGCCAGCAGACTGGAAAAGACCACGGCGGCGGCAATCGCAAGGGCAAACTCTGTGAACAGCCGGCCGACATCTCCCTGCAGGAAGGTGATCGGCACAAAGACCGAGACGAGGACCAGCGTCGTGGCCACCACGGCAAAGCCCACCTGGCGTGTGCCGCGGAAGGCCGCCAGCAATGGCGTTTCGCCATACTCCTTCATGCGCCGGGAAATGTTCTCCAGCACCACGATGGCGTCATCGACCACAAGCCCGATGGCGAGGACGAGAGCGAGGAGCGTGAGCAAGTTGATCGACAGGCCAAGCGCATAGAGCACGATGAATGTCGCAATGATGGAAATCGGCACGGTGATGGCCGGGATGATGGTTGCCCGGGCACTGCCCAGGAAGAGGAAGATCACCAGCGTCACCAGGGCCACGGCTATGGCAAGGGTTGTGTAGACCTCACGGATCGAGGCGGAGATGAAGACCGAGCTGTCAAAGCTGCGCGCGATGACCATCCCCTCGGGCAAGGTCTCGTTCAGCCGCTCGGCAAGGTCCTTGGCGGCATTGGCCACGTCCACCGTGTTGGCGGTCGATTGCTTGATGATGCCGAGGCCGACCATCGGCACGCCATTGCCGCGGAACATGTTGCGGTCTTCCACTGTGCCACGCTCCACGCGCGCCACATCGCCAAGCCGCACCAGATAGTCCTCGCCCTCGTCAATCACCAGGCCGGTAAACTGCTCGGGCGTCTGGAAGGTTCGATCAATCCGCACCGTGTAGGCCCGAGTGTCGGATTCGATCTGGCCCGCCGGGGCTTCGATGTTCTCGCGCCGCAGGGCCTGTTCAATGTCGGTAACGGTGAGCCCGCGCGCCGCCAGCGCCCGCCGGTCGATCCACACCCTCAGCGCATAATTGCGCGATCCCCCGACCCGGACCCGGGCGACCCCGTCCAGGGCAGAAAAGCGATCGACAAGGTAGCGCTCGGCATAGTCGGAAATTTCTGGCGTGGTGAGGTTCTCTGCCGCCAGGTTCAGCCAGATGATCACGTCATCATTGCTGTCAGCCTTCTCCACCTCTGGCGGGTCGGCCTCCTCGGGAAGGTTGTCGAGCACGCCGGAAATGCGGTCGCGTATGTCATTGGCGGCCACGTCGATGTCGGAGTTGATGCCAAACTCAACGGAGATACGTGAGCGACCGTCAGAGGAATTCGAGTTGATGAAACGAATGCCCTCCACGCCGGCGATCCGGTCCTCGATCACCTGGGTCACTCGGGTCTCGACCACATCGGCAGACGCCCCTGCATATCGCGTATCCACCGTCACGATGGGCGCATCGATATCAGGGTATTCGCGCAGACTTAGGCGCTCGAACGCCACGACGCCGAAGATCACGAGGACCAACGCAATCACCGACGCAAATACCGGGCGCTTGACGGCCGTATCAGAGAGCAACATCGGACCGGCTCCTCAGTTGGCGGACACGCCGGAGCGACCGCCGCCCGAACCGGCGTCGCCCGCCATGGGTTGGGGCTGCAGCATGGCCGGGTCCCGCTCGCGCACCGGCGCGCCTTCGCGCACACGGATGATGCCTTCGGTGATGACGCGGTCGCCTTCTGAAAGGCCCGAGACGACTTCGATAAAGCCTTCGCTGCGCTGGCCAAGCTCGACACCAACACGCCGCGCCAACAGTCCGCCATCTTCCTCGCGCGCCAGCCAGACAAAAGTCTCCGGGCCAACCGGCTGGACGGCCTCTTCCGGGATGGCGAGGCTCGTGCGCGGTTCGGCCTCCACGGTCACCTGCATGAACATGCCCGGGCGCAGCAGCAGATCGGGATTGGGCAGGCGCGCACGCGCACGAATGGAGCGGGTCACTGGGTCTATGCGATTGTCCAGCGTCGCAACGGTACCGTTGAACACCTCTCCGGGCAGGTCGTCGGTTACAGCTTCGATCACTGTGCCGGGCTGTATCGAGCGCAGGAGTATGGATGGCACATCGAAGTCGAGCAGCATCTCGCTGTCATCGATCAGGGTCGCGACCACATCGCCAGGGCGCACAAAGGAGCCCACACTCACCTGCCGGAAGCCCAGCACGCCATCGAAAGGGGCCACCAGCACGCGATCCCTCTGGCGAGACTGGAGGGCGCGCAGGTTGGCCTCGGCGCTATCGATGTCGCGTCGGGCACGGTCCAGCTCGGAGCGCGACACCGCGTCCGCTTCGGCAAGGCGCTCGACCCGCTCCAGCTGGCGGCGGGCCTCATCCACATTGGCCTCGGCCGCCTCCACAAGGGCAACCTGCTCTCGCTGGGCAAGGGACAGAAGCGTCTTGCCCTGGCGCACACGCTCACCATCATCAAAGTAAAGCGCCGTGACCCGGTCGGCCGCATTGAGAGTCAGGTCCACCTGCTCGCGCGGCTGCAGTGTGCC
>CAZVES010000044.1:13314-17556 GCA_964625835.1 uncultured Hyphomonadaceae bacterium
GCCCGCTCTGCAACCGGCTCGATGAAGACATTGGCCGGACCGCCGCGCTGGGCCTCGGCATGGGTGCTGGCCAGAAGCGACAGCCATGCCAGCGCCGCAAAAGTCTTGAAGATCGGACGCAACTTAGCCATTCGGCTGGTCTCCTGTCATATCATCAGCCGCGAAAGTCTCGACCGGCCAGATACCACCTAAAGCTCTGTACGCAAGAATGGCCTGTCTGGTTGTCTCCAGCTGGCTGATCTGCAACCTGTCCTGGGCATCGAGCTGGGAGCGCTGGGCGTCGATCACATCGAGGAAGTCGTCAAGCCCTTCCTCAAAACGCAGCCGCGCAAGGGAGGTTGCACGCTCCGCAGCAGCCGCCGCCCGCTCAAGGTCGGCCCGCCGCGCGCGCTCTGATGACAGGCCGATCAGCGCCGCTTCGACCTCGCCCAGCGCTTCGAGAACATCACGCTCATAGGCCGCCAGGGCCACCCGCGTGTTGGCATCGGCCAGGTCAATGTCACCGCGAACCCGGCGCAGGTCCGGCCCGTCCCACCGGATGGCCGGCCCCACGGCAAAGCCAAGACTGTCACCGGCATCCTTGCCTTCGCTCAGCAAGCTGAGAAGGTTTGCATTGAATGTGAGCGTGGGGAATAGCCGGGCCCGTTCCGCCTCGCCCAGCGCCAGCAATTCCGCAATCTGCGCTTCGGCTGCGCGAATGTCCGGTCGGCGCCGGATCAGGGCTTCCGGGGTTTCCACGTCCAGCGTGTCGGGTGGGCTCGGAATGGGGCCCGTTGTCTCCAGCGCGGCCGCAACCGCCGGGGCCGCCGCCAAGCTGGGCTGCCCCGTCAGGGTCGCAAGCCGCGCGCCGGCAAGCCGCGCCTGAGCCTCCAGCTGTGGCAGGGTCGAGAGCGTGGTGCGGAACTGCGCCTCGGCCCGGTCCAGATCCAGCCGTGTCGCGCGGCCATTCTCGAAAAGCGTGGTGAGCAAGTCCAGGCTGTCGCGCTGCAGTTCGGCATTGGAGCGCGCCACATCCAGGCGCACCTGGGCGCCGCGCAGGTCCGCATAGGCCAGCGCTGTCTCCGCCGCCACCGTCACGGCCACGTCCCGGCGTAGCTCTTCCTGCTCGGCCAGGTTTGCCTCGCGGCTATCCACCAGGGCGGCGATGCGTCCGAAGGCATCATACTCCCAACTTGCGGAAAGTTGTCCGCTGGCGCCAAGTTCCGTGTCAGCGCCTGCGCTCGGCGCCCTGGCCAGTTCACCGGCCGCGTTGGTCGAGGTTGACGGGCTCTGCTCCAGCCGTGCATTGGCCAGAAGCGTTTGCGCCGCGGCGATGTTGGCTGCCGCCACGGCGATGTCCCTGTTGCTGGCCAGCGCCGCCTCGACCAGGCCCGTCAGCTGGGGATCATCAAAACCACGCCACCAGTCGGCGGGCACGGTCCCGGCCCTGACTCCCTCCGTGTCCACTCCATCGAAAGCGGCCGTCGCCAGATCGAGGCCCGCCGGTTCCGGCGCCGGGGGCGGCGTGGCACAAGCCGCCAGCACCATGGCTGACAGGAAAAATACAGGTAGACGAAAAGAACGCTTCATGGGTACGCAGATAGACTTTTCCGGAACAATTCCAGCGGCATAAGTCCTATGCAGTTTACGTTCCGAGTCCCCCGAACCAGCGTGGGGCTTCTCGTGACTTCGCTCAGCTTGGGCCTTGGAGGGTGATCTGGGGGCCATTGATCTGGACCCGGATGCCGTAGACTTGTTCGAGCCTTTCGGTTGTCAGGGTTTCGGCGGGCGGGCCGTCGGCGAGGATGCGGCCATCCTGCATCCAGATGAGGCGTGAGGCATACCGCGCGGCCATGTGGATGTCGTGCAGCACCACGAGCGCGCCGCCGCCATTGGCGACATGGTCGGCGATCAGGTCGAGGATGCGGAACTGGTGGCGCGGGTCGAGCGCGGCTGTGGGTTCATCGGCAATGAGCAAGGGCGCCTCGGTGGCAAAGGCGCGCGCGCAGTGCATCCGGGCAATCTCTCTTCCGGAAAGCGGCTCGGCCCGGCGCCCCGCCCCGTGGCTGAAACGGCCGAGCGCCACCAAATCACGCACCGTATTGGGCCAGGCCAGCGGCCGGATCTGCGGCAGGCAGCTCAGGCTGCGGGCGCGCGTGACCGGTGCCAGGCTGCACGTGTCTGCGCCGCCAAGTGTGGCCACCCCGCCGCTCGGCGTCTCCAGGCCAAGGGCGGCCCGGATCAGGCTCGTCTTGCCCGCGCCATTGAGGCCGGGGAGCAAGGTCGGAAAACTGTGCAGGAAAGCAGGACCAGCTCAGAGTATCGGCTATCGCCATGATACGATCCTGCGCTATTTCTTTGGAGGTCGCTACTTCCGTGATACGGCGCATCGCTTTAGGAAATGGTGCCGCGACCCGTTCGCTGAAAAGAACCCTCAAGCTGAAAGACCGAGTAATCAACACGCAGAACAGCCCGCCGCCCTCAATACCGATAACAGGGTCTGAGCGAAAGCAAGACACAGTCCTTAGACGGCTATGGCATGATGATATAAAGACGCACTGGCGCCTCATTGCGGCCAGTGCGTTTCTGTCTGCTGCGACGGCGCTGGCCGCGAGCGGCTATGCGCTTGTCGTCAACATTCTGACCAAGCGCCTTGAAGCCGCATCCCCAGAAATCCTCTGGCTTGCACCGCTTCTGGTCATGGGGGTCGTGATCTGGCGGGCGCTGTCGCTGCATTTTCAGATGCGGGTGACAAGCCGACTTGCGCTGACCGTCTGCCGCGATCTGCAATCGCGCATGTATGAGCGCTTCGTCAGGGCGGAGTTTTCGGTCCTTCGTGCGCTGGCGCCCGGCGATGTGCTTTCGCGTTTCACCAATGACCTTTCCGCGATCCGCGAGATGCTGATCCGGCTGAGCAATTCTCTGTTGCGCGACAGTGTCCAGCTTCTTGCCGGTTTCGCCATCATGCTCTGGCTGGACTGGGTGCTGGCGCTGGCCGTGCTCATTCTCGCGCCGCTGATCCTGCCGCTTATGACCCGTATCGCTTCGGCGATCACGCGGCGCGCCACGCAGACCCAGGCCCATATTGGCGCGACGACAAACTATCTGCAGGAAACAATTGGCGGCACTCGCATTGTCAAATCCTTTGGCTGGGAACGCGAAGCCAGTCGGCGCAGTGCCAGCGAATTCAATGAGCGCCTGAACTTGCAGATGGACGTCATCCGCCTGCGGGCACGCATCGAACCCATTCTTGAGATGTTTGGCGGTGTTGCGCTCTCTCTTGTCTTCGTCATCGCCGGCTGGCGGGCCATGTCAGGCGCAAGTGATGTGAGCGACTTTCTGGGTTTCATCGTCGCGCTTCTCGTGACCAGCCCTGCGCTGCGATCGCTGGGCGGTCTCAGCGGTACCATCCAGGAAGGGCTCGCGGCGCTGCGGCGCTGTTATCAGATTGTCGATCTGACCCCGGAAGCCAGTGCCAGCGAAAGCGCCATCTCCTCCGGCGACCTCAGCCTCGACGAGGTCAGTTTTGCCTATGAGCCTGGTGTTCCGGTGTTGAATGAGCTGTCCCTCAAAGCGACACCGGGCGAGTTCCTGATCATTCTCGGGCCCTCCGGCGTCGGCAAATCAACCCTCCTCGACATCATTCTGGGCCTTGTAAAGGCAAATACGGGCAAGGTGGCACTTGGTGAACGTGTACAGTCCGGTGAATGCCTGACGAACTGGCGCACAAGTTTCGCCTATGTCAGCCAGCAAACCTTACTGTTTGAAGGCACGATTGCCGAAAACCTCCGAATGGCAGATGCGACTGCGAGCGATGAGGCCATCTGGTCCGTCCTTGAACAGGCCGAGGCCAGCAAGTTTGTTTGCGATCTCCCCTTGGGAATCGAGGAGAATATCGGTTCGGGTGGTCACCGTCTCTCCGGCGGTCAACGCCAGCGCCTCGCCATCGCACGTGCGCTTCTGAAAACAGCTCCCGTACTCGTGCTGGATGAGGCGACGTCTGCCCTTGATGCAAACACGGAACAGGCAGTGATCGCGCGGCTCAAAGCGTTGCGCGACCGGACCATTCTGCTCGTCACGCATCGCGAAGATCTGATCCACCATGCCACGCAAGTGATCCGACTGTCACGGCCGCAAAAGACCTGAACGCCCGGTCGCGATCCAGAGCCTTTTCACTCGAATTAGAGCCACCCGAGCACTGGCCTTTTGCGCCAGGGATGCGTCGTAATCCTCGGCCGATGCCCGCATCGCCCTGCGGTGTGC
>CAZVES010000045.1:0-17358 GCA_964625835.1 uncultured Hyphomonadaceae bacterium
CGGTTGAACCGGTTGTAGATCGTGGTCGAAGGGCCGTATTCAGACGGGCAGTCGCGCGCGGCGCGGTTTTTCAGTTTGAACGAAGCCTGCACTGGCGTGCCTCTGGCTTCCGGCTCGGTGTGGTTCGACGCTGGCGTGCCGGCAACCTGCCTGCGCGCATTGCCTGGGAAGGCGCGCCGGACCAGGGCTTGTCCTCGTCGGTCAGCGCCGTTGGCGGTGCCCTGGTTGCAAGGCTGCAGGGATATTGAGAACTCGATGGGACGCTTGCTTGGAATCATCTGGATGATCTACGCCCTGCTTGGCGGTGTCGGACTGGGCCTTAGCCAGGTCCTCGGGCCAAGAGATACCGGCATGGGCATGCTGGCCGGTGCGGCCGTTACGATCTTCTCCGGTGTGCTTTTCGTCATCGCACTGGTGATCGCCATCTCCACCGAGCGCAAGCGCCCCGAGGTGACGTTTTAACCCTGCTCGCGGCCCCTTGCCGTGACCTGCTTGCGGGCCGCCTCGACACTCTCTGCAGTCACCGACTGGGCATGGGCGGCGCTGCGGCGAACCTCTTCCTTCATGCCGTCGGCGAAACTCATTGCGAACCCGTCATCGATCATCCGCTTGTACTCGCGCAGCAGGGTCGCATCGCAACCGGCCATGTCGTGGCCGAGCTTGATGGCCGCGGGCAGAAGTTCCTCAGGGGCATAGACACGGTTGACGAGGCCCCAGTCGGCGGCAGTCTCAGCGTCCAGGAAGTTGCCCGTGAAGGACAGCTCCTTGGCGCGCGAGATGCCGATGAGGCGCGAGAGTTTCTGGCTCAGGCCCCAGCCGGGCATGATGCCGACCCGGGCATGGGTGTCGGCGAATTTGGCGTTCTCGCTGGCCAGCAGCACGTCGCACATCAGGGCCAGCTCGAAGCCGCCCGTGATGGCAAAGCCGTTGATCGCGCCGATGATCGGCCAGGGAAACGCCGCCAGGCCCTGGGAAAGGTCGATCGAGCCGCCATCGGCGCCGAGGGCAAAGCCCGTCTCGCCGGCTTCCTTCAGGTCCACGCCCGCCGTGAAGGCGCGCCCTGACCCAGTCAGCACGGCGGCGCGCACGGTCTCGTCCTCTGCAAGTTCCGCGAACACCTCGACGATCCGGGCGCGCAGGGCCCGGCTGAGCGCATTCAGCGCATCGGGCCGGTTCAGGGTGACGATGGCGACGGGCCCGTCGCGCTCCACAAGGACAATCTCTTCCGACATGGCATTCCTCCCGCGTGTGTCTACATTTGTCGCCAAGCTTAACGCGGGTGCGAGCCCTGCCAAGCAAAGACGCAACTTGCCCTAGCGCGATGGCCCGACCCCCGCCGATGTGAACGACACCTTCTCAGGCGCCGAACTTGAGAAGCTCAGGCCCTTTGGCGAGGTGAAGTCCCGTAAAAAGGGCGAAGTCGTCGTCAGCGACATCCACAGCGCGCTGGCCAGGGGTTAAGGCTTACGCTCCGGGAAATGGTAATAGGGATCGAGTGGGCGCTTGCCGAAGGTGGTGCGGGCCCAGAGCCAGATGGCGATGACGGATCCCAGACCCGCAAGGATGAATTTCGGCGGGGTGAGGAAGGTCTTTGCGGCCAGCACCCCCGTGTCGCCGGTCAGCGCCTGGACCTGGATCAGGTTCTCGGCAATGTCGAAGCCCGCCGCGCCAAGGATGGGCAGGGCATAAAGCCAGCCGCGCGGGCCGCCATAACGCAGGCAGATCCCGGCCACGAAGGCGCCATAGGCAAGGGGGTAGACCATGTCCACGCCGGCCGAGAGATAGAGATGGATGCCGACCGCATTGGGCCGGCCCTTGATGAGCACGAGGGCCTCTTTCGCCGCCTCGCCGGTCAGTTGGAAGTCGAGCAGCGTGCCGCCTGTGCCGGGCACGAAGAAGGTGTGGATCACGATATGGGCCGCCACCATGATGGTGCCCGAAATGGCGAGCGCCGGTATGGTGCCGAGCCGCCGGATCATCAGCCTGCAGGATCGTCCAGCGGTTCGGGCTCAACGCCCACGCCGCGCACCAGCTTGCAGATGGCATCCTCTGCGGCTGACAACGCATCGGCATCGGTGCCGCGGGCGACGATCTGGACGCCGCTGTCCTCCAGCGAGCGAAACCAGGGATAGGAGCCGAAGCTCACCTGCGGCATGGCCACGGCGAGCGCACCCAGCCGCTCGGCAATGTCGCCCTCGCGCAGGCCCTTGCCGCGCACGGTGACCGACTGGATCACCTCCCCGCCCTCAAGGCGGTGGCCGATATCCTCCAGCATCCCGCGCACGATGGACGGCACACCGGCCAGGGTGAAGACATTCTCCATCTGGAAGCCGGGCGCGCCGGACACGGGATTGGCGATCAGACTGGCCCCATGCGGAATGCGCGCCATGCGCTGGCGGGCCTCGGTGAACTCGGTCTGCATCGCGGCATAGCGCCCGGTGAGGTCGGCCATCACGTCGGGGTGCTTGCTGATCTCCACGCCGAAGGCCGCAGCGATGGCGTCGGCGGTGATGTCGTCATGGGTCGGGCCGATCCCGCCCGTGGTGAAGACATAGGTGTATCGCGCGCGAAGCTCGTTGACCGCCTCGACAATGGCCGACTGCTCATCGCTGACGATGCGCGCTTCCTTCACCGGCACACCGATGGGTGCGAGGTGGTCGGCGATCTGTTTCAGGTTGATATCGCGTGTGCGGCCCGACAGCAGCTCATCGCCGATCAGGAGGACAGCGGCGGTTGGACTACTCATCGCCCACCATCGCATCATAGACGTGCTGGGCCGAGACGGCGCGGAAGTCTACGGGCGGAGCGCCTGGCCGGAAACGCTGGATCATGCCGATGAAGACGAGGTCATGTTCGGGGTCGATCCAGTACCATGTGCCGGCCGCCCCGCCCCAATAATGGGTGCCCGGGCCATAGCCGCGACCGGTGGCCGGCGGGCCGTCAATCGTGCCGACGCCGAGGCCGAAGCCCATGCCACCCACGGCCGGGCCCATGGTTCCATCGGTGAAGATGGACTGGTCCTCGCGCAGGACATTCGTGGTCAGCAGGGCGACGGTTTCGGGCTGCAGGATGCGCACATCGCCAAGGGCGCCATCGTCGAGCAGCATCTGCGTGAAGCGGGCATAATCGTCCAGGGTCGACACCATGCCGCCACCGCCCGAGCGCAGGCCGACAAGCCCCTCGCGGAACATGACGAACGGAGCCTGCATGGCCTCATAGGTTTCAGATTGAGGATTCCAGGCCCAGACGTCGGAGAAGCGGTCATAATCTTCGGCAGGCACGACAAAGCCGGTGTCATCCATGCCGAGTGGCGCGAACAGGCGCTCCTCGAGAAAGCTCTCGAAGCTCTGGCCGGACAAGCGCTCGATCAGCACGCCCTTCAGGTCGCTTGAGACAGAATAATACCAGTTCTCGCCTGGCTGGCGCAGCAGGGGCGTCGCCGCGACAATGTCCAGGAAGGCATCGAAGTCCGGCTGGTAGAGCGCCTGTGCGCCGCGCAGCTGGGCATCCGGCGGCGTGGCGTCAGACAGGCCATAGGCAAAACCCGCCGTGTGGCTCATCAGCTCTGCCATGGTGGGCGAACGGCCCATGGGAACGGGGTCTGAACCCTCCACATGGACCTGCAGGTTCTCGAACTCCGGAATGAACTTCGTGACCGGATCGTCGAGCGCGAAGGCACCTTCCTCATACAGCATGAGCAGGGCCACAGCCGTGATCGGCTTGGACATGGAATAGATGCGGAAGATCGTGTCCTCAGTCATCGGCGCGCCGTCAGAAGCCCTGCGGATGCCCGCCTGCATGTGGCTGACGACCTGGCCGTCATGGAGGAGAAGCGTGGCGATGCCGGGGGTATGCCCCTCCTCGACGAACCGGGCCATGCCTGCCTCCAGGGCGGCGATGCCCTGCTCGGAGAAGCCATTGCCGACGGCTTCAGTTGCATAATCCGGCCAGCTGTCAGCGATCGCTGGCTGGGCGGGCGAGGCTGCGTTTGAAGCACAAGCCGCCAGCACAAGCGCGGCGAGGGCTCCGGTCAGTGTCAGTCGAAGTCCCATTTTTTGCTCCCTTGATCCATGCCCGTCTGGTGCCTTGGCTTGGCTCCCTCCGCAAGGGGCCGGGGAACACAAATGCCGCAGACCTCAGGCCGCAGCATCGAAATAGGGCCTGCATCCAGCCACGGTGACGCGCTCCATGATGCGGATTTCGGGATAATAGTCCGAGGCGGCAAAGTGCTGGCAGGCCCGGTTGTCCCAGAAGGCGATGGAGCCCGGCGCCCAGCGGAACCGGCACTGGAGCTCAGGATTGGCCGCGGTTCGGTAGAGCCGCGCCAGCAGAGCCTCGCTCTCGGCGGGGTCCATGTCCCTGATATGGCTGGTGAAGGCGCCGTTGACATAGAGCGTGCGGTTGCCCGTCTCGGGATGGGTGCGCACCACCGGGTGCTCCATCGGCGGGTACTTGTCATGCAGTTCCTCAGGCCGCTTGTTCAGGCGCTTGGCGAAGACGCGGGCAATATCGTGCACGGCGACGGCCCCGGTGATCAGCTCCTTCGTCTCATCGTCGAGGCGGTCATAGGCCAGCTGCATGTTGGCAAACAGCGTGTCACCGCCCACCGGCGGGATCTCGATAGCCCGCAGGATCGAGCCGAGGGAGGGCTCGGCGCGCCAGGTGACGTCCGAGTGCCACATATTTTCCGAGCCGCGCGAATTGGGGCCATGGGCGATGCGCAGGACTTCCGGCTGTTCTTGCTCTTTCGGGGTGGCAGGGTGGATTTCCAGCTCCCCGAAGGCCCTGGCAAAGGCAATATGCTCGGCGCGGGTGATGTCCTGGTCGCGGAAGAAGATAACCTGGTAGGTGAGCAGGGCCTGGCGCAGGTCAGCGATGAGGTCATCGGTCAGCCTGGCGAGGTTGACGCCCTCGATCTCTGCGCCGATGGCTGGCGTCATGGGCCGGGCCTGGAAGCGGGTGAACTGGGCGGGGTCGGCGTGTATGGTCATGGTGTTTCCTCCGGTGTGTTTTGTTCTTTTGGTTCACGATATGCCCATGTGGCGCTATTGGGAAGCTATGCGTCTTCCGCCGCTGATACCCGCCACCCTGGAGCGCCGTTACAAACGGTTCCTCGCAGACGTTGTGCTTGAGGAAACCGGCGATGCGGCGACGGTGCACTGCCCCAATCCGGGCTCAATGATGGGCCTCAAAGCACCCGGCAGCAGGGTCTGGCTGTCCGCCTCAGACAACCCGAAGCGCAAGCTGAAGCACACCCTGGAACTGGTGGAGGCCGATGGCGGGCTCGTGGCAATCAATACGGGCAATCCCAACCGGCTGGCCGAAGAAGCGATCCGCGCGGGAATGATACCCAGCCTCGCAAGGTTTGACACCCTTCGGCGCGAGGTGGCCTATGCCGAGCGCTCTCGCATCGACATACTGCTGGACACCGGCGGCGCAAAGACCTTTGTCGAGGTCAAGAACTGCCACCTGATGCGCTCGCCCGGACTGGCGGAGTTTCCCGACAGTGTCACGAGCCGGGGCGCGAAACACCTTCAGGACCTCGCCGGAGAGGTGGCTGCCGGCCACCGCGCCGTGATGCTGTTCATCGTCCAGCGCTCGGACTGCGTGAGGTTCGCCACCGCGCCGGATCTCGACCCCACATATCATTCAGGGCTGATTAAGGCGGCCGCCGCAGGGGTGGAAGTTCTCGTCCATGACTGTCATATCACCCTCGAGAGTATTGACGTGCGGCGCGCCCTGCCCTGGGTGGAAGCCGCCGAGCCGCAGGGATAAAAGCAATGACGAGCATGGCCGAAGCCGAACTGATGCCCCTGCGCACGGGCGAGATCCGCATTCATGACGAGGCGGGTTTTGAAGGCATGCGCAAGGCCGGACGCCTGGTGGCCGAATGCCTCGACATGCTGGTCGGCAAGGTTCAGCCCGGCGTCACCACGGGCGAGCTGGATGATTTGGTCCGCGAATTCGTCTACGATCATGGCGCCCAGTCGGCCACGATCGGCTATCGCGGCTATCGCCACGCCTCCTGCATTTCCCTGAACCATGTTATCTGCCATGGCATACCGGGACCGCGCGTCCTCAAGGATGGCGACATCATGAACATAGACGTGACGCTGATCCTGGATGGCTGGCATGGCGACCACAGCCGCATGTTCGCCGCTGGCACGCCGAAGCGGAAGGCCGAACGGCTGATGGATCTGACCTATGACGCGCTGATGGCCGGCATCGCCGCGATCAAGCCGGGCGCGCACCTCGGCGACATCGGCGCGGCCATTGCGGCCATCGCCCGCAAGAACCGGCTGGCGGTGGTGGACGATTTCTGCGGCCATGGCCTCGGCCGCCTGTTCCATGACGAGCCGAACGTGGTCCACAATGCCAAGGCCGGGACAGGCCCACTCCTGGAGGCCGGCATGTTCTTCACCGTGGAGCCGATGCTGAACCTGGGCCGCAAGGACGCCGCGATCCTCTCGGATGGCTGGACGGCCGTGACCCGCGACCGCCAGCTTTCGGCCCAGTTCGAGCATTCAGTCGGCGTTACGAATGAGGGCGTGGAGATCTTCACCACCAGCCCCAAAGGCTATCACAAGCCCTATGCGGTGGAGCCGAGCGCCTGAGCGAGACCAAACCCCACTGGCAGGGCCACCGTGAGAGGCTGCGCGGCAAGCTGCTCAAGCGCGGGCCGGGATCGCTCGACGATTATGAGCTGCTGGAAACCCTGCTCTTCGCCTTCATTCCCCGCAGGGACGTCAAACCCATCGCCAAGGCACTCCTGAAACGGTTCGGCTCGCTGTCGGCCGTGCTGAGCGCGCAGGCGCGCGACCTGGTCTCGATTGACGGGATCGGAGAGAATGCAGCCGCTTACCTGCGGGCCGTGAACGAACTCCACCAGCGCGCGGCGCGCGAGGAGATTGCCGGGCGGGCGGTGATATCCTCGTGGAATGCCCTCCTGGCCTATGTTCGCCAAGCGCTGCAGCATGAAACGCGCGAGCAGTTCCGCGTCATCTTCCTCGACCGCAAGAACCAGCTGATCGCCGACGAGGTGATGGGTCATGGCACGGTGGACCATGCCCCGGTCTATCCGCGAGAGATTGCCCGACGCGCGCTCGAGCTCGCTGCCAGCGCGCTCATCCTTGTGCACAACCACCCCTCCGGCGACACGACCCCATCTCGCGCCGACATCGACATGACGCGGGAAATCATCGACGCGCTCACCCCGCTGGAGATCACCGTCCACGACCATCTGATTGTCGGCAAGGGCGGCGTCACCAGCTTCAAGAGCGCCGGACTGATCTGACCACGATCAATTTCGCTTGCTACATGTGAGCGCTGCGTTACGTTTAAGCCACAACGAAACACAGCGCAAAGAACGCGGCAATCTGGGAGGATCGGCATGACCGATATGACGGCGGGCAAGTCCCCGGTGGTGGATGTTGGCCAATCCTATGGCAGCTTTCCCTATCGTACCTATGTTCTTTTGTCTCTAACTGTCGTCTATACGTTCAACTTCATTGACCGGATTTTGATCTCTGTCGTCAGTGTACCGATTATCAATGAGTTCGGTCTTTCACAGTTCCAGTTCGGCCTGCTCTCAGGGATCGGTTTTGCGCTGTTCTACACGCTTCTCGGCATCCCCATTGCGAACCTGTCGGAGAAAATCAGTCGTAAACTGATCATCGGTATTTGTGTGATCCTGTGGTCCCTTGCGACAGTGCTGTGCGGCTTTGCAACCGGATTTGTCACCCTGCTTCTGGCGCGCATGCTGGTCGGCGTGGGCGAGGCGGGCTGCACCCCGCCTGCCAATTCCATGATCAGTGACTACTACACGCCGCTCGCACGCCCGACGGCCCTCGGCATTTACGCCATGGGCGTGACGGCGGGCGGTTTGCTGGCCCAGATTTTCGGTGGCGTGATCCTGGATTTCTTTTCCTGGCGTGAAGCGTTCATCTACGTTGGCGCACCGGGTATTGTGCTTGGCCTGCTCGTACTTTTTACGATCAAGGAGCCGCCGCGCGGTTACTCGGACCCGCCCGGCGCGCCAAAGGTTGACCGGGCACGGTTTCCAGAAGCCATTCGGGAAATCTTCTCAAAGCAAACATTCTGGATCATGACGACCGGCGCGACTCTCGCCGCATTTGCCGGCTATTCGCTGACCGGCTTGCAGCCCCAGCATGTGGTGTTCACGCATGGTTTCACACCGGCAGAGACCGCGCTGATGTTCATGGCACCTGTCGGATTGGCGGCGACCCTTGGCGCCTTTCTGGGCGGTTATCTGACGGAGCAGGCCTCCAAACGCTCTGCAACAGCTGCCACCTGGGTGCCTGCGGTCGCCTTTTTCCTGTGCGCGCCAATCTACGCAACGGCTTTTCTCTTGGGCAATTCGACGGCCATGCTGGTCGCTCTGATGGTCGCCAGCATGTTCCAGTATTTTTACCTTGGAGCGCAATACAACATTGCTCAGGCCGTTGTGAGCCTTCGCGTGCGCGCCACATCCATCGCCATACTGCTCTTCGTGGTGAACCTGATCGGATATGGCGTTGGCCCCCCCACCATGGGCATTGTGGCTGACACCCTGACATCGGGCTGGATCGCAAGCAGCGACTTTGCCGGACAGATCACGGCAACGTGCAGCCTGACAGACACCAGCCTGAGCGATGAATTGCTGGGCGCTTGCCGTGACGCGCGCGCCTATGGTGTCAAATGGGCCTGCGTTGTGGCGACCCTGCTGTTCGTTCTGGCTGGCATCTTCTTCCTGCTTTCGGGGCGGACTTTCCTACGTGACCTTTACGTGAACCAGAAAAGCGCGGAGGCTATCGTCTGAGGAAACATCAGAGGCTCGCTGGCAAGACCGGGAAAACCGGCAGTCCACCAGCGCGCGTGTCGGGAGGACGACAATGAGTGAAACCACTGTGGAGGCCGCAGCGCCCTCCGCCGCAACCTTGAGTGCGGACGGCTACGGAACCAAGGGTTACCGGGCCTATGTCCTGTTCTCTCTTCTGCTTGTCTACATTTTCAACTTCATCGACCGATCCCTGATCGGCGTTCTCGGTGAGCCCATCCGGCAGACTTTCGGCCTCTCGGACCTTGAGATCGGCCTGCTCTCGGGCCTCGCCTTTGCGGTCCTCTACACATTGCTCGGCATTCCCTTCGCCATGCTGGCGGAGCGGCGCTCTCGCACCTGGATCATCTCAGTTGCCCTTGCGGCCTGGAGCGCGATGACCGTGGCCTGCGGCATGGCCCAGACCACGCTGCAGTTTGCGCTCGCACGGGTCGGTGTCGGGATCGGCGAAGCCGGTTGCTCGCCGCCATCGCACTCCCTGATCTCGGATTATTTCCCGCCGGACAAGCGCGCTTCGGCGCTGGGACTCTTCGCCCTCGGCATACCGCTCGGCACCATGTCCGCCGCGCTCGGCGCGGCCTGGATCGAGGGCCAACCCAACATGAACTGGCGCGACGCCTTCATCTTCATGGGCATGCCGGGCATCGCGCTTGCCATTGTCTTCAAGCTGACCGTGAAGGAGCCCCCGCGCGGCTATTCCGACCCAGGCGGCGCGGCGGCTGCGGCGGCGCGCAAGATGCCATCGCCGTTCAAGGTGTTCGGCGTGGTCGGCCGCATGCCCTCCTTCTGGCATGTCAGCATGGGCGGAGCGGTGGCGTCCTTCGTGGGCTATGGCATTGGCCAGTTCGTGCCGCCCTTCTGGATCCGCGTGCACGGGCTGACCCTTCAGGAAGCGGCCCTGATCTTTGGCGGGGTGCTGGGCATCGCCGGCGCGGTGGGCACCTTCGGCTCGGGCTATGTCGCAGACAAGGTGCGCGCGCGCCACCCCAATTCTGACAGCTGGCTGCCAGCCCTCGGCATGGCAGGTTCGGTGCCCATTGCAATCCTCGGCTACAACACGCTTTCCTTCACCGAGGGTGCGATGGCCATCATCGTCGCCATACCGCTGCTCTGCGTGGCGGCCATATTGCGCTACAGCTACCTCGCGCCAATGTTCGCGGTGACGCAGAAACTGGTCGAGCCGCGCATGCGGGCCACGGCAGCCGCCCTGCTGCTCTTCGTGGTCAACCTGATCGGCTACGGCGCGGGACCGCCTGTCATCGGCGGCATCTCCGACCATTTCACGACCCGCACCCTGGCGGCTGCGGAATCGCCGGTCACGATCGGGCAGTGCGGCGCATTGGAGTCCCAGCTGAAGGCGACGCGCGACGGCACGGACGGCGCCATCTCGGGCGAGGCGCTGGAGACGGCGCTGGCCCAGAACGCCGAGTATTGCGCACCGGCCCGCAAGGCCGGGGTGCGCTGGGCGATCTCGATCGGTCTTCTGTTCCTTCTCTGGGCCTCGCTGCATTTCCTGCTTCTGGGCCGGACCTTGCAACGTGACCAGTGGACATCTGACGACGCGGTCGCCCATTGAGGCGCTGAGGATGCGTCAGATTGCCAAGGTCAGATGGCTGAGCGCACGGCCTCCTCCAGCGCTGTGATGGAGGCCGCCAGCTGGTCTTCCTCGACGGCCTCGACCATGATCCGGATCAGCGGCTCCGTGCCTGACTTGCGCACCAGAACACGGCCATCTTGGCCAAGTGCCTGCTTTTCAGAGCGGATTGCCGATTGTACGGCCTCGGTTTCCAGTGGGTCGGCGCCCTCAAAACGCACATTCACCAGTTTCTGGGGCACAGGTTGGAACACTCTGGCGATTTCGGAAAACCTGCGCCCGTCCTTTGCGGCGATGGCGAGCACCTGAAGCGCAGCCTGCAATCCGTCGCCGGTTGTGGCGGCATCGAGGAGCACGATATGGCCGGATTGTTCGCCCCCGAGATTGTAGCCACCCGCCCGCATCGCTTCGACCACGTGGCGATCGCCGACTCTTGTGCGCTCCAGGCACAGGCCGAGGCCAGACAAATGGCGCTCAAGTCCGAGATTGGACATGACCGTGGCCACAACGCCGCCGCCCCTGAGTTGCCCGCTTGCCTGCATGTGAGAGGCAAGCAGGCCAAGCAGCTGGTCTCCGTCAACGGCCTCACCACGCTCGTCAACCATGATCAGCCTGTCGGCATCGCCGTCCAGTGCCACGCCCGCAAATGCGCCCGCCTCGCGGACCCGGCTTGCCAGTGCGTCCGTGTGGGTGGCGCCGACATGGTCATTGATGTTCAGCCCATCCGGCTCAACGCCGATGAATTCAGCGTCTGCACCCAGAGCGTCAAACACGCGCGGCGCGATGGCCGATGCGGCGCCATGGGCGGCATCGACAACCAGCTTCAAGCCCGAAAGCCGGGGGCGGTCCTCGCGGGTCAGCGTCTGCAGGTAGCGGCCCTCGCCGCCCTGCGCCACGACACGGCCAAGCGCTCCGGCTGGTGCGCTGCCGGCCTCGGGGGGCGTCATCCACTCTTCAATTGCCGCCTCGTCGGTGTTTGACAGCTTGAAGCCATCAGCCCCGAAGAGCTTCAGGCCATTGTCACGGGCAGGGTTGTGGGACGCGGTGACCATGATGCCGGCGGAGGCGGAACGTGACGCGGTTTCGAACGCCAGTTGCGGGGTCGTGGCAATGCCGAGGCGGGCCACATCGACCCCATGGGCCGCAAGCGTGCCCGAGAGGATGTCGAGAATCCAAGGACTGGAATCGCGGGTGTCCCCGCCGGTCAGGACAAGGTGGCGCGAGCCATCGCGGCCCTCCGGCAGGGCCTGGCCGCGCACCCACTGGGCCACGGCAGCGGCAAAACGAGAGACGCCGTCAGGTGTCATCGGGTACTGTCCCACCTGGCCGCGAATGCCGTCCGTGCCAAAGAGTTTGCCTGTCATCATGTCTCCCTGGTCCATGCCCGTTCCGGCAGGGTCAGATGCTGTCCCGGTTATGGGTCTGCCTTGTCTTGCGGACTTGCGCCCGCACGAGCGCGAAAATTCGCGGCCCAGCCCTTTCGCTCGACCTGGCGGCCACGCGCCACGGCCAGGGTGTCCGGCTCCACATCGCGCGTGATGACACTGCCGGAGCCGACATAGGCGCCGGCGCCAATCGACACCGGGGCGACAAGGGCCGAATTCGAGCCGATGAATGCGCCTGGCCCCACATGGGTCTCGCTCTTCTGAAAGCCGTCATAGTTGCAGAAAATCGTGCCGGCGCCGATGTTCGCCCCCGCGCCGACTGTCCCGTCGCCTGCATAAGTGAGATGATTGAGCTTTGCGCCCGCGCCGATGCGCACATTCTTCACTTCCACGAAGTTGCCGACCCGGCAGTCTTCGCCGAGGACCGAACCGGGGCGAAGCCGGGCGAATGGCCCCACCATAGCGCCGGTTTCCACGCGTACGCCTTCGAGATGGCTGAAGGCGCGGATGCGAACACCCGCAGCGATGTCCACACCCGGCCCGAACACGACATTTGGTTCGATATGGCTGTCACGACCAATCTTTGTATCGTGGCTGAAGAACACGGTTTCGGGGGCTTCCAGCGTCACGCCCTCAGCCATCACCTCCGCGCGCCTGCGCGCCTGATATGCCGCATTGGCTGCGGCCAGTTCAGCCCGGCTGTTGACGCCCTGCACATCCGCCTCCGTGCAGACCACCACACCGCAGGTCTCACCCGCCGCAACGGCCAGCCCGACAATGTCCGTCAGGTAGTATTCGCCCTTGGCATTGTCGTTCGTCACGCCATCGAGAAGTTCAAAGAGCCGCCCGGAAGGCGCGGCCATGACACCGGAATTGCACAGGCTCACCGAAAGCTCCCCGGGCGTGGCCTCGCGCGCCTCGACAATCCTGGCCAGCTGCCCGGCCTCATCAAGGATGAGACGTCCATAGGCGCCTGGATCTGCGGCCTCGAATCCAAGAACACCCACAGCCATGCCCGCCTCGACCGCTTCGATCAGGCCGCTGATCGCCTCGGGGCGGATCAGGGGGGTGTCACCGTACAGCACCACTGCGGTGCCGGGGGCGTCGTCCACCTCGGGCCGGGCCGCCTTCACCGCATCACCGGTGCCCTGAGGAATGTCTTGTATGGCGACGCTTCCCGCGCCAAGTTGCTTGAGCACATGCCGGTGCAGTTGCTCCTGCTGCGGTGAGCAGACCACGATGATCCGCCTGCAGCCCACGGCTCGGGCCAGGTCAATCGACCAGTCCACCATGGGCTTTCCGGCAACCGCATGCATGACCTTGGGCAGGTCCGATTTCATGCGGGTGCCCTTGCCGGCGGCCAGTATGATCGCTGTTCGGTTCGACATGGTTGTCCCTTTGCGCTGTCTGGCGTCACCGGCCCATGACGCACACAATGATCGCTAAAGCATGGCGCGGATACAAGATTGCCCGCACAATGCAATCGCGGCCAGCATGGCGGCCCCGGAGGACTTTAGTTCCCCGCATCGCTTTCGTGGAATTCGCCGTAGGGGCGGAACCGCCAGAGATAAGTGGGCACGATGGTCTCTATGCTTTCGATGTCCCTCACGCCCAGGTCAGCCAGGGTAAGCGCGCCGTCGTCCACCACATTGTCGCTGCGAAGCATATCGACCTGTCCACCGGTGATCGGCGGCGGGCCGAACAAGGTTTGCATCGGCAGGAAAGGCAGGCGCCAGATCGCCCCGGCGACAACACCCATGGGCTTGGCGAGGAAGAAGGGCAGCGGCGCCTTCAGTTTCTTCCGGTCAATCGTCTCGAAAATGAAATCATAAAGCTCGTTGAAGGTGTAGATGCCGGGGCCGCCCAGTTCATAGGTCTTGCCGCCGGCATCCTCGTTCTGGACCGCGCAGACAATCGCATCGGCCACATCGCCGGCATAAACTGGCTGGAAGCGGGTCTTGCCGCCCCCGATGGCAGGCAGGGCCGGGGCATAGCGCGCCATCTGGGCAAACCGGTTGAAGAACTGGTCTTCAGGGCCGAACACGATGGAGGGGCGCAGGATCACCGCGTCGGGGAAGGCCTCGCGCACAGCCGCTTCCCCGGCGGCCTTTGTGCGCGCATAGGCGGCTTTGCCCTCGGGATCTGCACCGATCGCGCTGACTTGGACGAGGCGTTTCACGCCGATTTCGGACGCGACCCGGGCCACATTGCGCGCCCCCTCGGCCTGGGCGCTTGAGAAGGTCTGCTTGCCGCTTTCGAAAAGAATGCCCACCAGGTTCACAACGGCGTCTGCCCCATCCATGGCGCGCACCAGGCTGTCGCGGTTGCGCACATTCGCCTGGGCCAGGTCCACCCATCCGGGCGGGCCCGCAACTTTCACGTCCTGGGCCACATTCGGCCGGCGGCACGCCACGCGCACGCGCCAGCCCGCCTCCACCAGCGCCCGGGCGGCATAGCGCCCGATGAAGCCCGATCCGCCAATGAGAGTGACTAAGCCTTTGGCCATTCCTGTGAACCTGTCCTCGAATCTGCTGGCGTTCTCGCGCTTTCAGCACGCCGCCCAGGGCGAGTCCATGTGGTATGCTCGCGCTGTTGCGGCGTGGCGACCGCCCGGTTCACAACCCGGCTCAGGGCCCGGTCACCTCCAGGCCATCGGCGCGCAGCATCTCCACCACGCTGTCATCGCCAGCCAGGTGCGCGGCGCCCACCGCCATCATGAACGTGCCCTCTTCACCCTCCAGCAGCGCCTTGACCTGGCGAGCCCAGTTCTCATTGCGCTCGACGATCAGGACGTCATAGACCTCCGCGGAGCCCATCACATCCGGCTCGGCCATCATCGCGGCCAGGTCGTCCACATCACCCTCGGCCCATTCCTCCACCAGCGCGTCCAGCATGTTGGGATCATCCTCGATCTGGATGGCGGAGGTGACGAGGAAATCGACCTGATCGTCAAGCGGCAGGTCTGCGAAGAAGTTGAGCTGTTCCGATGCGGTTTCGAGAAACCTCAGCGGTATGCCGCGCGTCTCAGCCTCGGCCGTCAGAACCGTCTCCACGCCGCTGTCGGCGGCATAGCCCTGCCGCTGGAGCGCCAGAACGGACATCTGCACCGTGGCCAGCCAGGGCTTCATCGGCTCGATGGCCACGAAGGGCAGCCCGATCAGTTCGGCGGCTTCCTCAACCTCGCGCAATTCCTCCGGTTCCAGGAGATCGGACAGTTTCGTGCCGTCCTGGAAGACCCCCAGCTGGGGCACAAGGCGGGCCATTTCGGCTGTGGCCGCGTCACTGGCCACATCGGCCTCGAAGTAAAGCGCATCCAGGTCGCCAAGCACCGTCTCCAGTGAGGGTGTCTTCCATTCCGTCTCCGGCTTGAGGATGTGAACCGTGCCGAACAGGTGCACCGTGGTGTCAGCGTCTGCCACAGTCCAGACCGGCGGCTCGCCAAAGGGTGGGATGTCCTCACGCGGTGTCTCCGACGCGGGCTGATCCGGAGCCGGCGCTACGATCGAGGAGGCTGCGTCGACCGGCTCGGTGGGCGTTGCATCGGTCTCCTCAACGCCATTGCCACAGGCCGCAAGCAGGGCCAGCGCACTCGCGCCGGCAAGAAGGGCTTTCCAGTCATTCATGGCATTCACCAGGCGCATCTTCGTTCCTCTCGATTGGGTCGCGTCATCCCGATATCCGGGCAACCATTATCGTTTATCAAAAAAGCTTGTTGTGTGTCTACAACATTTTTAGTAACGTATATGATATGAGCTTGCAGATCCACAACCGAATTGCGCTCCTGCGTGCCGAACGCGGCCTGACCCGTAAGGCCCTCGCTGCAGCGCTTGACGTGAACTACCAGACGATCGGCTATCTCGAGCGCGGCGATTACAATCCGAGCCTGGAACTCGCCCTGCGCATCTCGAAATTCTTTGGCCTGCCGGTGGAGATGATTTTCTCGCTCGAACCGTTCCCCAGCTTGTCGGAACAGGTCGCCGCCATGAAAAAAGGAGCCGCGGAATGATTTTCTACACACCCCCTGGCGAGCGCGACTGGTCGGGCATCTGGAGCCCGGGCTGGATGCGCCTCTTCGCGACCGCGCCGCTCATTCTCTATCCAATTGGATGTGTGGCGAGGCTCCTTGTCGGCGGCCGCGAAGGGTTTGCATGGATCGAACTGGCAGCGTTCTCGCCCATTTTACTGGGCATGATCTGCTTTGCGCTGATCGCGCCAACCTATTTCCAGCGCATTAACAGCGATAGCAAAAGCAAGCTTGATGAGTACGAAATAGACTTGCGTCGGCGTGCCCACACTTTCGCCTATAAGGTCTTTGCCACACTCGTTCTGCTGGGTGTGCTCTATCTTTCCGTGGTTACCGATGCCGAAAAGCTGAGCTGGATGTGGAAACCGAGCACCGAAGACCATTGGGAGGCCCTCCTGTGGGGGGTGATACTGTACACGATGCTCCTGCCCACCACGTATCTGGCATGGACCGTGTCACCGCCGCCGGAAGGGGGCGAGGCCTGATTGCGCGCCCGCGCATTTTCCGCTAATCCTCCACTTGGCTCGGCACCCATAGCTCAGCTGGATAGAGCGCTGCCCTCCGAAGGCAGAGGTCTCAGGTTCGAATCCTGATGGGTGCGCCAGAATTCTACGATAAAAACAGATGCTTAGCCCCGCGCACGAGCATGTTGTGGGTACTGTTTTTCGAAAAGCAGCCACCATGTACCCACCGATTGAATCATCTCCGGCTTTCAGTCCTCAAGAATCGCGAAACCCACTAGCAACCTGTCGGACTTTGGTGCAACTCAGTCCATATTTTTGGCATAGCAACGACGCTATCCGATAACGACCCTAGTGCGGCAGGCGTTGATTTCACAGGCTTGGCTTACCGGGTGCCACCAAAGGCGGTATAGGCGGCCCGGTGACGGGGGTGGTGGTAGGACGCCAAGGACGGATCTGCGAGAGGGGACTCCATACTGGCACGCAGCGCTTCGGCGGGCGATGCGTCCGCGTCCTCGTCAAGACGCGCGTTCACATCGGGGACAAAGCGTGCGGAAAATCCGTCCTCGACCTCGTAATGGCTGACCAGCAGGTTGCGGGTTCCGGCCTGCAGAAAAGAGAGGGCCAGCCCGGAGAACATAAGCGCACGCGGTGTGCCGTCAGGGCCGGCAGTCGAACAGCCCGAAAGGACAGCCAGGTCGAGCGGCAGGTCAAGCCGGGCGATTTCACTGGCTGTCAGCAGCCCATCATCCGCGCCCGCAGGCGTGACGACCAGCGCCGGCTCGCGCAGGCCAAACTCGCCGGCCGAGAGCGCATGCGTCGCAAGGATCAGCACATCCGCCCCGTGCCAATTCTCGCCGGCGAATGCTGCCTCGGTGAAGGCCGATCGATCGGCTCGCGCATGTCCAGGTCCGCCTGCATGCGCGCGTCGCACTCCGGCCCGGCATAGCGGCCGGTGCAGGGCGCGCCGGCAGCCACGCCGACAAGCGGCGCCGCGGCGGAGCTAGTGGCGAAGACGTAGATGTCCTCGAACAACAAGACGAAGTTTACATACGCCT
>CAZVES010000046.1:0-9719 GCA_964625835.1 uncultured Hyphomonadaceae bacterium
TCGTCATTGATCTCGGTCTTGAAATAGCCCGGCGCGATGGCGTTCACGCGGATGCCGTGGCGCGCCCAGTCCAGTGCGAGCAGGGAGGTGAGGTGCGCCACGGCGGCCTTGGAACTGGCATAGGCGGCGCTGCCGGCGGCGGCCCTGAAGGCGGTGATTGAGGCAAGGTTGATGATGGAGCCGCCGCGCCCGGCTGCGATCATCTCGCGCGCTGCGGCCTGGGCGACCCGGAACACGCCATGGGCGTTGACGTCATAGACCCAGCGCCATTCCTCCTCGGGCGTGTCGATGGACCGGCTCGCCCCCGCGACGCCTGCATTGTTGACGAGGATGTCGACCGCGCCGACCTCCGCGAAGGCGGCCTTCACCGCGTCAGGGTCGCTCACGTCCAGGGCCACGGCCCGCGCGGCTGCGCCCAACGCCTCGATCTCGCCGACAAGGGCTTCGAGCCGGTCGACACGCCGAGCGGCAACGATCACTTCGGCCCCATTGGCGGCCAGCACTTTCGCAAACTGCGCCCCGAAGCCGGACGAGGCCCCGGTGATGAAGGCGGTCTTGCCGGAAAGGTCTGCGGTCAGCATGGCGGGCTCCTTACATTTTGCGCGCAGCGCTCGAATGGCGCCATTCGGCGAGGATGGCGCGCACGGCGGAGACGAAGGCCAGCGGCTGGTCGAGCATCACATGGTGCTGGGCGTGGGGGATGGAGATGAAAGGCACCTGCCCGCCAAGGCAGTCCAGCATGAAGTCGCGCACGTCGTTGCCCATGAGGATGGATTGCTCGCCGCGGATGATGGCGGTGCGGCAGGCGGTGGCGCGCAAGAGGGCGCCCGGATCGTCCATGCCGGAAAAGCGCTGCCAGATGCCGGGGTCGAACTTCCAGGTCCAGCCGTTCTCGCCAAGGTCGCCAATGCCCTCCATCAGGGAGTGGCGGGCGATGTAGTCCATGATGAAATGGTTTTCGCAGGGCTGTGGCGGAGCAAGGCGGAAGCGTGCGAGTGCGGCCGTCAGGCTGGGGTAGACCCGGTTGCCGCGCGGGCGCGTGGGCGGGCCCATCTCCTTGCCGCCGGGCGGGTTGACCCGTGTGTCCACGGTGATCGTGCCGCCGAGGCGCGCGCCATGCTGTGCCGCAACCATGAAGGTCGCAAAGCCGCCGAAACTGTGGGCGCAGATGATCGGCTTTTCGGCGCGCTCGAAGAAGCCCGCATCGGCGAGCACGGCCATCTGCTCATCGGCAAAGCCCTGCAGGGTATAGGCCTTGCGCCATTCGCTGTCGCCCATGCCGGAGAAGGTCATGGCGGCGACCTGGTGGTGCTCTGTCAGATAGGGGGCGATGAAGTCCCACCAGTGGGCGTGGGCGCCATTGCCGTGGACGAGGAGGAGGCCGGGCTTGTGTGCCTCACCCCAGACCTGGTAGCGCACGGAAGCGCCATCCACGTCCAGAAAGCGTTCATCATAGGGCGCCGCCACGGCCGCGCTGAACCAATCTGGCGCGGCGGGGCTCTCTCCGCCATAACGGGCAAGCGGGGTCGGGTCGAAACTGTCGGAAACCGTGTCAGCCATGGCGCTAGATATGCTGCGCTGGCGAGGCCCGGCAATCGGTGACGTTGGGGAGCCCTAGCCCAGATACCAGCCGGAGATGGCGCTGCGCGGTCCGCCCGCATAGGGCGCGACGTATGTGACCGCGTGCACCTTGTCGACGGAGAACAGGTCCAGCGTGTTGAAGCCCGGCGCGAAGGCCAGGTTGGGCGTGCCATCGGGGTGGTAGAATTGCAAGAGCCCGCCCCAGTCCGGGTGCCAGTTGCGGGTCAGGCCCAGCACGAATGCGAGTTTCCGGTTCTGTCCGCGCGGGCTGTCTGTGTGGCGCGTCAGGTAATGACCGGGCCGGAACTGCGTCGCACTCGCGTCTACGCCGGTCACGCCGGACAGTCCGGTCAGGCCCTGCAGGAATTGCAGGAGCGCGCCATCCATCAGGTCGTTGCCCAAGGTGGCAATTGGTTGCGGCAGCGCCGGGCTGGCTTCACCGGCGGTGAGGGGTGCGCTGAAATAGGCAAAGCCTTCTCCGCGCCTGGCTGACTCGACAAGGGTCTGGTTGAAGGCGCGCCGTGTGTCCTCCGCCCAGGACGGAATGTCCTGCGGATTGGCGCGCCCGACGCCCTCCATGGCCCCGTAGGAAAGCTGCCAGCCTTGCAGGCCATCCACGGCCTCAGCCATGGAAGTGGCCTTGTCATCGGGCATGATGCTGGCAATTCGCACATGGCCGTGAGTTTGGAACACGGCTGCGGCCTGGGAAAGGTCGAAGCCGCCATCAATGTCAGGGTTCAGGATGCTCATGGCGACCCGTCTAGTCGTTCCCGTCGCCAATTGCGAGCTTCCCCTTGCCCGCTTTGCGCAATAAGTTGCATGGATCGAGACCAAGGGAGGCCCAGCCCATGTCCGGCGTATTCATCTCCTACCGGCGCGACGATGCCGCCGCCGCGGCCGGGCGCCTGTTCGATCATCTCTCGGCCAGGCTTGGGCGCGATGAGGTTTTCATGGATGTGGACGGCATCGAGATCGGAGTGGACTTCCACGAGGTGATTTCCAACAAGGTCTCGGCCTGCGACGCCCTGATTGCCGTGATCGGCCCCAACTGGCTGTCTGAGCGTCTGAAGGAAGAGGGTGACTTTGTCCGCATCGAGATCGCCGCCGCGCTTCAGCGCAATGTGCGGGTGGTGCCTGTGCTGCTGGATGGGGCGGCAATGCCCAAATCGGCCGACCTGCCAGACGAACTCAAGCCACTCGCTCGGCGCAACGCGGCCCCGCTCAGCCACATGCGTTTCGTGGAGGATGCGGGCCGCCTGGCCGATGCGCTTGAAAGGGTCATCACGCCGTCGCGGGTGCCTGAGGCGGCGCCGGTGGCCACCACGGCGCCGCAAACCGGAGCCGCGATTGCACCGCTCGACGCCGGCTTCAAGCGCTTCGAGTGCGACGGACAGCTCCATGTGGGCGATATCCCTGACAACAAGCTCACCAATGCAAGGGCGAAGTGCGGCGTGCCCGAGGGCGAGACCATCCTCGCCCTGGTCGACTTCACGGTGATGAAGAATGCCAATGATTCACTTGTGGTCACTCCGGCCGGCCTTCGCGTCCACCATTCCTCGGGCGACTACGACCAGCCGCAATTCATCCCGGCGGCCGATCTCGCCGCCCAGCCGATTGAGCCCCATGGCTGGTGGCAGATCCGCCTTGGGGGAACGCGCATCACGGTCAGTGGCGGACCGGACCGCCAGGTGGTGATCGACTTTCTCCAGGCCATCAAAGCGGGCCTGGCTTGACCTGATAGTCGGCACCGGAAGACTTCTCGGCGGACCCGATCCGCGCGCCGCCTTCCACCGAGGCGCCGGCGCCCGACGAAACGTCGATATCCACCGTGCCGGTGAGATAGGCATCGATGTTTGCCCCGGAGGAGGCTTCAAGGTCGCCATTCCCGCAGCGCAGCGATGAGGCGTCGATACTGGCTCCCGACGAGGCATCGGCCCGCAGGGTCTCGCACGTGCCCGACAGGTCGAGACCGGCGCCCGAGGAGGCTTCGGCGCGGAAGTCCGCCGCGCTGATACCGGTGACGGCCGCGCTGGAGCCAGAGGAGGCCTCGACCCTGACAAGGCCCGGTCCGAGCACGGTGACCGTGGCGTCCAGGCGATTGCCCCAGCCCCAGCCATTCTGGCGCGTGCGCCCGATCTCCAGCGTGTCGCCGTCGCGCTTGATGCGCACGTCGTCAATGTCCCCGCGGCGCACATCGATGTCGATCGAATACGCATCGGAGACTTCGTAGACGACGTCCAGGCCGGCCGATGTGGACAGGCGTTTGACGCCGGCAAGATCGGTGGAGTTGCCGCTGGACTGGGCAATGGCCGCGTCGAACGAGGCGGTTGTGTAAACGCAGGCCATCAGGGCGAAGAGCGCTGCGGCTGTGAAGAGGATGCGGGTCATTGTGATGGCTCCTTTGGATAGGCCGCGAAACGGGGTTGACTGAGTTTTTTTGATATTCAATATATCTATATTGTTTGTCAATATGGAGATGCCCCAAAATGAAACCATTCTACGCGATGGCCGCCCTCGCCCTGACGCTTGCATTGCCAGCCTGCGTGATCATCGATGCCGATGAGGGTGACTTTTCGGGAGACTTCGAGCGCACCAGTTCGCGCACGGTGCAAGGCGCGCTCGTCGAGGCCGATACGGTCTCCATCTGGGTGCGCAGCAATGGCTGCACGTCGCAGGAGGACTTCTCCTTCGATGTCGACCGCAGGTCCGGCGGGCTCTATTCGGTGGAATTCCGGCGGATGGACCCCGACAATTGCCGCGCCGCAACGACCAGCGAGAAGCTCAGCTGGTCCTTCGGGCAACTGAACATTCCGGTCGGCAGCCAGGTCATGATCGAGCATGCGGTGCAAGGTTAGAGCTGGGCGGATTCCGCCCTAGCCATCCTCGCGATAGGCGATCACACCCAGGCTGCAGAAAAGGGCGAACAGGGCCGGAGACCAGGCCGCGATCCAGGGCGGTGCGGCCCCGGCCGAGCCAAGGCTCGAGGACAGCTGGGTGATGAAGAAAAGTCCGACGGCGGCTCCGGCACCGGTTGCGATCAGGCGGGACGTGCCACCCAGGCGCGAAAGCCGCAGGCAGACGAGGGCTCCAATCAACGCCATGGAAATGAACAGCACGGGCGAGGCCATCAGGCTCCAGAAGCGCATCTGGTATCGAGAGGAATCAAGACCGGCCGCAGCGGTCTGTGAGATGAACCGGGGAAGGTCCCAGAAGCCGATCGTGTTGGGCGAGGCAAACCGGTCCAGCAACTGCCCGGCATCCAGGTCGGTGGGGATGGAGAGGAAGTCGCGCTCGACCCCAGCCGTGCCGGGCGTGTTCTCGATGAGGTTTTCCAGTTGCCAGAAGCCGTCGCGTATCAGGGCGCGCTCGGCATCGATGCGGCGGACAAATTCAAACAGTTCCGTGCGCTGCCCGTTCACGATCACGCGCTCTTCCTCGAGCATTTTCACGCCGCGCAGTTCAGACCCGTCGACCACTTCTTCCGCATAGATCACGATCTGGCGTTCCTGGTCGCCCTGGCGCAGCCAGATCTCCCCGCCGGTTGAGGCGGCGACCCGGCCCGGCGCGCCCTCCTGCAGCAACTGGGCCCGGGTGGCCTCGAAATTCGCCGTCAGGTGGGCCCCGACCGGATTGAGCACCAGCATCGAAAAAAGCCCCGTCACGCCGGCCATCAGGATCAGGGGGAACAGGAACCGCCAGGCCGACATGCCGCTGGCGCGGATGATGGACAGCTCCGCGCGGCGGTTCAGCTGGGTGTAGGCGATCATGGCGGCGATCAGGATGGCAAAGGGCAGCGTCTGCTCGATCAGCATGGGCAGTTTCATCAGCGAGAGCTGGACGGCCTGGACCACTGACAGTTCGACGTCGCCGCCCACCGTGCGCATCTGTTCGACCACGTCCACCAGCATGATGGCGAGGATGAAAACGCTCAGCACAAGGGCGAGCCCCTGCAGGCACTGCATCAGGATGTAGCGGGAGATGCGGGGAAAGAGCGTCATGCGGTCGCCGCTTCATCCGGGTCCAGTCGCTCACGCAGCAGGAAGCGGCGGGTGCGCGCCGGCTTGAGGTTTCTCCCGCGCATGAAACTCAGCCAGCCAACAACACCGATCACGCCAACCGGAACGCCCCATTGGGCGACGTTCAGTGCCGGATCGCTGGCGGCGGCCGACTGGACTGACAGCTGCACGATCACCAGGCCCAGGGCGCCGGCTGTGGCGATCGCAATGCGCCTGGAATACCCACGCCGGGAGAAATCCCCGCCAATCACCGCCATGACCGCAATCATGGCCATGGCGATGTTCAGCAGTGGCATGGTGAGCCGGGCATGGCCTTCGGCGAGGAACCCGTCCGCATTCTGGACCTCCAGGTAGTTCTTGCGGTCGACAAAAAACAATTCGTGCAGATACCTGTCGGAGCTTTTCAGCGTGACCTCCCCCTGCTCGGCCATGAAGGGAGCAAGGTCGAATGTGTATTGGTCAAAGTCGAGGATCGAGAGCGAGGCGTTCTCGTAAAGGTCATGGATCTGGCCGTTGCGCATGACGATGGCGGGGGCCCCGTCAACCCGGATCACCGTGCCCTCCTGGGCGAGGTAATCGACGCGCCGGTTCGGGTCGCGACCGTCTGAAATCAGGATGCCACGCAGGTCATCGCCCTGGCTGTCTCGGGCATAGAAGGTCAGCTTGTCTTCGGCATTGGTGAACTGGCCGGGCCGGATCAGTGCGGCGGCCAGGTCCTGGCGGATGTCGGCGACATTCTCGCGCAGGGTGCGCTGGGCCGTGGGCTGGACCCAGAGGTTGATGGTCAGATGGGCCACCGCCGCGATGCAGGCCAGGCGTATGATCGGTGAGGCAATCTGCCATCGCGCCATGCCGGCGGCTTGGGCCACCACGATCTCATTGTCCTTGTGGATGCGGTTGAGCGACCAGACCGCGGCGATGAAAAGGGCGAGCGGGGTGAGCAGCGCGATCACCTGGGGCGCGCCGAGTATGACGATGTAGAAATAGGTCAGCGCCGACTGGCGATTCTCGATGATCAGGTCGGTCTGGGAAAGCCCCTGGGCCAGGAGGGCGAGAAGGGCGAGTCCGCCAACAATGGTTACAACGGTGCGCAGCACTTCGCCGAACAGGTATTTCTGGATTCGGTTCATGGTGCGGGTGTCGGCTCCTGGGCGGGACAGTGCGAAAGGTGCAAGATGGGCTGGAATTTGCCAAGTAGCGAGTTGCACGGGCCGCGTCGATGGCTAAGTGTCAGGGCATTAGGAGAGTTTACAAATGAAGATCAGTTTCAAGAGTTCTGGCGCAGCCGACATTCAGGCTTTCATTGTCGATGAGGGCGCGGGTTTGCCAGGGGCCGCAAAATCCCTCGACGAGGCCTCAGGCGGCCTGCTCACCGAGGCGGTGGCGGCCAAGCGGTTCACGGGAAAGACCGGCCAGCAGGCCATCGTGGTGATGCCGAAATCGGTCGAGACCCGCCGCGCGGTCCTGATTGGCGGTGGCAAGCCAGCAGACCGCAAGCCGGCCACCTTTGAGCGCCTGGGCGCGGAACTGGTGAAGTCCGAGGCCATGAGCGGTTTCAGGTCCCTGGCTCTCACCGTGGAAGATGCCGCAAATGCTGCCAGCGCGGCGGCCGGCGCCAAACTGGCGGCCTACCGCTTCGACACCTACATGACGAAGCTGAAGGACGAGCAGAAGCCCAGCCTGACCGACTTCACCTGTCTCACCGATGATGCCAAGGCCGCCGATGACGCCTTCGAAGCGCTCGATGCGGAAACCGCCGGAACGTACCTTGCCCGCGACCTGATGAACGAGCCACCGAACGTGCTGCATCCGGAAAGCTTTGCCGAGCGGGTCAGGGAGCTTCACCTGGAGGGGCTCGAGATCGAGGTGCTCGGCGAAGAAAAGATGAAGGCGCTGGGCATGGGCTCGCTGCTGGGTGTCGGCCAGGGCTCGGTGCGCGAAAGCCAACTGGCCATCATGAAGTGGAATGGCGGCGGCAGTGAGGATCCGGTCTGCCTGGTCGGCAAGGGCGTGTGCTTTGACACGGGCGGCATCTCGCTGAAGCCCGGCCCGAGCATGGAAGACATGAAGGGCGATATGGGCGGGGCTGCGGCGGTGACCGGCGCCATGCTGGCGCTGGCCCGGCGCAAGGCGAAGGCGAACGTGGTCGGCTTGATCGGCCTTGTCGAGAACATGCCCGACGGCAATGCCATTCGCCCCGGCGACATTCTTACATCGGCTTCGGGCCAGACCATTGAGGTGCAGAACACCGACGCGGAAGGCCGTCTCGTCCTTGCCGATGTGCTCTGGTATGCCCAGAAGCATTTCAAGCCCCGCGCCATGGTCGACCTGGCCACGCTGACCGGTGCCGTGGTCATCTCCCTTGGCCACGAGAATGCCGGCCTGTTCTCCAACAATGACGATCTCGCAAGCGCCCTGACCAAGGCCGGTGAAACCTCCGGCGAGACTGTCTGGCGCCTGCCCATGGGCGAGGCCTATGACGGGCTCCTGAAGTCCAAATTCGCCGACATGCGCAACATAGGCGGGCGCGCGGCGGGCTCCATCACGGCGGCGCAGTTCCTCCAGCGATTTGTGAACAAGGATGTGGCCTGGGCCCACCTCGACATTGCAGGCGTGGCCTGGAAGGAGGGCAACAAGCCCGCCACCGACCCGAGCTGGCCGTCCGGCTTCGGCCCGCGCCTCCTGTCGCGCTGGATCGCGGAGAATTATGAGGGTTAGACGATGAGCGGCCCCGAATGGTGGTTCTACCATCTGGAGAAGACCGGGCCGGAGCGCGCGGCGGGGCCTTTGCTCGAGAAATGTCTCGATCGGGGCTGGCGTGTGCTCGCCGTCAGCGCCGATGAGGGGCGGCGCGCCGGGCTCGACGCCGGGCTGTGGACCTATTCCGACGAGAGCTTCCTGCCCCATGGCCAGGCTGAGGCGGCCGGTCTCGACCCGGCGCGCCAGCCCATACTGATCTCCGGCGAGATCAAGAACGCGAATGGCGCTGCCGCGCTGCTCCTGCTGGACGGGACGCAGGTCCCGACCGATGCGCCCTTCGAGCGTTGCATGGTGATGTTCGAGGGCCGCGACGGGCCGACACGCGACGTGGCCCGCGCCCAGTTCAAGGCCGCAAAGGATGCCGGCCTCACCTGCCGCTATTTCCAACAGACCCCGAATGGCGGCTGGAAAGAGGCGGGGACCTAGGCCTTATATCGGTTCCTTGTCTGCGGGCGGCTTGCCCGGCAGGCTGAGCAGCGTGACAATGAGGCCGAGCGCTGCGATCAGCCCCAGCG
Organism: uncultured Hyphomonadaceae bacterium; assembly: GCA_964625835.1. Taxonomy (GTDB): domain Bacteria; phylum Pseudomonadota; class Alphaproteobacteria; order Caulobacterales; family Hyphomonadaceae; genus UBA5336. Next base: position 8,873 of record CAZVES010000046.1, read on the forward strand.
TGGCCGCCAGCTTGCCAAGGTCCGGCGGCAGGGCACCGGTCCAGATCAGGGCGAGGGCCGGGTAGAGCGCGGCGGTGAGCGCCCCGAGGGCGAGGATTTTCAGATAGGCGAGGATGTGTCCCATGGGCGGCTCCTTTGTCTGACGGCATGGACGCACCATAGCGCGCAATGTAGTTGGCGACGAGGGTCGGGCGCGGTCCTCATCCTGAGCGGAGACGAAGGATGGCGTCATCGCGTGTCCATGGTTCGACGTCGCTCACCATGAGGTGGGCTGTGGAGTGCAAAGCCGGTTGCCCCCTATCGACCGCGCCGCTATAGGCCGCGCAACACGCGATTTCCCCAGACTTTCAGGAGCACCCCAAATGGCTGTCCAGCAGACCTTTTCCATCATCAAGCCCGACGCCACCGAGCGCAATCTCACCGGCGCGATCAACAAGGTGATCGAGGATGCCGGCCTGCGCATCGTCGCCCAGCGCCGCATCCACATGACCGAGGCCCAGGCGGGGCGCTTTTACGAGGTGCACGCCGAGCGCCCCTTCTATGGCGAACTGGTCGAGTTCATGACTTCCGGGCCGGTCGTGGTCCAGGTGCTTGAGGGCGAGGACGCCGTTGCCAAATATCGCGAAGTGATGGGCGCGACCAACCCGGCCGAGGCCGCGGACGGCACGATCCGCAAGCTGTTCGCCAAGTCCATCGGCGAGAACTCCGTACACGGATCCGACAGCGCGGAGAACGCCGCCATGGAGATCGCCCAGTTCTTCTCCCTGGCCGATATCGTCGGCTAGACCTTTACGCGTTGATCCCCGCTTCGGGCTTCGCCCTTCGCGATGGATCTCGCTCAGGGCTG
>CAZVES010000046.1:9819-17304 GCA_964625835.1 uncultured Hyphomonadaceae bacterium
CGCGTTGATCCCCGCTTCGGGCTTCGCCCTTCGCGATGGATCTCGCTCAGGGCTGTCCTGTTTGACCCCCGCTTCGCCTTCGGCTCCGCGATGGATCTCGCTCAGGGCTGCTTGCAACCGAAAAAGTATAAAGCCCGCCTCCACAGGCGGGCTTTTCTTTTTCCGTGACCTCGCGCACCTTGTCGCAAAAGATATTGCGGGAGTATGCGATGAGCGGACCCAAGGATGCGGCCCTGCGTGCGCGGGCGAAGGCGGTGATCCCGAACGGGATGTATGGCCACCAGTCTGTTGCGTCACTTCCCGATGGCGCGCCCCAATTCTTCACGCGGGCAAAGGGGGCATACCTCTGGGACGCGGACGGCAAGCGTTATATCGACTTCATGTGCGGCTACGGGCCGAACCTGCTCGGCTATGGCCATGACGAGATCGACGCGGCCTATATTGCGCAACTGGCCGAGATCGACGCGGCCACGGGTCCGAGCCCGGTCATGGTGGATCTCGCCGAGGCCTTCACAGGGATGGTCGACCATGCCGACTGGGCCATGTTCTGCAAGAACGGAACCGATGCCAGCTCCATGGCCCTGCTCACGGCGCGGGCCTATCGCGGCAAGCGGAAGGTGATCTTCGCCAAGGGCGCCTATCATGGCGCCGCGCCCTGGTGCACGCCGCTGCCTGCCGGAACGGTGGCCGAGGACCGGGCCCATTTCATCTACTGCCAGTACAACAGCGCCGAGAGCCTGCAGGCCGCCGTGAATGAGGCGGGCGACGACCTCGCCGCGATCTTCTGCGCCCCGTTCAAGCATGACGTTCTGGTCGACCAGGAACTGCCCGAGCCGGACTATGCCCGGCTTGCCCGCAAGCTCTGTGATGAGCGCGATGCGCTGCTTGTACTGGATGATATCCGTGCGGGCTTCCGCCTCGCGCGCGATTGCAGCTGGAGCGGGATGGGCGTGGAGCCGGACCTCTCACTCTGGGGCAAGGCGATCGCCAATGGACACCCGATCTCGGCCCTGCTCGGCAATGATCGCGCCCGGGAGGCGGCGGGCAGGATCTATGTCACCGGCTCGTTCTGGTTTGCGGCGGCGGCCATGGCGGCCAGCGTGAAGACGCTCCAGATCCTGCGCGAAAGCGACTATCTGGAGCGGATGCTGGGCCTTGGCGAGCGTTTGCGCGACGGTCTGGCGAGCCTGGCAGAGACCCACAGCCTGCCGCTCAGCCAGACCGGGCCCGTGCAGATGCCGCTGATCATGTTCGACGGCGAAGGCGCAAAGGACCTCGCCCTTGGCTCGGCCTTCGTGGCGGCCATGCTGGATCAGGGCATCTGGTTTCACACCTACCACAACATGTTCATCGGCGCGGCGATGACGCAAGCCGACATCGACCAGACACTGGAGGCGGCCGAACGGGCGATGAAGGGGCTGTCGGTGGCCGCCTGATGCTTATCCCGTGATCCCCGCTGCGGCGCGCTCTGCGATGGATATTGCTCGACGCCGCGCCAACATCCGGCCAAGCGCTCCCGATGAGGGGTGGCGCGCGGGCAATACAGCCCGGGGACGGGAACAACCCAGAACATCCGCATGGTGGGCGAAGACGATCCATTGACCTCGTGATGCGCGATCCTTCGTCTTCGCTCAGGATCAGTGCCGTTCTGTGTTCTGAGGTCCGAACCTCATGGTGAGCGGAGACGAACCATGGGCCTGGCGCTGCGCCCTCGGCGCACCCTATGGCTTACTCCGCTGCGGCCAGCCGCTCGGCTTCTTCCTCGCTCAGTTCGGAATTGTCATAGACGTTTTGCACATCATCGAGCTCGTCGAGGATATCGAGCAGCTTCATCAGCGTCTCGGCGGCTTGTCCTTCGACGGGCACGGTGTTCTGGGGTTTCCAGATGAGTTTGGTGCTGGTGGCGTCCACATCGTTCCACACTTCATCCAGGGCGCTGGCGACCTCGCCGAGGCCCTCACGCTCTGTGTAGATGATATAGGTGTCGCCGTCGCGTTCCATGTCGGTGGCGCCGGCCTCAATGGCGGCCATCATCACTTCGTCTTCCTCGCCGATCCCGGCCGGGTAGATGATCTCGCCGACCTGCTCGAAGCCGAAGCTGACGCTGCCCGTCTCGCCCAGGTTTCCGCCATTCTTGGAGAATGTGGAGCGGATGTCACTGGCGGCGCGGTTCTTGTTGTCGGTGGAGGCCTCGACAATGATGCCGACCCCGCCGGGGCCGAAGCCCTCATAGCGAATTTCCATATAGTCTTCGCCGCCGCCGCCCGCGCCCTTGTCGATGGCGCGCTTGATATTGTCCTTGGGTAGGGAGGAACCCTTGGCGTTCTTGATGGCAAGGCGCAGGCGCGGATTGGCGTCCGGGTCCGCTCCGCCCATCTTCGCGGCAATGGTGATTTCCTTGGACAGGCGCGAGAAGAGCACGGCGCGTTTCTTGTCCTGCGCGCCCTTGCGGTGCTGGATGTTTGCCCATTTGCTGTGGCCGGCCATGGGGACCTCTTTTCGTAGGGTGCATGGAGCGAAGCGATATGCACCATGAATCTGGATCGCACCGTATTAGCGCAATGTAGAAGCCCTGTCAGCCACGCAGCGCCGCGCCGGTCGCCTTGGAGACCTTGGCGACGATCTTGTCCATCACCGCATCGATCTGCTGATCCTTCAGCGTCTCGCCCTGGGGTTGGAGGGTGATTTCCAGAGCGATGGATTTCTGCCCCTCGCCAATCCCCTCGCCGTTGTAGACGTCGAAGACGAGCACGTCGCGGACCAGCGCCTTGTCGGCGCCCTGGGCTGCGCGGATGAGGTCGGCGGCCGGTACATCCTCGGCCACGGTGAAGGCAAGGTCGCGGCGCACGGGGCTCTGGTCGGCGATTTCCAGCTTCGCGCGGGTCTTGGCGCCGCGCGCCTTCATCTGGGGCAGGGCGTTGAGGTTCAGCTCGAAGCCATAAAGCGGGCCCTCCACGTCCAGCGCCTTGAGCACGCGCGGGTGCAGCGCGCCGAACTGGGCGATGGTCACCTTGGGGCCCATCTTCAGGCTCGCAGCCTGGCCGGGATGCCAGTGCTCGTCGCGGGGTGGGGCGACCTGGAAGCGGCTTTCCGGCTGGCCGATGGCCTCCAGAACGGCGATCAGGTCGGCCTTCGCGGCGAAGGCGTCATAGGCGCTCGCGCCCTGCCAGTGGCGCACAGCCGCGGGGCGAACCAGCGCGGTGACCATGGTGCGCTGGTCCTTTGGCCCGTCGCCTAGATAGACCGGCCCGGCCTCGAACAGGGCCGCAGCCCGCTCGCCGCGATCCCGAGCGCGCTGCAGGGCAGTGGCAAGGTTGGCCAGTATGGTCGGACGCATCTGGTTCAGCTCGCTGGCGACCGGGTTGGCCACAGCGAGGGCTGGCGCGCCGCCGCCGAACAGGCGCGCATGGTCAAGCGGCATGAAACTCCAGGTCACCGCCTCAAGGAAGCCGCGCGCGGCCAGGCTTCGCCGGGCTGTGCGCACGCGTTCCTGGCGGGCTGTCGTCACTGCGCCGCGCCCGCCCTCGGGCTCGGGCAGGGAGAGGGTCGGCAGAGTGTCGAAGCCCTGGGTCCGCGCGATCTCCTCGACCAGGTCGGCGGACTGTTCGATGTCGAATCGCCATGTCGGCGCGGTCAGGTAAAAGGCGTCGCCGGCATCCTCGATGTCGAAGCCGAGGTCTGTCAGCGTCTTGCGCATGTCTTTCGGTTTCACCTTCAGGCCCGTCAGGCGCTGCACGTCTTCCAGCTTGAAGGTAACCTTGTCCTGGCGCGGCGGCGGTGTGCCGGCAATCTTCACGTCGGAGACCTTGCCGCCACCTGCCGCCGTGATCAGTTCGATGGCATAGTGCAGCCCATCCAGGCAGGAATGGGTGTCGACGCCGCGCTCGAACCGGTAGCGCGCATCGGAGATGATCCCCGTGGCGCGGCCTGTGCGGGCGGTGCGCATGGGGTCGAACCAGGCGCTTTCGATGAAAACGTCCGTGGTCTCGTCGCTGACAGCCGTGCTTTCGCCGCCCATCACGCCGCCAAGGCCGATGGCGCCGCTGTCATCGGCGATCACGCACATCTCCCCAGTGATGTCATAGGTGTTGCCATCCAGGGCTTCGAGCGTCTCGCCCGCACGGCCGAGGCGGGCCACGACCGGGCCCTGCAGCTTGGCCGCGTCATAGACGTGCAGCGGGCGCGCGCGGTCGAGCGAGATATAATTGGTCACGTCCACCAACAGATTTTTCGGCGTGATGCCAACGGCCTTGAGCCGCGTCTGCATCCAGTCCGGTGACGGCCCGTTCGTCACGCCGCGGATGAGCGCGCCGGCAAAGACCGGGCAGGCGTCTGGCGCTTCGATGCGGATGTCCTGGTCACACTTGAACTTGCTCGCCGGCAGCTTGAACTCGCGCGGGATCAGGCGGCCTGCGCCGGCGGCGGCCAGGTCGCGGGCAATGCCCGCCACGCCCAGCCAGTCCGGCCGGTTGGGCGTCACCTCGAAGTCGATCATGGGATCATCCATGCCGAGGGCTTCGGCGGCGGGCGTGCCCAGCTTCCATTTGTCGTCAAGGTCGGCAATGCCGTCATGGTCCTCGCCGGCATTCAGCTCCTTCGTGGAACACATCATGCCGTGGCTCTCGACGCCGCGAATGGCGCGGGGTTTCTTGTCGAGGGTGAAATCAAGGCCCGGAATATAAGCGCCGAGCGGGGCATAGATCGCCGTCATCCCGGCCCGGGCATTCGGCGCGCCGCACACGATCTGCTTTTCACCATCAACGGTTTCCACGGTGCAAACGCGCAGCTTGTCGGCGTCCGGATGGGGCTCGGCGGCGGTCACCTTCGCCACGGTGAACGCCGCCAGATCGTCGGCCGGGTTATGGACCTCTTCGACTTCTAGTCCCGCCTTCAGCATCACATCGAGGATGCCGTGCAGGTCGAGCTTTGTGGCGAGGTAATCCTCAAGCCAGGAGAGGGTGAATTTCATGGGTCTGGCCTTCCTAGCTCAGCCCGCCGCTGACACTCGGTGTCAGCCAGGGCTTGAAGCCGTAATGGCGCGTCCAGGCCGGGTCGGCCTCGAAATAGGGGCGCAGGTCTGGCATGCCGTATTTCAGCATGGCGAGGCGATCGACGCCCATGCCGAAGGCGAAGCCCTGGTAGACATCCGGGTCGATCCCGCAATTGGCCAGCACCTTGGGATGCACCATGCCGCAGCCGAGAATCTCCATCCACTGCTCGCCCGCGCCGATCCTGATGGTCTCGCCATCGCGGCGATATTTCACGTCCATCTCGGCCGACGGCTCCGTGAAGGGAAAGAAGTGCGGCCGGAAGCGGCTTTCCACATCATCGATCTCGAAGAAGGCCTTCACGAAGTCGATCAGGCAGCCCTTGAGGTGGCCCATATGGATGCCTTCCTCGATGACGAGGCCCTCGACCTGATGGAACATCGGCGTGTGCGTCGCGTCCCAGTCATTGCGGTAGACCCGGCCCGGCGCGATGATGCGGATGGGCGGCTTTCCATTGGTCATGGTGCGGATCTGGACCGGGGAGGTGTGCGTGCGCAGAACCTTTTGCTGGCCGTCCTTGTCCGGGGCCATGAAGAAGGTGTCGTGGGTCTCGCGCGCCGGGTGGCCGAGGGGGAAGTTCAGCGCGGTGAAATTGTGCCAGTCATCCTCGATGTCGGGGCCTTCGGCGACCGAAAAGCCCATATCGCCGAAGATGGCCGCGACCTCCTCGAAGACCTGCATGACCGGGTGCAGCGCGCCGGTCCGCTCGGGCCGGTGGGGCAGGGAGAGATCGAGTTTCTCCGTGGCGAGTTGGGCTTCAAGGGCGGCGTCTTCCAGCACGGCCTTGCGCGTCTCGATGGCGGCGGCCACGCGCTCCTTCAGCGCGTTCAGCTTCGGGCCCATCTCGCGGCGCTCATCCGGGCTCATCTTGCCGAGCGTCTTCATCAGCCCGGAGACCCGACCCTTCTTGCCAAGCTCAGCCACGCGCACGCGATCGAGGGCGGCCAGGTCGCTGGCGGCCGCGATGGCCGCGGCGGCTTCGGTTTCGATGGTGGTGATGTCGGTCACGTCGTAGGCCTTCTGAAATCGAAGCCGCCTTCTAAAGCCTATCGGGCTTGCTGAAAAGGCGAGCAAAGAAAAGCCTCACCGACCTTTCGGTGAGGCTTTTCGTTTTCAGGCTGATGGGTGGTTCTAATTCAGCGCCGCTTTCGCTTGCGCGACCACGGCGCCGAAGGCTTCCGGTTCGCGGATGGCGAGGTCGGAGAGGACCTTGCGGTCGATCTCAATGCCGGCCTTGGTCAGCCCGTCGATGAGGCGCGAATAGGTCAGCGTATCGTCATGCTCGCGCACGGCGGCGTTGATGCGCTGGATCCAGAGGCTGCGGAACTTCCGTTTCTTCACCTTGCGCCCGACATAGGCGTACTCGCCGGCTTTCCAGACGGCGGCGTGGGCGGTGCGGAACGTGTTCTTGCGGCGGCCGCGGTATCCCTTGGCGGCCTTGATGATTTTCTTGTGGCGGGCGTGCGCAGGCACTTTGTTGCGTGAACGGGGCATGGGTCAGGCTCTTCTGATAGGGGTCAGGATCTGGGCTGGGCGCTCATCCCAAATGGTTCGTCTTCACGCGCCATGGGGGGCGAATGGGCGCTTACAGTCCGTAGGGCAGGTACTTTTTCACGCGGGGCTCATCGACCTTGGCCAGCACTTTCGTGCCGCGGTTCTGGCGGATGTATTTCCCGTTGTGGCTGATCAGGCGGTGGCGCTTGCCGGCCACGCCCGCTTTCAGGCGTCCTGACGCAGTGATCTTGATCCGCTTGGCAGCGGCCTTCTTGGTCTTCATCTTCGGCATTTCGAACTCCTTTGCACCGAGCTCACGCCATGAAGAGTGGCGGCCCTGGCTTTTTCTCTCGTGTTGAAGGGCGCAAAGGCATGCCGTTCGCCTTGCACCCGAAGCAGCGTTCAATGACGGAAAAGCGGGTGGGAATCAACCCGGAATGTCGGTCAGCCGCACTTGAAGCCGATGACGGTGCCCTCTTCATCGGTCAGCACGTTCAGCCGGGTTTCGACATAGTCCATCGTGGCCTGGTCCGTGGGGGCCAGGATGCGGTGGAATTCCGGCAGGCGCTGCGGCGGAATTTCACTGGCCGGCCGTCCCAGAAACCCGCGCACGACGCGCATGCCGCACGTGTCGGCGCCCACACGGTCGAGTGCATCCCATTCGGGCTGGACGAGGGCGTCTTCCGCCGGGGCTTCGGTTTCCGGCGGGTCCTCCGGTGCGCTGCCACATGCAGCGAGCGCCAGTCCTGCGAGACCGATCACAAACGCGCGCATCAGCGCGGGGCCATGACCATGGTCATCTGGCGACCTTCGAGCTTGGGCTCGAGTTCCACCTTGGCCATTTCCTCGAAATCGGTCTGCACCCGCTTCAGCAATTCCATGCCGAGATGCTGGTGCGCCATTTCCCGCCCCCTGAAGCGCAGGGTGACCTTTACCTTGTCGC
>CAZVES010000047.1:0-4392 GCA_964625835.1 uncultured Hyphomonadaceae bacterium
TGTTTGGCCCGTTGCGCGGCGACCTCGCCCGATCCTCCACCGGCAAAGGCCAGGCCAATCCCCGCAATGGCGAGAAAAGCCAGCCCGGCAACGCCGTAGATCATCAGGTCGTTTTCCATGTCCCTAGCCCAACTGGTCCAGCGCCGTGGCCAGATCCTTTTCGAGATTGTAGTAGGAGGCTCGCTCCCAGAAGCGTGGCCTGCCGATGCCGGTGCCGCGGTGTTCACCCTTCACCTTGCCATTGGAGTCCTCGCCATCGATCTCGAATTTGAGGACATCCTGCAGGATGATGGTGTCGCCTTCCAGGCCCATAACTTCAGTCACGTTCATGATTTTCCGCGAGCCATCGCGCAACCGCGAGGCCTGGATCACAACGTCGATCGAGCCGACGATCATCTCGCGGATGGTCTTCGCCGGAAGGGAGAAACCGCCCATGGTGATCATGGATTCCACACGGCTCAGGCCCTCGCGCGGGGTGTTGGCGTGGAGCGTTCCCATCGAGCCGTCATGGCCGGTGTTCATGGCCTGCAGGAGGTCGAAGGCTTCCGGGCCGCGAACCTCGCCCACGATGATCCGCTCCGGGCGCATCCGCAGGCAGTTCTTGACCAGGTCGCGCATGGTGACCTCGCCGGACCCCTCGATGTTGGGCGGGCGGGTCTCGAGGCGCACCACGTGGGGCTGCTGGAGCTGCAATTCAGCGGAGTCTTCGCAGGTAATGACCCGCTCGCCGGGCTCGATGAAGCCGGTCAGGCAGTTGAGCAGCGTGGTCTTGCCCGAACCCGTACCGCCCGAGATCAGCACGTTACAGCGGGCCCGGCCGATGATCCGAAGGATTTCCGCACCCGCGGGGGAGATCGACCCGAAATTCACGAGATCCTGAAGGCGCAGCTTGTCCTTCTTGAACTTACGGATGGTGAGGGTGGGCCCGTCAATCGCCAGAGGCGGGGCAATCACGTTCACGCGTGAGCCGTCGAGCAGGCGCGCGTCACAGATCGGCGAGCTCTCGTCCACGCGCCGGCCCACCTGGGACACGATGCGCTGGCAGATGTTCATGAGTTGGGCATTGTCGCGGAAGCGGATGTTTGTGCGCTCGATCTTGCCGCTCACTTCAATGTAGCAGGTGTCAGCGCCGTTCACCATGATGTCAGCGATGTCGTCGCGCGCCAGCAGCGGCTCCAGCGGTCCATATCCAAGCACGTCGTTACAAATATCGTCGAGCAGCAATTCCTGCTCGGAGATCGACATCACAACGTTCTTGATCGCGACGATCTCAACAACGATGTCGCGGATCTCCTCGCGCGCGCTCTCGGCATCGAGCTGGGCCAGCTGCGCCAGGTCGATCGTGTCGATCAGCGCATTGAACACGGTCATCTTGGTGGCGTAGTAGGCCTCTGACCGATCTTCAGCCTGGCGGTCGGGCTCGGCGGGCGGTGCGGCCGGCTTCTCGGCGGGCTTTGGTGCCGGCTTCGGGGCGGCAGGCGCTTTTGCTTCAGGCTTGGCTCCAGATGCAGCGGGCCTTGATGCGGTCGCAACGCCGCCAGAAGTCTTCTTACCGAATCCCATGTCTCAGCCGATGCTCCCTATTTGCCCATCAGCTTGGCCAGCAAGCTCTTGGTGGGTTGTTGCACGGTCTGGCCGGAGATCACCGAGGCGAGGTGGTCGATGGCCATGGACGGCTTGGCGGCGGGGTCGGTTTCCGAAATCATCTGTCCGTTATTGGCAGCGATACCAAAAAGGTGCGGCTCGAAGGGCAGGACGATCTCGGGCTCGAAGCCAATGGCGGCGGCGAAGTCCTTGACCGGGATTTCGGGCCGCTTCGGCACGCCGGCCATGTTCAGCACCAGTCTGGGCTTGGCATCATTGGGCCGCGCAGCGGTGAGCTGGTCAATGATGTTCTTGCCATTGCGCAGCGAGGCCAGGTCAGGCTGGCACACGATCACGAGCTCGTCGGCATCGACCAGCGTCTGCATCACCCAGGGGCTCCAGGTGTGGGGCATGTCGAGCACGACATAGGGCGTGTTCCGGCGCACCGTCTCGATCACCCTGGCATAGGACTCAGCCGGAATTTCCGGGATGTCAGCTACGCTGGCCGGGGCGGCAAACAGGGAGAGGCGGTCTGTGGCCTTTGCCATCAGGCGCGCGACGACAGTCTCATCGGCACGTTCGGGGTCGAGAAGGGCATCGACCACGGTCTGGGGCGGATCCTCATTGAAATCCAGCGCCGTTGTCCCGAAGGAGACGTCCAGGTCGACCAGGGTCGTGTTCAGGCGTGCGTTCTCGGCAAGGGACCAGGCCAGGTTGTGGGCGATGGTCGAAGCACCGACCCCGCCCTTGGCTCCGACCACTGCGATAGAGCGGCCCATGAAGGGCGCGTCCGGATCGGTGAACAGGTCGGAGATCGAGCGGATGACCTGAAGCGGCTGGATCGGCGGCACGAGATATTCGCTGACGCCGCGGGCCACCAGCTGCCTGTAAAGTGGGATGTCATTCGTAGCGCCGATCACCATGACCTCCACGCCCTCGTCGCAATGCTCGGCGAGGCGGTCGATCTCCGCGATCATCTGCGGACCCGGCGCGGCGCTCTCGACCAGCAGCAGGTTGGGCGAGGCGTTTTCCGCCATGTGCTCCGTGGCGGCATCGAGCCCGCCATCGAACACCTCCACGGTCGCCCGGCCCAGGCGGCGGTCCCGCGACATCGCCTCGACCAGTTCACGCGTCTCGGCGCGTTCGATGAAAGCCTTGATCGCGATGGCCGGGATCGGCTTGTCACCCACAGCGGGGACGAGTTCGGGCAGGGCCGCCTCGGCGGTTGTGCCGGATGCCACCGGGGCCGGTTCAAAGGCTTCAAGCGTCTTTGCGGGTGGATCCAGGTCTACGCCAACTGGCCCCGTATCGGAGACTTCCTCGATGGCGCTTTCCAGCGCGTCGAAATCCCGGGACACATCCTCGGACACCGGGTCGAGATCATCAAAGCTTTCGAGGTCGAAGTCGAAATCTTCCTCGAACAATGCGTTGTCTTTACCCATTCGATCCTACTCCAATACGTTTCGTGCCCCAGTCGGGCGCAGCATCAACCGCCGACACCGACCACTTCGCCGCCGCCCCAGTTGTTGGAGCGGTAGGCTTCCATGATCACGGAGACGCGCGAATTGTCGCCAGGGCTGAGTTCGCGGCGCGACAGGAGGTCGCCCGGATCGGCCAGCATCATCGCGATGTTGTTGCGCACAGCGCAGCCATAATAGGCTGGCTCGTTGTTGCTGGAGACATCAGACATGTCATATGCCGCCAGGGACAGGCACTCTGGCGCAACTGCCTCGAAGGCGTCAAAAGCCAGCAGGATGGGCGCGTTGGCTCCATTCGCATTGTAGGCCGAACCATCGATCTGTTCCCAGGCGACACCGTTTTCCCAGGCCAGGTTGCGAATGTTCTTGAGCGCCTCGACAGCGGCTTCGGGATAGGCCCCATTTTCCGGCATCGCCATCACCAGTCCGCCGTGTCCGCGGTCGCGATATGCGGCGACGAACCGTTCAAGCGCCCTGCGTTCGGCAATTCGCAGCTCCGGATAGGCCGGGTTCACCTCGATCTCAAGCACCTCGGTGGTGCGCTCCACGCCAATGCGGTTATTGTCGAAGGGCAAGCCCTCAAGCTGCACGTTTTCCGGCAGGCTGAGATCATTCTGCTGGCAGGCGCCGAGCAGCGCTGCGGCAGCCCCGGCAAAGAGAAGTCGCGAAAGCGTCGCCATAGTCACGTTCATCTCTCCTATTCCTCGATAAAGCCGATGGGGGCGCGATAGTTTTCCGGGTCCAGCCGGGTGCTTCCATTGCTGTACATCTGGTTTAGGCGGCCAAAGAGCAGCACGTCCCGGTCAGACGGGTTGGCAAAGCCGTCTGCGGGGGTGCGCAGGTCCTGCTTGGCGGCGGGATCGACCAGGTAGGGCGTGATGATGATGACCAGTTCGGTCTCGTCATTTGTGAAGTCGCGCGACTGGAAAAGGCTGCCGAGCACCGGCACATCCTTGATGCCGGGAATCTGGTCGAGTTCCTGGCGGGTGCGTGACTGGATCAGCCCGGCAATCATCATCGAGCGGCCCGACGGCAGCTCCACATTGGTTTCCACCTTGCGCGTGGTCAGGGAAGGAATGCCACCCACCGCGCCCTGGGCAGCAAGTTCGGAGAATTCGGTGGCCACTTTCAGCGCAATACGGTCCTCGGTCAGGACCGTCGGGGTGAAGCCCAGGCCGATCCCGAATTCCTTGAACTCGACCCCGGCGGTGCCATTGATGGCCGCCGGCGTGGGCACGGCAAATTCACCGCCGGCCATGAAGGTCGCCGTCTCGCCGGACAGGGATGTCAGGTTGGGCTCTGCCAGCGTGCGGGCCACGCCGACGCGTTC
>CAZVES010000047.1:4492-17279 GCA_964625835.1 uncultured Hyphomonadaceae bacterium
CGGACAGGGATGTCAGGTTGGGCTCTGCCAGCGTGCGGGCCACGCCGACGCGTTCGAGGGCGGCGACATTGAGGCCAGCGCGGACCTGGGTGACGCCGTTCTGGATATCGAAATAGTTGAACGAACTGGTGAGCCCGGAATCGATTGGGGGTGAATCGACGTCAAAACCGAAATCGATTGGATCACCCTGCCCCAGAATGTCGTTCAGGTTGAGGTCGAGTTCCGGGTCAATGCCGAGCTGCTTCAGGAAGGTGCGCGACAGTTCAACGATGCGCACTTCCAGCAGGACCTGGTCCTTGGCGGCGATCGTCAGCATGTTGACGACGTTGGTGTCCTCGTACAGGCCCACCAGGTCCATGACCTTTGCAGCCTCGGCCGCATCGGCAACGGTCCCGGTCAGCACAACCGCATTGTTGACGGATTCCGCGATGACCCGGGCACGGGGTACGTGGCGGGCAATCAGGTCCTGCAGCCCGGTCAGGTCTGTCTGGACACTGATCTCAAGGTTGAGCAGTTCGCGGCCATTGTCGTCGAACAGGAAGGCGTTGGTCTCACCGAGCTGGACACCGCGAAAAATGATCCGGTTGCGACTTTGCACGGTCGCGTCCGCGATGCCGGAATTTGTGATCACCACGTCGGCGACTGGCCGGGGCAGGTCGATGATGGTCGACTTGTTCAAGCCCAGGCTCAGCCGCTGGGTCACGGCCGAGTCGCCGGGCTCGACAATCTCGACGCCGACGAGGTTCTGTGCCTGGGCCAGTGGGACACAGCCGGCGGCGAGCGCAAGGGCGGCCCCAGCGGACTTAAACAGGGACACGTTCATAGGGCTCAACTCCCGCCTGTCTGGCCGACCTGGTCGACGGTCAGGGCACCATTGCGATAGATGCGCACCTCATCGGGATCACGCCCTTCCTCGAACACCTGGTCCATCGGCAGGACATCAATCAGGAAATCGGTTCTCGCCATGGTCGGACCGCCCTCGACGAAATCCTGCAGGGAGCGCAGTGTCATCGAGACAGCCCCAAGGCGTTTGGCCAGGATCAGCAGCCGGGCCTGCTCGGGATAAAGCTCGACGGTGGCGGTCGAACCGATGGCAAACTGGCCGCCCGTGCCCTCTCCGAATGTCTGGTCGATGGCCAGGATGCGGACATTCTCCATGAGCGTCATCGTGGTGGGCCGGCTTTCGGTGACGCCATCAACCTCCACGTCCACATCGGTGGTGATGTGCACATCCACGCGGTCACCGGGAAGGATGAAGCCGCCCGAGGCGCGGTCCACGGAAATCTCGACCGATACAGCGCGCATCCCGGGCGTCAGGAGTGCGGACATGTAACCGGCCTCGCCTTTCTGGACGATCTTGTGGGGCAGCACGGGCTCGTTCTCGACCATGGACAACCGCACGACCGAATTTGTCAGGTCCTCGACGGCGGTGGGGAAGACATCCTGTGTAAAATAATTCACATTGAGGGTTTCGTCCGGCCACTCTTTCCAGACGAAATCTGTTGGGTAGAGCAGATCGCCCACCGCGACATCGCGGGTCAGCACCAGCACAGGCGTTTGCGGCACTTCGATGACTTCGGTGACCTGTTGCGGCGGTGCCGTCACCGGCGCGGGCGCGACCTGCTGCTGCGACATGTTGCGAACAAGGAACGCCGCGCCCGCCGCTGCGCCGGCGGCAATCAGCAATATGATGATACGCATTGGTGACATGGTCGATCCTTGAATCCGGGGCCCTCGAACGCGGGCTCTTGTCAATCTGGCAAACTAGTAAGACGCATGGCGCTAAGGCATGGTTAATGGCCCAGACCCAGCAGGCCGAGCGGAGCTGACAGCAGGGGTGAGTGGCTGGCGGCCATGAGCGCGCCCCCGGCAATCGCGACGCCATAGGGCACGCCCTCCCCGCGCGACAGCGTGTTGGAGACCCAGTTCGGTGCGCCCTCGGGCAATGGGGCATAGCGTGCCAGAAGGCCGAGAAGCGCGATGCCTCCGCCGATGAAGGCGGTCCACACAAGGAAAGGCACGATCGCAACTGGCCCGAGCCAGAGCGCAACGGCGGGGATCATCTTTGCGTCCCCGCCACCAAAGACCCGGAAAGAGAAGAGACCGAAAGAGATCACGAACGCAATCAGGCCGGTCAGCACGTGCCAGCCCATATCCGTCAGCGGCAAGCCGGAGACGGCCAGCGCCGAAAGACCGAGCCCTGCAATTGATGCGTTGACCCAGTTCGGGATCTTCAAAGTCGCCACGTCATGCAGCGCAGCAAAGATACAAAGCGAAAGACAGGCTGTTGCAGCGAGCATCAACATAGCGGTCACCTTTTCCTTTTCAGGTGAACTTGTCGGCAAATCTTGAAGGAAGCCTTACTTCCCCAAAGTGCCGGACACATTTGAAATGGAAAAAGCCGCCAGCATGACGCTGGCGGCTTTCCCTGCCTGCATGTGCAGGCTGATCTTCATCAGATCGCCTGGTCTTAGACCATGTTGTTGGCGATTTGGTTGAAGGTGTTGCCGGCGTTCGTGCCCAGCGAGGTCACAGCCGTGATGATCGCAACAGCGATCAGGGCAGCGATCAGGCCGTACTCGATGGCGGTTGCACCGGACTCATCTTTGAAGAAACGAGCAAGCTTTTGCATTGGAGACTCCCATCATGCATGTGGTTTTCAACGTCCCGAGTTATCGGGTTTGTTTCCCGGAACAAGGATGCTTATAGCCCAGCGCCGTGAAGACGAAGTAAAACGCTTCAATCAATTCCTGAACGGGCCAACAGGAATCGTTTACCTTCTGCAATCAACCGCCCTGATGCCTGTTTCCAGTGAATTTCATTCAAATCGACGGTCGGCCACTAGGGAAGACGCAAAACGGTTCTGATAACCCGGCAGGACTGGATTTTCCTGGAGCCCATAATGTCACTCTTCCTGAGAAAAGCGCGAGAGCGACTTGAGAACCGGCGGTCCCTGCGTGGGCTCGCGAAAGATACCGAAGGTGTTTCAGCGGTCGAGTTTGCCTTCGTGGCAGGTCCCTTCTTCTTCATCCTGATCGGGATCATGGAAATCTGCATGATCTTTCTGGTCGCGACGATCCTCGATTATGGTGCGCGCGAGGCCGCCCGCGACATACGTACCGGCACCCTCCAGGCATCAACCGCCGTCGTCGCAGACCAGAAAACCGCCTTTGAAACCAAGATCTGCGAGCGGATGCTGAACATGTTTAGCTGCGATACGGCCCTCTCAGTCAATGTCAGGACGGCCCCCAGCGGGTTTCCAAGTGCGCAGGACGTCGTCCCGCGCAATGGCGACGGCTCGCTGGACACAACATCGTTCGGCTTCGATGCCGGCGGGCGCGACAGCATCGTCGTCGTCAATGTTTACTTTGAATGGGGACTGATCACGCCCTTGATCTCCCAGCCGATGGCGAACCTGCCCGATAACAAGCGTCTTCTCATCTCCTCACAGGCATTCCGCAATGAACCTTTCTAAGCTGCTTCGCATACGCCGCGCCGCGCGTCTTGGTGTGGACCGGAAAGGCGTATCCGCCGTCGAATTCGCGCTGATCGCCCCGATCCTGGTGTGCTTCTATTTCGGCTGTGTCGAGCTCTCCACGATGCTGATCACAGATCGCAAGATCACCACGACGGCGTCTTCGGTGGGTGACCTGGTCGCGCGCTTGCCTGCCATTGACACGGCCGAAATGAACAACGTCCTGAATTCAGGCGTCATCAACATGGCGCCGAACGATTTCACCGATACGAGAATTCGCGTCACCTCAATTGTCTTCGGAAGCGACGGTGTGACACCTGAAGTTGCCTGGAGCCGGTCCACCTCGAACTGGACCGCATACGCCAACGGCAACACGATGACGGTGCCGGCCGGGATCATCCCGCCGGGTGGGTCGGTGATCTTTACCGAGGTCGAGTATGACTACACTTCGATCACAGGGCTGTTTGATGCCAACACGGCGCTCGTGGTCGATGTGTCAAAGACCATGACCGACAATTACTATGCCCGGCCCCGGCGCGTGGACATTATCCCGTTCACCTAACGTGAATACGCCTCTGCCATGGCGGGGGCGGGTTTGGCCCTGAGATTGTCAGCCGAATTGAGGCTGAGCCGACCATCGCTGTACCATGCACGGACCTCGACGCGCAGGCCGGCCTCAAAGTCACAGGCATCCATGGCAGACAGGTCGACGATCACGGTGATGTCGCTGCCCATGAGATCGCGCGCGCAGGCCGTCTCGTCGAAGATGGGAGCGCGGCGCGGCCCGAGTATTCCCATAAGGATCACGAAGCCCGGCTCGACACCCCCGAAGTCGCGCGCGTCGCGGGGCTTGTAGGCGGCCAGAGCCCACACACCGCGTGCCTTGGCCCTCGCCTCGGTTTCGGCATCAAACAGCGCCTTGCTGCCCAGGGAGGTGTCAGGATAGGTCCTGACCCGGGCAGCGCCTCTCGCGACCAGTTCCAGGTTCACCCAATAGTCAGCGCCGAGGCGGTCGGTCGTCGCCACATGGGCCAGGGCGCGGTCATACCGGTCACGCGTGAGACCGGCATAGTGCAACTGGACCTGCCTGCCGAGAACAAGGTCCTCCAGCATGCGCCGGGACGCCTCGGCATGGGGCGCATCAGGGCGGCCATCGCGTCCGAAGGCCGGCGCTTCTATGCCCACAAGGCGCACCGACTGGCCCGTGTCGAGCACGAGGGCATCGCCATCCATAACGCGCACAACCCGGCCCTGCTCGCCGGGTTGGAAGTCTCCAAGCCCCGCCGATGGCCCGCAGGAGGCCAGGCAGATCGCAATCACCAGATATCCTGTCCTGAGCCCTTGCCACACGCGCAGCGCCTCCCGGACCCTTCTTACAGCATCTGATGCTGCGAGGCGAATTTGAAAGCCCGGTTTTCCTCGCGCGCGAAAGGCGCTAGGGGGATCTGATGGATGCGTCCCTGTAGCTCAGCTGCATAGAGCAACCGCCTCCTAAGCGGTAGGTCGCAGGTTGGAATCCTGCCGGGGACGCCACCACCTTTCCGATAGCAGGCATCGGCCGCGCGATACTGGCGTGCGAATGGCCTAACTGGTCACATCAAGCTGGATCGAGAAGAAGGCCTTGTAGCCCCCGCGCCCTGGGCGCCAGACCTGGATCAGCAGGGGCGTGTCAGGCTGGGCGGCGGCTTCGTCCATTTCCTCAACCGCATCGGCAACTCTTGCGACCGGATCAAAGCCCATCTCAATGATGACATCGCCCTTTTCAAGCTTGCCGAAGCTGGCGCCCCTCGGGCTTACAGAATTGACCACGACGCCCTCGATGTCGGCAGGAATGCCATACCGGCGCCTTGCGGTCTCATCCAGCGGCGCAAACTCGACGCCGAGCGCATTGTCGGTCACGGCTAGCTCGGGTAGCTCTTCGTCTTCCGTCTCGCTGCGCCCCGTGTCGAGTTCGCCGAGTGTGACCTCAAGCATGCGGCTGCGCCTGTCGCGCACGATGCCAAGTTCAACCTGAGCGCCCACGCCCGCATCAGCCACAATTCGCGTCAGGGCGCGCTGGTCGGCCACCACTTCGCCATTGAAGGTGCGGATCAGGTCGCCGACCTGAAGCTGGGCGTCTGCGGCGGGGCCGCCCTCCTCAACCCGCGTGACGATCACGCCATCATCACCCTCAACGCCATAGGACCGGGCAATGTCGGAATCGATGCCCTGGACGGAAACGCCCAGCCAGCCGCGCCGCAATTCACCAAACTCGACAAGCTGGTCGGCGATGCGTTTGACCATATTGGCGGGAATCGCGAACCCGATGCCGATGCTGCCCCCGGTTGGCGAGATGATCGCCGTGTTCACGCCCACGACCTCGCCCGCGAGATTGAAGAGGGGCCCGCCTGAATTGCCGCGGTTGATGGCGGCGTCGGTCTGGATGAAATCGTCATACCGCCCGCCCGTGGCGCGGTTCTGGGCCGAGATGATGCCGGCCGACACCGATCCGCCAAATCCGAACGGGTTGCCGATGGCCATGACCCAGTCTCCGACCTCGGCGGTGTCGCTGTCGGCCAGTTCCACGAAGGCGAGGGTCTCACTCGTGTCCAGCTTCAAGACGGCCACATCGGTCTCTGGATCGGTGCCGACAAGCTCGGCGCGTATTTCGCGCCCGTCGGAAAAGACGCAGGTGATCTCGTCGGCATTCTCAATGACATGGTTGTTGGTGATAACCAGCCCGTCAGCTGAAATGACAAAGCCGGATCCGAGCGAGCCTTGCTGGCGGAAGCCGTCCTCGTTGCGGCCGAAAAACTCGTTGAAACGTTCGAGCGGAGAACCCTCCTCGAACTCGGGCAGGCCCCGGGGCGCAACGGTCTGCTTGGTGGTGATGTTCACGACGGCAGGCATGAGGCGCTTGGCGAGTTCCGAAAAACTCTCAGGCGCATCGGACATGTCCACAGCCTCTGCCGCATCGCTAAGAGACTGGGCGAGTGCCGGGGCGGGGAGGACGGCAAGACAGGCAGCAAGGCCGACAAGATTGGCAAGACGCACCATGGGTTTGCGGGTCCTTTCAGGTCTCAGTATTCGATATAGCGGCAAGTCTTCGAAAACTATGGCGCTTCTGGGCCGCGGGGCAATGGTTCAACTCAGGCGTAGCGTTGCATAAAGCAGGATGGCACCGAGAATGGCGGTCCAGAGGCCTGAGGAGCGGATACTGTCCGGGGTAAGGCGTGCAGCCCACTCAAGAAACCGCTTCATCGCATCTGGCGCGAGGGCGTAGGCGAGCCCCTCGATCAGAAACCACAGGCCGAAGGCGGCCAGGAAGAGCGGCCAGACGGGGCTTTCAGCGGGCATGGCGGAGATTCCCTGGCCTGGACTCGCCCCTCCGATTCAGCACTGGAGGGGCGAAGCTGAGGCGTTCAACCTAGCGGCCCGTATCGGACGCCCGGGTTGAGAAGATGTCGCAAACGCCAAGGTTCTGCGGGTCTATGATCAGCTTCGTTCCAGCCTGGATCGAGCGTTCGCAGGCGATCAGAGAGCGGTAGAACCGGAAGAACTCCGGGTCCTGATTGTAGGCCTCGGCATAGATCTCGTTACGTCGGGCATCGCCCTCACCGCGGATGATCTCGGACTGCTCGCGCGCCTGGGCCACAATCACCGTAGCTTCGCGCTCACCGGTCGCCCGGATCAGCCTTGCGCGTTCCTCGCCCGCGGATCGGATGCTCTGGGCTTCCTGTAGGCGGTCTGTCCGCATGCGCTCATACACGCCCTCGGCAATCTCCGATGGCAGGTCGGCCTGACGGATCCGCACATCGATGATGTCGACACCGGTGCCTTCGAGATTGGCGTTCACCCGGTCGCGAATCCGGTTCATCAGGACAATGCGCTGGCCCGACACGATTTCCGGAACGGGCACGGTGCCGAGGGTTTCCCGGATCGAGGATTCGGTGAACCTGTTGAGCTGGGCGGCGGCAGCCGCTTCTGTACGCAGGCGCTGGTAGAACAGGAGCGGGTCCTTGATCCGCCACCGAACGAAGGCGTCCACCTCGAGGCGCCGCTGGTCGGACGCCAGCACTTCGATGTTGGGGATCTCAAGGCCGATATTCTTCCGGTCAAGAAGGTTGACCTGCTGGACCAGAGGAATCTTAAAGTACAAGCCCGCTTCATCGGTGCCCGGCTCGTTGCGCACATCCACAAGGTCACCGAACTGCAGGACAACTGCCTGCTGGTCCTGGCGCACCGTGTAAAAGGAATTGGTCACAACCACGGCGCCGATGACGACGAGGAACGCAAGTATGATGGTGATGGCTCTCATCTGTTAATCTCCTATCGACCGCCGGACGGTTGTGGCGCGAGCGGCAGGTATGGCACCGCGCCGCTGTCTGAATCCAGGATGGTCTTCTCGGCACCGCCGAGCACCTTTTCCATGGTCTCCAGATACATTCGCTCGCGGGTCACCTGGGGCGCCTGGCGGTATTCATCGTAGATGGACAGGAAGCGCGCGGCTTCACCGGAAGCATCGGCGATCACCTGGTCGCGATAGCCTTCCGCCTGCTGAATCAGGCGAGAGGCCTCACCGCGAGCTTCCGGAACGACACGGTTGGCGAACCGTGTCGCTTCGTTCACATTCCGCTCGGCATCCTGCTGGGCAAGGTTGACATCGTTGAAGGCCTCAATCACCCGCTCGGGCACGTCGGACTTGGCAAGCTGGACGTCGATGACCTCGATGCCCGCATTATACTCGTCCAGAAGTTCCTGTATCTGCGTCTGCACGTCGAGTTGGACACGCTCACGCGCGGTGGTGATCACATCCTGACGGGTCGACTTGCCAACCACTTCGCGCATCACCGATTCTGCCACCATCTCAACAGCGGCAGCCGGTTCCTTGACGCGCAGGATAAAATCTTCTGGCGCATCGGTCTTGACCTTCCAAAACACCGAAAACTGGATATCGACGATGTTCTCGTCCTGAGTGATCATGAGGCTTTCATCGAGGCTGACCCCGATGCTCGACTGGCGCTGGCCCTCCACGTCAACGAGTTCATGGGACTCGATCGGGGTCGGCAGGTGGACATGGATGCCTGGCCGCAAATTGGTCTGCCAGTTGCCGAAGCGGAAAACCGCCGCCTGCTGGCCCGCATCGACAACGACAACACCCGTCGAGAGCCATGCGATTAGCGCGACAACACCGATTATGAGAAAGCCGAACGGTCCAAAGCCACGGCCTGCCCCGCCGCCGCCCCGGCCACCGCGCCCGCCAATACCGCGGCGAAAGCGCTCCTGCATGCGGCGCATCTGCTCTTCAATGTCGGAGCCACCGCCTCCGCCACCGCCACCGCTTCCACCGCCACCCGGACGGTTCCACGGCGAGCCGCCATTCTTGTCTCCGCCAGACCCGCCGGAGCCCCACGGGCCTCCTGCAGCATGGGGACGCTCCCCGCCGCTCTCATCCTTCCAGGGCATTTATGGCCATCTCCTTCAAGAAAATTGTCTTGGGTTTTGCACTTGCGTGACCGATATGTGGTCTATCTGTTATCGTCTATCAAGAAGGCCCACCCTCCTTGTTCCGCTCAAAACCGAAATCGTCGCAGGGACTTGAGGCCGCCATCCGCAAAGCGCTCGGCGCGCCGGACTGGCTGCAGGGCGTCACTGTGACGCCGGAAGGCCGCGCCGTGCTGGTCATAGAGGCCGATCCAGGCGACCTTGAGCGCTTCGAGGCCCTGAGGCTTGAAGCAGAAAGCGCCGCGCGGGCCGTTAAAGGCATCAGCGATGCAGATGCCATCCTGACCCGGGAACGCTCGCTCGGCTCCCCGATACCCACGCAAGCCCCGGAGCGGAAGATCGACCTGTCGCAAGGCGGTCCGCCGCGCCGCGTGCGCAAGGGCGCGCGACTTTCCGATGAAGCGCTGCAGCAAGGACAGCCCGGCAATGCACCGTCGCAGGTCGAGCCGGTCGCGGGCATCACCCGCATTCTGGTGGTGGCCAGCGCCAAGGGCGGCGTCGGCAAATCGACAGTGGCCGTGAACCTCGCGGCATCCCTGGCCCGTGTCGGCATGAAGGTCGGCCTGCTCGACGCAGACATCTATGGCCCCTCCATCCCCACGATGCTCGGCACCCCAGACGCCCAGCCGGCCACCTCGGCAGATGGAAAGCTTGTCCCTGTGCGCGCCCATGGGATGCAGACGCTCTCCATCGGATACCTGTCGGACACTGACGCACCGATGATCTGGCGCGGGCCGATCGTCATGTCGGCGATCAACCAGATGCTGCGCGAAGCGGCCTGGGGCGAGCCCGGCGACCCCCTCGACATCCTCATCATCGACACACCGCCAGGCACGGGCGATGCCCAGCTCGCGCTCGCCCAGCGTGTGCCGGTGGATGCTGCGATCATCGTGACCACGCCCCAGGAAGTGGCACTGGCCGATGTGCGCCGAGGCGCGGCCATGTTTGCAAAGACCCATGTGCCCGTGCTCGGCATTGTCGAGACCATGAGCTGGTTCGAGGATCCGGCTGGCGGACGGCACTACTTGATGGGCGAAGGCGGCGGCGCGCGCATGGCCGGGGCGCTCGGCCTTCCGCTGCTGGCCCAGATCCCGATGCTGCAGGACATTCGCGAGGGCGGCGATATGGGAACGCCGGCGGCCTATTCGGACGAGGTGGCCGGAAAGCTGTTCCACGCCCTGGCGCGCGATACGGCCCTTGCCCTGGATGCCCTGCAGACCAAGCCCGCCCCCGAAATCGTCTTCGTGGACTGATCGGCTCACATGTTCATTGGCGGTGGGCAGGCGGGGCCTTCCGGCTTGCGCATGCCGGCAGGGGCGCGCAGGGCCAGGATGCGGGCCTCTGCGAAGCGGAAGTCGATCTGGTCGGTGTCAAGCGCTGCCGTGATGCAGGAGATCGGCTCGCCCGTATCTGCCGCGATCAGGACGCTGATGCCCGTTCGCCCGCCATACCAGTCCCAGAGATAGCCGGCCTTGTGGGCATCGGCGGTGCGGACGACATCGGCGAAGACGGCCATCTTCTCTTCATCGCTGGCGCGCCAGGTCTTCGTCATGTCCAGCTCGACCAGCTCGAACTCGCCGGGCGTCTGGCGTTCGAGCACCTCGTCGATGCGCGGATCGACGATGCGGCAGTTTGGGCACCAATCCGCCGTGAAGTTTATGATTTTCACCAGTGGTTCCGGCTCCGCGGCGGCCGGCGATCGGCTGTCATCGGCAGAGGCCACCGGAGCAAGCGCCGCAAACAATACGGCCATGACCAGATACATATGCTTCATTGCGAACTCCGAAAGCAACCAGGCCCTCTTGTACCAATCCACAGCGTCTGGAAAATCAAGCGCGCGTGAACGGCGGGTTGCAGCGTCTCTTGCCTGCTCAGTCCGACCGGCCGGAAAACCGGTGCGCAAGGGCCTCCCAGAAGAGCAACAAAACCAATACGCCATAGCCGGCCATCACCAGTATCCAGTATTCGGCAAACTCGATGCCCTGACCGAGAGCGATCAACACGATCAGCCCACCCGCCAGAGCTGCAAGCACAAGTGACACCCTGATCCAGTTGTTCAGCCAGTCCTTCTTTCGGCTGCGATGGCGAAACGTCACCGGCACATCGTCGTCATAGCGGGAAACCGGTTCAGCACCGCGCTCTCGTCCGTCGGCTTTTTCCATTCTGAGGACACCTTTTGACCTGGATGAACACCTTGCCACTAGCCAATAAATTGGCAGGCGAGCGGGCGATTTCCAGAACCCCTGTGCGATGAATGCGCGTTGCCCCGACAAGACAATCCGACTATGGCCCACCAAAGTCTGACCGGAAGGCCTTTGGGGAGCACGAGAATGAGTGAAATCGTCGACATCTACGCCCGCGAGATCATTGACAGCCGGGGCAACCCGACCGTGGAGGTCGACGTGACCCTCGCCGACGGCGCCATGGGCCGCGCGGCCGTGCCATCCGGTGCATCCACGGGCGCCTATGAGGCCCATGAACTGCGCGATGGCGACGCCGGCCGCTTCGGCGGGAAGGGCGTGGAGAAGGCCTGCGAGGGGGTCAATGGCGAGATCTTCCAGGCCATCGAGGGCCTCGACGCCACCGACCAGCGCATGGTCGACGAGCTGATGATCGAAGTGGACGGCACCGACAACAAGTCCCGCCTCGGCGCCAATGCCATGCTGGGTGTCTCGCTGGCCGTCGCCAAGGCCGCAGCCGAAAGCTGCGGCCTGCCGCTCTACCGCTATATTGGCGGGGCCAATGCCCGTCTCCTGCCGACGCCGATGATGAACATCATCAATGGCGGCGAGCATGCCGACAACCCGATCGACATCCAGGAATTCATGATCATGCCCGTCGCGGCGCCTTCGCTGGCCGACGCTGTGCGGATGGGCTCTGAAGTGTTCCACGCCCTGAAGAAGCAGCTGCGCGATGCCGGTCACAACACCAATGTGGGTGATGAGGGCGGCTTTGCGCCCAATCTCAGCTCCACGACCGAAGCGATCGACTTCATCATGAAGGCCATCGAATCGGCCGGCTACTCGCCGGGAGACGACGTGGCGCTCGCCCTCGATGCGGCCTCCACCGAGTTCTACAAGGACGGCAAGTATATTCTGGCCGGCGAGGACAAGACCCTCGACGCTGAGGGCATGGCGAAATACCTCGACGATCTCGTCAATCGCTATCCGATCCTCTCCATCGAGGACGGCATGGCCGAGGATGACTGGGAGGGCTGGGAGACCCTGACCGAACTCATCGGGGACAAGTGCCAGCTTGTCGGCGACGACCTCTTCGTGACCAATCCCGAGCGCCTGGCCATGGGGCTGGAGCGCGGCGCGGCCAATTCCATTCTGGTCAAGGTCAACCAGATCGGCACGCTGACCGAGACGCTTGAGGCTGTCGAACTCGCCCACCGCCACGCCTACACGGCCGTCATGTCCCACCGTTCCGGCGAGACCGAGGACACCACGATTGCCGACCTCGCCGTGGCGACCAATTGCGGACAGATCAAGACGGGCTCGCTCGCGCGCTCGGACAGGCTGGCCAAGTACAACCAGCTCATTCGAATCGAGGAAGAGCTTGGCGCCAGCGGCTATTATGCCGGCCGCGCGCACATCAACGCCTGAGGCGGCCTGATCGGTTAAACTCGCGTTTAACCGGTCGCGCGCAATGGATGGACCATGCGTTCCAAATTCGCCGGTTTCGGCTTGTCGGCCCTGATGCTCTACTTCGCCTTCCACGCCTTTGCGGGGGAGACGGGACTTGGCACCTGGAGCGACATGCAGGCCGAGCTGGCGGAAAAGCGCGCCACGCTGGCCGCCCTTGAAGCCGAGATCGCCCTGAAAG